>CAUJIW010000039.1 GCA_963205175.1 Pseudomonadota bacterium
CGCCTGCCCGGCGCGCCGGCCGGAACCCGCGGCATCTCGCTGTTCCTCGTGCCGAAGTTCATCCCCGATGCGGACGGGCGGCCCGGCCGCCGCAACGACGTGTTCTGCCATTCGATCGAGCACAAGCTCGGCATCCATGCCTCGCCCACCTGCACCATGAGCTTCGGCGACAACGACAACTGCGTCGGCTATCTGGTGGGGGCGGAAAACGCCGGCATGAAGGCGATGTTCACGATGATGAACCACGCCCGCGTCAATGTCGGCCTGCAGGGCGTGTCGATCGCCGAACGGGCCTATCAGGGGGCGCTGGCCTATGCCCGCGACCGGGTGCAGTCGGCCCGGCTGGGCGGTTCGCGGGCGCCGGTGCGCATCATCGAGCACGCCGACGTGCGCCGCATGCTGCTGACCATGAAGGCGACCACCGAGGCGATCCGCGCGCTGGCCTACCTCAACGCCGCGGCGGTCGACCGGGCGCACGCCGAGACCGACGCCGACGCCCGCAAGGCGGCCCAGGGCCTGGCCGACCTGCTGACGCCGATCACCAAGGGCTACGCCACCGACATGGGTGTCGAGATGTCGAGCCTGGCCGTGCAGGTGTTCGGCGGCATGGGCTTCATCGAGGAAACCGGGGCGGCCCAGCACTATCGTGATTCGCGCATCGCGCCGATCTACGAGGGCACCAACGGCATCCAGGCGCTCGATCTGGTCGGCCGCAAGCTGCCGATGGACGGTGGCGTCCACTGGCGCCGGGTGTTCACCGACATCCGCAACTTCCTCGGCCAGCTGCCGGCCAATGGCGATCTGGGCGCGATCAAGCCCTATCTGACCGACGCGCTGGACGCGCTCAACTCCGCCACCGTCTGGCTGGCCGGCCAGAAGCCGGAAGAGGTCGACAACACCGCCGCCGGCGCCACGCCGTACCTGCGGATGTTCGGC
Source organism: Pseudomonadota bacterium (assembly GCA_963205175.1). Taxonomy (GTDB): domain Bacteria; phylum Pseudomonadota; class Alphaproteobacteria; order Sphingomonadales; family Sphingomonadaceae; genus CAUJIW01. Next base: position 937 of record CAUJIW010000039.1, read on the forward strand.
ATCGTGCTGGGCGGCTGGCTGCTTGCCCGCCAGGCGGCGGTCGCCGCCGAGCGACTGACGGCGGGCGAGGGCGACCCGGCCTACCTCAAGGCCAAGATCGTCACCGCGCGCTTCTTCGCCGAACAGGTGGTGCCGCAGGCGACCGCGCTGCTCGGCCCCGTTACCCGGGGCGGCGCGCTGCTCTACGCGCTGAGCGAGGACCAGTTCGCCGCCTGAGACGCCGCGCGATCCCGGTCTCATCCTTTCCGGTTGTGGGCTTTGGCCGATGGGCTAAACTGCCCTGATCAACCTGCGGGGAGGGCAAGGCGATGCGGGGACAGTCACGTGTGCTGATTCTGGCGATGTTGCTGGGGGCTGTGGCGGTCCAGCCGGCCCAGGCGCAGGAGACCTGGCAGCAGGCCTACCGGGCCTCGGCCCGGGCCGTGGAGGGTGGCGACACAAAGGCTGCCCTTCGCATGGCCCGCGAGGCGGCCTCGATGTATCTCATCATGGAGCGCCCGGTGAAACCGGACGCCTATGTTCATCTCGTACTCACCGCCGCCGATCTGGCGCAGCAGGTCGGCCGGACTGGCGTGGCGCTGGCCGACATCCGCTATGCCCTTGGCAAGCTCGACGGCGATGATCGCGCGAACTGGGCCGCCAAGGCCTATCTCTATCGGGCGATGGGGGACCTGCAGGTCGGTGCCGACGGGCCGGCGGCGCGCGACGCCTACGTCAGTTACCTGTCGGCCAGTCAGCAGGCCTATGGCCAAACGGACCCGCGTGTCGCCATGGCGTATCTGTCGCTGGTGGAGCTGGAGCTGCGCCTGAACGACGTCGCCACGGCCCGACAGTACCAGCAGCAGGCGGAGGCGATTGTCCGGCCAGCGCTCGGCTGGTCCGACATCACGCGGGTGCGTGTTGAACTGCTGGGTGCGCGGGTCGATACCGCGTCCGGCAAGGTTGTCGCCGCTGAACAGCGTTACAATCAGCTGCTCGACGTCAAGCGACCGGCAGACGGCGAGGCTGCCGTGCTGTGGCAGGCGGCCGGGCAGGATTATCTCGCGCTTCTGCGCCAACAGGGTCGCGTCGCCGAGGCTGATGCCCTCGCAGCCCGTCTGAGCGCTGGCGGGATGCTGTAGGCCGGGGCCACGGCGCCCGGGCCTTGCGATGCGGCGGGCGTGAAATTCGATTCCCCGCCGCTCTGCTGATCCTCTATGACGGGCGCTCACCGAATCGGATGCAGTCTGCGGAAACTGATGACGCCCTTGATGCTTGATGATTGCCCCGCGCCGCCGGGTCTTGGCGACCCCGCCCTGCCGACGGTGATGGTGGTGGCGGCCGCCCTGATAGATGCCGACGGCCGGGTGCTGGTGGCGCAGCGTCCCGAGGGCAAGTCGATGGCCGGCCTGTGGGAATTTCCCGGCGGCAAGCTGGAGCCCGGCGAGAAGCCGGAAGCGGCGCTGGTGCGCGAGCTGCACGAGGAGCTGGGCATCGATACCTCGGTGTCCTGTCTGGCGCCGCTGACCTTCGCCAGCCATGCCTACGAGACGTTCCACCTGCTGATGCTGGTCTATGCCTGCCGCAAATGGCGCGGCGCCATCCAGCCGCGCGAGGGTCAGGCCGTGCGCTGGGCGGCGATCAATGAACTGTACAGCCTGCCGATGCCACCGGCCGACGTGCCGCTGGTCGGCATGATCGCCGCGCTGGTGTAGGGCGGGCCAAAGGGTCTAGGGTTCGCTCGGCAGCGTCCGGCGCGCGGTCGGTGCGGACGGGGCGGACGCGGGTAACGCAAACGCGGACAATCAGGGTGAAGGCGGATGGCCGACGAGTCTCGCAGCAACGATGACACCACCCCGGCCATGGTGCCGCCGGATGTCGAGCCCGTTGATGCCGTGGCCGCGCCCAACGCTGGCAGCCCGTCGCGCCGGCGCCGGGGGGTGCTGATCCTGCTGGTGCTGGCGCTGCTGCTGGTTGTCGGCGGCGCGGGCCTGTGGTGGTGGCGGCAGGGCGGTGGTCCGGCGGCTCCCGCCGACAGCGCGACGCTGATTCCGCGCGATGCCCTGTTCTCGCTGCCGACCCACGCCAGCCCGACCCTGTCGCCCGATGGCAGGCAGGTGGCCTGGCTTGGCCCCGCCGAAGGCCAGCCCAACCTGTTCGTCGCCGCGGTCATCGAACCCGGCAATGCCCGCCAGCTCACCCGGTTCAGTGACTCCTCGGTGGATGCGGTGAGCTGGTCGGCGGATGGCCAGCGGCTGCTGTTCATCGTCAACTCGCTGCGGGGCGACGACGCCTGGCAGCTGATGGTGCACGACCTCAAGGGTGGCAAGAACCGCACCCTGCTCACTGGCACCGGTGCCCGGCCGCTGGTTGTCGCGGCCTCCGCCGCCCAGCCCGACGCGCTGCTGCTCGGCCTGGCGCGAGCGGAGTCCCCCTACCGGGACCTCTACCGGCTCGATCTCGCCACCGGCAAACGCACACTGGTGCTGGCCAACGATCGCTATGACGGCTTCGTCGCCGATGCCGCGCTTGCCGTGCGGGTGGTGCAGCAGGCGGTGCCGACGGGCGGCTTCCTGTGGCGGCGGCCGGAAGGCGGCGGATTCGTGCCGTTCGCCCAGGTGCCGGCGGAAGACGCGCTGACCACCGCGCTGGTCGGTCTGTCCAACGATGGCGCGACTCTGTTTGCCCGCGACAGCCGCGATGGCGACACCAGCCGGCTGGTGGCGATCGACGTGGCGAGCGGCCGGCTGACACCGCTCACCGAGGCCCCTGCCGCGGCGGATGTCGAGGATGTGGTGATCGACCCGGCGACGGACCGTCCGGTACTGGCGGCGATCGAGGGCGCCACCCGCCGGTGGCAGGCGCTGGACCAGGCCTACGCCGCCGATGCCGCGGTGCTGTCGACGCTGGCGCCGCAGGTGGCGGTGCTGGACATCAGCAACGATGGCAAGGCCTGGCTGCTGGCGGCCGATGATGGCGCGCGGCCGACCCGTTTCTATCTCTACCGCCGGGGCGGCCAGCCGGTGCTGCTGTTCAGCCTGCGCGACCTGCCGGCCAAATCGCCGATCGCGCGCACCGTGCCGGTGACGGTGCCGCTGGAAGGCGGGTTGCAGGCCACCGGTTACCTCACCCCGGCCCAACAGGTGCCGGTCGATGCCGATGGCCTGCCCAGGGCGGCCGCGCCGCTGGTGATGCTGGTGCATGGCGGACCATGGACGCGCGACCGGCTCGGCTGGCTGCCCACCCACCAGTGGCTGGCCAATCGCGGCTATACCGTGCTCAGCGTGAACTACCGGGGTTCGGCCGGTTTCGGGAAGGCCTATCTCGCGGCGGCCGACAATGGCTGGGCCAGCATCATCCCCGCCGACATCGAGGCCGGCGCGGCCTGGGCCGTGGCGCGCGGCTATGCCCGGAAGGACAAGGTGGCGCTGATGGGCGCCTCCTTCGGCGGCTATGCCGCGTTGATGGGGCTCGCCAGCCAGGGGGACCGCTACGCCTGCGCCGTCGCCAGCCATCCGCCGGTGGACCTGGTCAAGCTGGCCGATGGCGTGGCGCCGGCCGACGTCGCCACCTACGATCTGATCGTCAACCGTGTCGGCGATCCGACGACGCAGGAAGGCCGCACCGCGCTTGCCGCCGCCTCGCCGGTCAATCGCGCCGACAGCATCGGCAAGCCGTTGCTGCTGGCCATGGGCGGGCGGGATCGGGCGGCGCTGGAACCGGACCTGATGGCGTTCGCCCAGAAGCTCGCCGCCGCCGGCAAGCCGGTGACGGCGGCGGTGTTCGTTGGCGAGGCCGGCGGCTACGACCGGCCGGACAACGAGCGCGCTTTCCTCGGGCTGACGGAAGCCTTCCTTGGCGCCTGCCTTGGCGGCCGGGCCGAGCCGATCGCGCCGGCGCTGCTCATGAAGAGCGAAATGCGGGTGCCGGTGGGGGCAGATAACGTCCCCGGCCTGCGCACGGCCCTGATGGGCGGCCCGACGCCGACCAAGGAATAGACCGGCCGCCGTCGTTCGCGATGCGTGGCCGATTGGCAGGGTTGGATTCTAACCCTGTCGGGCACGCCCGGCGGCGTCAGTCGCGCGGTGTCCGGGGCTCCAGCACGTCCGCCAGACTGACGGTGGCCGAGCCCGGTCGCTTGGGCACCGGCTGGTTGGGGCCGGGCGCCCAGCCCATCAGCGTCACCACCTCCAGCGTCGCCGCCACCCGGCCGTCGGGCAGGCCGAAGCGTTCCGCATAGAGGGCGCAGGCTTGCGCCAGCACGTCGCGGCGCAGCGGCCGGCGGGCACGCTGGGCCAGCGCGTTGGTCTCGCCCATCGCGCGCAGCTCGGCCAGCAGCGCCATCGGATGGGCATAGGTCAGGGTCAGCCGGTCGCAGTCGGCCACCGGCATGGCGAAGCCGGCCCGCTGCAGCAGGGCGCCGCCCTCGCGCATGTCCACCATCGGCGACACCCGCGGTGCCGCGCCGCCGGTGACGTCTTCCTCCGCCGCCAGCAGGGCATGGCGCAGCTCGGCGAGGCTGGCGCCGCCGGGGAAGGTCGCCAGGAACAGCCCGTCGGGTACCAGGACATGGCGGATTTGCGCCAGCGCGCCCGGCAGGTCGTTGACCCAGTGCAGGCTGCCCGCCGCGACCACCAGGTCGAAGCTGTGGGGCGCGAAGGGCAGCAGGTCCGGCTCGCAGACCACCAGCGGCAGGCTCGGACGGGCGGCATCGGCGGCGGCGACCTCGGTGGTCACCACCGACACGCCGTCGCCGGCCAGCCGGGCCGCCAGCCGGCCGTCGTGACAGCCGAGATCGAGCACCCGGGTGAAGCGGCGATTGACCAGCGCCAGCCGGTCCAGCAGGTCGTCGACCAGCAGGTCGAGCAGGGCACCGTCATTCGCGCCGGCCCGCGCCGTCCGCTGCCACTGGCGGCGGCGCTGGCGGCGGTCGAAGATTTCGCTCACCGGGGCGGCGCCGGTGGCGGAAGTCGTCGGGGGCGGGGTGGGCGCGTCGCTCATGCCTGCGCATATGGCGTGCGGGCGCGCCGTCGCCAAGCGATTATCCGGCCGCTATGCTGCCCGATTATGATGAGGGGGGCTCTTCGCCCGTTGCGCGGGCTGCTCGACGTGGTGTTGCCGCCGCGCTGCATGGCCTGCGGTGCGCTGGTCTCGGCGCCCGGCCTGTTCTGCTCGGAGTGCTGGGCGAGCCTCGGCTTTCTCGACGGCCCGGCCTGCGTCCAGTGCGGCCTGCCGTTCGAGTCGCCGTCCCAGGGACATGTCGAGGGTGACGGCAGCCCGGAGGACGGCGGGCTCAAGTGCGGCGCCTGCCTTGCCAATCCGCCGGCCTTCGCCCGCGCCCGGGCGGTGTGGCGCTACGACGGCGCGGCACGCGCCGCCATCGTCGCCTTCAAGCATGGCGACCGCCCCGAGCAGGCGCGCCACCTGGCGCCGGCGCTGGCGCGCGCGGTTGCCGGGCTGCTGGACGTGCCGGACCTGATGGTGGTGCCGGTGCCGCTGCATCGGGGGCGTATCTGGCGGCGCGGCTACAACCAGGCGGCGTTGCTGGCGCGTGCGCTGGCCCGGCTGGTGCGACGGCCGGTGGTGCTCGATGCTCTGCTGCGGCTGCGTGCCACCCCGCCACAGCAGGGGCTTGACCGCGTGGCGCGGCGGGCCAATGTGCGGCGCGCCTTCGCGGTCAATCCTCGCCGGGTGGCGCATGTACAGGGTCGGACGGTGCTGCTGGTCGATGATGTCATGACGACCGGTGCGACGCTGGACGCCTGTGCCACGGCCCTGCTCAAGGCGGGTGCGCGCGAGGTGCGGGTGGCGACGCTGGCGCGGGTGGTGCTGATGGCCTGACCACACCCGATGGTTTGCGGACTTGTGACAGATCGCCGGCCCGACCATATTGGGCCAAACTGTTTCAGGAGTAAGGCGTGGCCAAGGTCGAAATCTATACCACCGCGATGTGCCCCTATTGCGTTCGGGCCAAGCAACTGCTGACGGCCAAGGGCGCGGCGTTCACCGAATATGACGTCTCCTTTGATCCCGAGGGCCGGGCGGCGATGGTCGAGCGGGCGCACGGCGCGCGCACCGTGCCGCAGATCTTCATCGACGGGCGTCACGTCGGTGGCTGCGACGACCTTCACGCGCTGGACGCGCGCGGCGGGCTTGATCCGCTGCTGGCGGCCTGAACGCGGCACGCCGGCGCCCCGACCATGAGCGATGCCGCCCCCCCGCCGACACTGACCGTCGGCCTGCTGCAGATGACGTCGGGCATCGAGCCCGCCGGCAATGCCCTGGCGCTGGAGTCCGGCGTGCGCGACCTCGCGGCGGCGGGCGCCCGGCTCATCCTGACGCCGGAGATGACCGGTGTGCTGGACGGCAACAAGGCGCGCCTGCTCACCAACACCCGCACCGAGGCCGAGGACGAGACGCTGGCGCTGGCGCGCGGGCTCGCGGCCGAACTCAAGGTCTGGCTGCTGATCGGCTCGCTGGCGCTGAAGGTGCCGGATGCGGACGGTCCGGCCGCCGACATGCTGGTCAACCGGCAGTTCCTCATCGACGACGCGGGCGTCATCCGCGCCTGGTACGACAAGATCCACCTGTTCGACGTCGAGTTGCCCAATGGCGAGCGTTACCGCGAGTCCGCCTCATACCGGCCCGGCGACCGGGCGGTGGTGACGGCGACGCCGTGGGGCAGGCTGGGGCACGCCATTTGTTACGACCTGCGCTTCCCCCATCTGTTCCGGACGCTGGCGCAGGCCGGCGCCGACATCCTGGTGGTGCCGGCGGCTTTCACCCGCACCACCGGCCAGGCCCACTGGCACACGCTGCTGAAAGCCCGCGCCATCGAGACGGGCTGCTTCGTGCTGGCCCCGGCGCAGACCGGCCACCATGCCGACGGGCGGGATACCTTCGGCCATTCGCTGGTGGTGGCGCCGTGGGGCGAGGTGCTGGCCGATGGCGGCGAGGCGCCGGGGGGGCTTGTCGTCAGGCTCGACCTTTCCCAAGTAGGGGTGGCGCGGGGCCGCGTTCCCGCCCTCCGGCATGATCGCGGCTTCGCCCTGGTCGAGGTGTAGCGTCATGATCGTGTTCGATCTCAAGTGCGGTAACGGTCACGTCTTCGAGGCGTGGTTCGGCTCGTCCGCCGATTACGAGAGCCAGCGGGCCCGGCATCTGCTGTCCTGCCCGATGTGCGGTAACAGCGATGTCGGCAAGGCACTGATGGCGCCCAATGTCGCGCCCAAGGGCAACCAGCGGCGTGCGCCGGCCGAACCCGTCAGCGTGCCTGTGGCGGCTGGTGGCGAACACTCCCCCGAGGCGGTGAAACAGGCGCTGGCGCTGCTGGCGGAAATGCAGGCGAGGGTCGAGGCCTCGTTCGACGACGTTGGTGACAAGTTCGCCGAGGAAGCGCGCCGCATCCATTACGGCGAGGCGGAGGCGCGCGGCATTCTCGGCGAGGCAACGCTGGAGCAGGCGAAGGAACTGCACGAGGAAGGCATTGATGTGCTGCCGATGCCGTTCCGTCGGCGGCGGAAGCGGCTAGACGCCTGATTTCCCCTGCCGCATCCGGCAGTGGCACTTTAGAGCGAGTCAATACAGTATTCCCCTTCTGGCGCTGATCTGGCAGAACTGAACGCGTCAGGATTGTGGGGAGAGGGCTGGTGAGAGGGGACAGGCCGGTGCCCGCCGGGGATGGAGGGCAGGGAGCCGTTGCGGGTCGCCCTGATGCCGCCATTGTCTTGTCTGACGCCCTGCCGTTCGCAGAGCGGTGGCGACGTGGTGCGTTCTCGCCCCTGACGATTGCGGTCGCTTTCACGGTCTTTGCCTGTCTCGTGCTGGCATTGGTGGTGGTGCAGGCCTACATCTACCGTGGTCGGCAGCTGGCCGAGGCCGAGGTCTCGCTGGTCAACCTCACCAGTGTGGTGGCCGAACATGCCCGGCAGACGGTCGAGACCGTCGACATGCAGCTGCAGAACATCCGCGAGAACATGCCAGCGGCGATGCTGGCTGGCGACCTGTCTCCCGAACAGCAGCGTCTGCTGGTGCGCCGGCGCGACTCAACGCCGGATGTGTATGAGTTTTTCGTCCTGGATGCCGATGGGGTTTTCCGCGCCACGTCGGCCGACCAGATGCCCGCGACGACGGATTTCCGCAACACCGAGACGTATCTGCATCATCTGAATGATACGGCCGACTCACTGCATGTCGACAAGCCGATGGAAGGTTTCGTCGGCCGGGCGACGGGCCGGCAGATCATTCGCGTCAGCCGCAGGCTCACCTCTGGCGACGGCGAGTTCGCCGGTGTCGTTGTCGCCGCCATGGCGGTCGACCGGTTCGTGTCGTTGTATGAGTCGATGAACCTTGCCAACCGTGCGGTGGTGTCGCTGTCGCGCAGCGACGGGGTGCGCCTGGCCCGTTACCCGATGATCCGGTCCATGCTCGGTCGCTCCTACACGCACCTCGAACCGTTCCGCTCGCTGGTCAGGACGCAGGATCACGGTACCTTTACCCGACCCTATGTCGGGGATGGCCTTGTCCGGCTTTCGGCCTTTCGTAAAGTGAAGGACTACCCGCTTGTCGTGACGATCGGCCAGTCGCGGGACAGCATCCTGGCCTCCTGGTGGCATCGCTCCCTGACAGATGGCGCCATCACAGCGCTCCTGGTGATCGCGGTGGTGCTGTTCGCGTTCATCGGTCTCACCCAGGCGCAGCGACGCAGCGGGCAGGCCGAGCAGATATCCCGTCGCTTCCGGCGTCTGGCCGATGCCTCCGCCGACATCGCCGCCGCACCCAGTGTGTCAGCCATTTTACTGCAGGTGTCGGATGTCGCGCGCGAGTTGGTGCCTGCCAACATCATCATCGCCGGTCTCGCCGATCCGGCGGATCATGAGCGGATGGATATCCAGGCCGCTTACCTTGCCGGCTTTTTTACGCAGGTGAGGCCGCAGGACTGTGCGGCGGTGACCGAAGCACTCGCACGAACGGCCTGTCATGATCGGCGTGCGCTGCGTCTGACCCGTGAACAGATGTCGCTGCACATGGTGCCTTTGCCAGGCGATCATGGCGTGAGCGACGCGCTGTCGATGCGTGGCTGGCTCGGGGTACCGCTGGTCGAGGGTCATCAGTGTATCGGGTTCATTCAACTCGCTGATCGTATACGGGGAGAATTTTCCGACACCGATCAGGCGGTGATCGAGCAGTTGGCGCGGATTGCCACGGTCGCCATCGCCAACATGCGTCTGATGCAGGAAAATCGCACGGCCCTGGCGAGCGCCGAGGACGCGCGTGCCGAGGCGGTAAAAGCCCGGCAGATGGTCGAGGCCGTTATCAACACCGCCTTCGATTCCTTCATCAAGCTCGACGGAGCATGGCGCTTCATCGGTGCCAATGACTACGCGCTGGCGGAACTGGGGTTCGCATTGCCGGACCTGCTGGGCCGCAGCATCTGGGACCGTTTCCCCGACACGCTGGGCACCAATTTCGAGCAGGAACTCCACCGCGCCAAGGCCGAGCAGCGCCTGATCGAGTTCGAATATAACAATCCACGCAATAACCGCTATTTCACCGTGCGGGTCGCGCCGACCAATGGTGACATCGCCATCTATTTCCGCGACATCACCGAACAGAAGGATACCGAGCAGCAATTGCGCCAGGCGCAGAAAATGGAAGCGATCGGTCAGCTTACCGGCGGCGTTGCCCACGATTTCAACAATCTGCTGACGGTCATCCTGGGTAATGCCGAACTGCTGCTGGAGGAGTATAAGAACGACAGCCGGATCAGCCGCCTGGTCGGCATGACGCAAAGGGCCGCCAATCGTGGTGCTGAACTGGTGCGCCGGTTGCTCGCTTTTGCCCGCCGGCAGGCACTGACCCCGGAAGTGGTGGATGTCAACCAGCTGGTGTTGCGCCTTGATGACCTGCTGCGCCGGACTCTGGGCGAGCATATCCAGATCCAGCTGGTTCGTGGTGGCGGGTTGTGGCAGGCCTATGTCGATCCATCACAATTGGAGAACGCCATTCTCAACCTGGCGATCAACGCCCGCGACGCTATGGGAGAGAGTGGCAAGCTGACCATCGAGACTTCCAACGCCCATCTCGATGCCTATTATGCCGAGCACAATCCTGGCGTGACGCCCGGCCAGTATGTGCTGGTTGCCGTGTCGGACAACGGCAAGGGCATTCCGTCGGATATCATCGATAAAGTGTTCGAGCCGTTTTTCACCACCAAGGAGGTGGGCAAGGGCAGCGGTCTGGGTCTCAGCATGGTCTATGGTTTCGTCAAGCAGACCGGCGGTCATATCAAGGTCTATTCCGAGATCGACCAGGGCACGAGCATCAAGCTTTACCTGCCGCGCGCCGCCTCGACCGTGGCGGCGTCGGAGCCCCGCCAGACGCGTGTGGAACCGGCGCATGGCACTGAAACCATCCTGCTGGTCGAGGATGATGAAATGGTCCGTGCCCTGATCAAGGAAGGGCTGCTCAGCCTCGGATATGAGGTTCATGATTTCGACCAGGCCGCGCGGGTGCTGGAGGCCATCGACAGCGGTCTGCGCTTTGATCTGCTGATGACCGACGTCGTCCTGCCAGGCGGCTTGAATGGTCGCAAGCTGGCTGATGCCGTGCAGGCGCGGATACCGGATGCCAGGGTTCTCTATATCTCAGGCTACACCGAAAACGCGATCATTCACGAAGGTCGGCTCGACCCCGGCGTACAGCTGTTGAGCAAGCCGTTCCGTCGCGAAGACATGGCGCGCCGCATCCGGGCTATTCTCGACGCCTGACCTCAAGTCGGCGAGGGCAGGCTGGGGACATGGCGATCCGACATATCCACCAGCGCCGACCAGATGCGCGTGGCCAGTGCCTCTCCGGTGCGGTCATGACGCGCCTCGACGGCGGCGTGCAGATCAATGATCGCGGCGGCCATCTGGTCGTGCACGGCATCGAGCGCCGAGATTCGCAGACTGGCGGGCGTCGCCGCGCTGGCGGCTTCCAGAGTCGCGCGCAGGGATGGATCATGCACCAGCGCCAGTCCGTCGCGCAGCAGCACGCGCATCGCTTCGATGTCGGCGTGGCGCACGTCGGCGGCGCGGTCATATTCTCCCGCCACCATGAACATCATCAGGCCGATGAGGTTGAGCGTGCCGGTGGCGTAGTCGCCGGGCAGGGCGGGCGCGATGCTGGCCGACAGTTCGGCGCAGGCACCCAGCAGGATGTGGTCGGCTTCCGGTCTCATGCGGCACACTCCTCCAGGGTCAGGTCGCGCAGGCGCTCGGCCAGCATCCGGTTGTGGGCGGCGGTGCAGAACCAGCCGGAGAAGGCGAGAATCGGGTCACGATTGCTGCCGGTCGCGTATTCGCGGGACGACGACAGCCAGATCGCCAGCCCCTTGACCATGGCGAAGACCTGCCACCAGCGCAGCGACTCCGGGTTCACCGCCATGCCCGATGCCTGCGTCCACAGGCGCAAGCCTTCCTCGGTCGGGATCATTGTCCCGGCCCGAGTCGGGTCGCCGAACGCCCACAGCGGATCGGCGGCCCAGGCGATGTCCTCGTGCGGGTCGCCGAGATGGCACATCTCCCAGTCCAGTACGGCGCGGATGGTCCCGGTATCGTCATACAGGAAGTTGCCGGTGCGATAGTCGCCGTGGATGACGGTGACGCGCGGCGGTGCCGGCGGCGGGTTGCGTCGCAACCAGCGGATGGCGCCCTGCACGATAGGCTGGGGCGACAGGGCGTCGGCGTCGATGACCGCCGCCCAGTAGTCCAGCGCCTGACGCCAGCAGTCGGCGGGCGCGGGCATGTCGAGGCATCGGGTCAGGCCGCGTGCCGCCGGGTCGGCGCGGTGGATGGCGCCGAGGATGTTCCAGAACTGCGTGCCGATCCTGTCCCGCAGCGGCCCGTAGGGGTCGGGCTGGAACGGGGGCGCCGCGGTGCAGCCGGTGATCTCCTCCATCACGAAGAACGGACGATCCAGCCACTGGCCGTCCATTTCCAGAAACAGCGGCTCCGGCACCGGCACGTCGGTGCCGTGGTAGGCGCGGTAGGCATTGTACTCGACGTCGCGTTCGGTCTCGATCAATGACCCGGTGGGGTCACGGCGCAACACGAAACCGCGCTCGACAGTGGCGCCCTCCTGCAAGTAGCGCGCGCGCAGCCGGTAGGTCTCCCGGCTGGCGCCGCCATGGAGGCGGGCTGCGGTTACAATCTCGACGTCGGTGATGCCCTCCATGCGGGCGGCGAGATAGCGGGCGAAGCGCTGACGGATCTCGTCCATGCCTGTTCTCCTACTTCGCCATGTCCATGAGGCCGGTGAAGCCCGATGGCGCATGGGCACCGATGGAGAGTTGCTCCAGCACGCCAAATCCGGTGCGCCGGCCCAGCGTGCCGGTCATCTCGGCGCGCACGAACGCCTGCACATGCCAGTGCAGTGGCAGCGTTTCGTCGGCGGTGGCGATCTCGATGCGGTCATAGCCGACCGCCAGATCACCCTTGTTCAGGCCGTGCCCCCATTCGGGGTGCAGATAGCCGAGCCCGGACATGTAGAAGTTCCACCGCGGCGCCAGCGTGATGCGGGTCTCGCCGCCCGCGGGGTCGACAAAGGTCAGGCACGCTGAACGGGCATGTCGGGTGCCGGGCTTGTACTCAATGTCGGCCGTTGCTGTCGCCATTGACCGCGGTTCGGCGTCGCCCAGCGCGCCGAACAGGCCATGGGTGTTCCATGGCCGGCCCTGGTCGTCGGCGTTGAGATGGTAGAGCGAGAAGCCATCGGCGAAATTGAGCGGCGCCCATAGCCAGAAAAACTGGGGCGGCTCGGCGGGGGTGACCGGCTGGCTGTCAGGCGCGCCGACCGGCCGGATGCCCCAGGAGCGGTCGCGCGTGCCCAGAAAGCGTGCCGGTTCCAGCGTGAAACGTTGGCCGGCGATGTCGACCCAGCCCGACCAGCTGCCGTTCTGGGTCAGCCGGGTGTAATCCATGATCGTGCGGGGGCCCTGGCGGCGGATGAACCGTGGTTCCTCCACCGGGCGTGCCCGGGCCTCGAAGGTGAGGTCGGCGGTGATGCCATGCTCGTTCGGCGCCACCACGACGCGCAGGCGCTGCAACGGCTCCAGTACATCGACGCGGATCGGACCGACGATGGTGTCCAGGCGTTCCATGCCGAGCAGGCGGGAGGCGCGCAGATTGTGCTGCACCCCGTCGTGCACGACGCAGAAGGCGGCATCCATGATGTTCAGGTGGGGGTAAACTCCCAGTGCCACGGCGAAGAACAGTTCGCCGTCGGCGTCATAGCCGTTGAAGAAGTAGCGGTCGTAGAAATTCCGGTCGGTGCCGGCGTAGGCAATCGGTTCCGGTGTCTGATGAACAGGATAGTCGTCGGCTTTTGTCAGCATGGTCCCTCCCCAGGGGAGTCGCGCGCCTTGGTGGCATTTTTGAGCGCGGCTCAGGGTGCAGCATGGCGGCAAGGCGATCCGCCGTCAATGCGGCGCGGAGGCGGTGGCGCGGGCGGATGCACGGCCCTGTTAGGAGTTTCTTCACCGCTGTCGAAGCTTATGGCGATGATGTTGGTAGGTGTGTGCTTGCAGAGGCTGGGGCATGACGGAGGGTGATCTCGCAATTGTTGACCGCAGTTTTCGCCGGCTGGTGAGCCAGGGCGAGGACTTTGGCGTGCTGTTTTACGACACCCTGTTCCGATCCTACCCCGAACTGCGGTCGCTGTTTCCTGGCGATATGCAGCAGCAGCAGGTGCGCCTCGTGCAGATGTTGCGTCAGCTGATCGATAGCGCGCATGCACCGGCCGACATGCCTGGTCTGGCAGGCTTGGCACGCCGGCATGTCGAGATCGGCATTCGGCCGGAGTATTTCAGCATGTTTGGTCAGGCGCTGTTCGAGTCCTTCGCGGCGGCGCTGGATGGCGACTTCACGCCTGAAGTGCGCGCGGCATGGGAGCGCGCCTACACCCGTATCGCCGGTGCGCTGATGCGCGCCATGTCCGGGCGCGCTTCCGGCTAGTCGGAAAGGTCAGCGATCCGCTGAGGGAAGCGCGCACGGCCAGCCGTGATTGAGCGGACCATGGCCCTGGCCGAGGCCGGGCGCCTGGCGGATGGCCTCCAGCACGTAGTGGCGAGCCCGGTCGACCGCCATCGGCAGCGTCATCCCCTGGGCAAGGCCGGTGGCGATGGCTGACGCCAGCGTGCAGCCAGTGCCGTGGGTGTCCTTGCTGTCGATCCGCGGCGAGGTGAAGCGCCGGGCGCCGGTGGGCGTCAGCAGCCAGTCCTCGACCTCGTCACCGGCCCGGTGGCCGCCCTTCATCAGTACGGCGCGCGCGCCGCGGGCGAGCAGGAGCCGACCGGCGGCCAGCACGTCGTCTGTGGTGGCGATGGGCTGGCCGGCCAGCAGCTCCGCTTCGGGAATGTTGGGCGTTATCAGCGTGGCGGCCGGGATGAGACGCGCCCACAGCGCGCCGACCGCCTCGGCCTCCAGCAGCGGGGCGCCGCCCTTGGCCACCATCACAGGATCGACCACCAGCGGCACAGCCGAGGCTTTCTCGGCAAGGACGTCCGCCACCGTGCGGGTGACGGCGGCATCGTGCAGCATGCCGGTCTTGATAGCGTCGGCGCCGATGTCATCCAGCACGACCACGAGCTGCCGAGCGATGAACTCCGGAGATACCGGCCACACACCATGAACGCCCAGGGTGTTCTGCGCGGTCAGGGCGGTGATCGCCGTCATGGCGTAGCCGCCCAGCGCCGTTACCGTCTTGATGTCAGCCTGGATGCCGGCGCCGCCACCGGAGTCCGATCCAGCGGCAATCAGAACACGACCATTCATGCGCGCGCCGTCATGCAGCTGCTTTTACGGCTTCGCAAATCTCGTCGACCACCTCGGCGACCAGCTGTTCGTCGTCCGCTTCCGCCATCACGCGGATCAATGGTTCCGTGCCGGACTTGCGGATGACCAGCCGGCCATGGTTGCCCAGACGGCGTTCGGCGTCGGCGATGGTCGCCTTCACCCGGTCGTTCTCCAGCGGCTGACCGCCGTTGTAACGGACGTTCTTGAGCAGTTGCGGGTAGGGGTCGAACACATGGGTCGCCTCCGACGCCACTCGGCCTTCGCGGACGATCACGGCGAGAACCTGCAGTGCCGCGACAATGCCGTCGCCGGTGGTGGTATAGTCGGACATGATGATGTGTCCCGACTGTTCTCCACCCACGTTGTAACCTTTGGCTTTCATCGCCTCCAGAACGTGACGGTCACCAACCTTGGTCCGGCACATGTGCAGGCCACGGCCCTCCAGATAGCGCTCCAGACCGAGATTGGACATCACGGTCGCCACCAGGCCATTGCCTTGCAGGGTGCCTGCCTCGTGCCAGCTGCGGGTTATCAGCCCCATCAACTGGTCGCCGTCGATGATCCGGCCCTGTTCGTCGGCCATGATCAGCCGGTCGGCGTCGCCATCAAGCGCGATACCGATATCGGCGCCGACGGCGAGAACCTTGTCGGCGAGCGCCTGGGGCGCGGTGGAACCGACACCGTCGTTGATATTGAAGCCGTTGGGCGACACGCCGAGCACTTCGATGTCGGCTCCCAGTTCCCAGAACACCGACGGCGCCACGTTGTGAGCGGCGCCATTGGCGCAATCGACCACGATGCGCAGCCCGTCAAGACGCAGGTCGGAGGGGAAAGTGGATTTGGCGGCGTGAATGTAGCGCCCGCGGGCGTCCTCCAGCTTGCGTACCCGGCCCAGATTGGCTGGCTCTGCGCGTATGTCGGCAAGGTCGCCGTCGATCATCGCCTCGATGGCCAGTTCGTCGGCGTCAGACAGTTTGTAGCCATCGGGGCCGAACAGCTTGATGCCGTTGTCGTAGTAAGGGTTGTGCGAGGCCGAGATCATGACGCCGAGATCCGCCCGCATGGAGCGGGTGAGCATCGCCACCGCGGGCGTGGGCATCGGCCCCAGCAGCACCACATCCATGCCGGCCGAAGCGAAGCCGGAGGTGAGCGCCGACTCCATCATGTAGCCGGACAGGCGGGTGTCCTTGCCGATGACGACCCGATGCTTGTGTTCGCCGCGCAGGAAGTGCTTGCCGGCGGCCATGCCGACGCGCATGGCCATCTCCGCGGTCATCGGCGGTGTGTTGGTCAGGCCGCGAATACCATCGGTGCCGAAGTACTTGCGAGTCATCCTTGTTCCCCTGGCTCGTCACCCTGGCGCAAGCCCGTTCCGCTCGATGGATACGCCGCTTGGGCCGCGCGCTCAACTATCCGGCCGCACATCAACCCGCGGATGCTGAATATTCGGTGAACACATGGTGGGCGAACCTGGAGTCGGAGTCGTCACTGGTCGGCAATAATGTAGCGACTACGTTCTTTTTGGTATCGACACGCTATATAAAATCAGGCATGGTCGATTCCGCGTCGCCGCTCATCAATCGTGCGGAAAGCTAAGGCGCTGCCTGGGGTCTGTTTTTTCGGACGTGGCTTCAGGCAACGGTAGTGGAGTGGTTGACGACGAGATTTCGAGACCAGCCAATGTCAGCGGCAACCTTTGTACCCCTCATTGCCGCCCGTTGGGTGGTGGGCGCGGCCAACCCCTCGGCCGCGCCCATTAACTCCTCACCCCTGTCGCAATTTCCCCGCCTGTCTGGTGTCTGACGCTTGACGCCGGAACCCGTCACGATCCTGGTCATCGAGGATGATCCTGACTTGCGCGAGCTGGTATGCGCCATGCTGGTCGCCGAGGGGCTTGCCGTGCGGG
>CAUJIW010000040.1 GCA_963205175.1 Pseudomonadota bacterium
GTCTCGCCGGGCAGCGCGTCGGCCACCTGCAGCAGCAACTGGCTCGCCAGATCCTGGATTTCCACCAGTCCCGCCGCGAAGGCACGCGACTTCTCCACCGCCGCCCCGCCCGCCGCACGCAAGCCCCAGGGCGACAGCGCCAGCGGCTCGGTGGCGATGCCCTCGGCCGCCAGCGCCGCCTGCGCCGCCGCGCGCGAGCCCTTGAGCGTGTTGACCCTGAGGTCGAGCGGCGCGCGATCGCGCAACGCCGCCTGTTCAACCGGCCAGCCGTCGCCGAAACGCTCGATGAATGCCGCCTCCAGCCACTCGGGCAACCATGGCCCGGTGGTCATGCCCTCGTCATCGGCCAGCGCCGGCGGGGCGTAGCGGTCGGCGCCGAACAGCGCCAGCCGGTCAGGATCGTGGGCGCGCAGATGCGCCACCAGCGCCGCGCGGGCATCCGCCGCGTCCCACGCGCAATCGCGCAGCACGGCGTAAACCGTGTCGCGGATGGCGGCGCGGTCCTTCGAGCCGGCATAGCGGCGATCGCGGAAATAGCGGGCCAGCAGCGTGTCTGCCGCCGGCCCCTGCACCCGCACGGCATCGAGCACCGCCGTCAGCACCTCGATGGCGGCGGCGAGCCGCGCGGCCGGTGTCATGGCTCAGCGCGTCGGATAGTTGGGCGCCTCGCGGGTGATCAGCACGTCATGCACGTGGCTCTCGCGCAGGCCGGCGTTGGTGATGCGCACAAAGCGGGCCCGCTTCTGGAACTCCGCCACCGTCTTTGACCCGGTGTAGCCCATCGCCGCCTTCAGGCCGCCGACCAGCTGATGGATGACCTCGCGCGCCGGACCCTTGTAGGGCACCTGGCCCTCGATGCCTTCCGGCACCAGCTTCAGCGTGTCCTTGATGTCCTGCTGGAAATAGCGGTCGGCCGAGCCGCGCGCCATGGCGCCCACCGAGCCCATGCCGCGATAGGCCTTGTAGGAGCGGCCCTGGTAGAGGAACACCTCGCCGGGCGCTTCCTCGGTGCCCGCCAGCAGCGAGCCCACCATCACGGCGGCGGCGCCGGCGGCGATGGCCTTGGCGATGTCGCCGGAGGTGCGGATGCCGCCATCGGCGATCACCGGCACGCCCAGTTTGGCGGCGGCTTCCGCCGTTTCCATGACGGCGGTGAGCTGCGGCACGCCGACACCGGCGACGATGCGGGTGGTGCAGATTGAGCCCGGACCGATGCCGACCTTGATGCCGTCGGCACCGGCGTCGATCAGCGCCCGGGCAGCGTCGGCCGTCGCCACGTTGCCGGCCAGCACCTGGACGTTGTTGGACAGCTTCTTGATGCGGGCGACCGCCTCCGACACCCGCAGCGAGTGGCCGTGGGCGGTGTCGACGACGATCAGGTCGCACTCGGCGTCGATCAGCGCCTCGGTGCGCTCGAAGCCGAGATCGCCGACCGTCGAGGCGGCGGCGACGCGCAGGCGTCCCGAGGCGTCCTTGGTCGCCGAGGGATAGTTCACCGCCTTCTCGATGTCCTTGACGGTGATCAGCCCGACGCAACGGTAGCCGTCATCGACCACCAGCAGCTTCTCGATGCGGCGCTGGTGCAGCAGGCGGCGCGCCTCGTCCTGGCTGACACCGGCCTTGACGGTCGCGAGGTTCTCGCGGGTCATCAGTTCGGAGACCGGCTGGTCCGGGTTCTCGGCGAAGCGGACATCGCGGTTGGTGAGAATGCCGATCAGCTTGCCGGGCTGGCCCAGCGGCGACGGCTCGACCACCGGAATGCCGGAAATCCTGTGCCGCTTCATCAGGTCGAGCGCCTCGCGCAGGGTCTGGTCGGCCAGCATGGTCACCGGGTTCACCACCATGCCCGCCTCGAACCGCTTGACCTGGCGCACCGCCTGGGCCTGTTCCTCGATGGTGAGATTGCGATGCAACACGCCGATGCCGCCGGCCTGCGCCATCATCACCGCCATGTCGGCTTCGGTCACCGTGTCCATCGCCGAGGACAGGATGGGAATGTTGAGGCCGATCTCGCGGGTGATGCGGGTCGAGGTCTCCGCCTGGCTCGGTAGCACGTCGGACTCGCCCGGAATGAGCAGAACGTCGTCGAAAGTCAGGCCGAGCGGCAGGTCCATGGAAGTCTCTCGCATCCGAGTCGGGGGGAAAGTGGCGGGCTATATGCCATCCCCGTCCGGAAATATCCATGCCCGAGGCGGGAAATATCTACGCGTCGGCCTGAACGTCCGCTGGCGGCGCGGCGCGAAAGCCCTGGGCAATGACATACCACTCCGAGGAATCCTTGCGGCTGGCCGGCGGCTTGGCATGCTTGACCTGGCGGAAACGCTGCTTCAGCCGCGTCAGCAGCGTGCCGTCGGCGCCGCCGGCAAGCACCTTGGCGACGAAGGCGCCGCCCTCGGCCAGCACTTCCTCCGCCAGTTCCAGTCCGGCCTCGATCAGCCCCATGGTGCGCAGCGCGTCGGTCTGCTTGTGGCCAATGGTGTTGGCCGCCATGTCCGAAAGCACCAGATCGGCCTGGCCGCCCAGCGCCTCGCGGATGCGGTCCGCCGTCGTCTGGTCGCGGATGTCGCCCTGAAAGAAGATAACACCGGCGATCGGCTCCATCTCCAGGATGTCCACCGCGACCACTCGCGCCTTGGGCCGGCGCTCCAGCACCACCTGGCACCAGCCGCCGGGCGCCGCGCCGAGGTCGGCGACCCGCTCGACGCCCTTGAGCAGGCCGAAGCGCTCATCCAGCTCCTTGAGCTTGAACGCCGCGCGCGACCGGTAGCCGGCGGCCTTGGCGGCCTTGACGTAAGGGTCGTTGAGCTGGCGCTCCAGCCAGCGCACCGACGAGGTGGAGCGGCCGCGCGCGGTCTTGACCCGCGAGCGACCGCCATGGGAACGGCCACCGGGAGAGCCGGGCGTACTCACAGCCGCAGTCCGTCGCGGCGCATCAGCACCCGCAGGATGCCCTCGCGGATGCCGCGATCGGCGACCCGCAGCTGATCAATGGGCCAGAAGTCGAGGATGGTCTCCAGAATGGCGCAGCCGGCCATCATCAGGTCGGCGCGTTCCTTGCCGATGCACGGCAGCTCGGCGCGCTGGTCCATGCTCATGGCCGCCAGATCGCTGGCGAGCGTGCGCATGGAACCCGAGGGCACCCAGCAGCCGTCCACCTGCCGCCGGTCATAGGTAGTCAATCCCAGGTGCAGGCTGGCCAGCGTCGTCACCGTGCCCGATGTGCCCAGCACGCTCAGCCGGCCGCTGTTCACCTTCTCCGACACCCGCGCCTGCATCTCGAAAGTGCTCAGGTAGGCGCCGACGCGCTCCTTCATCAGCGCGTACACACCGGGAGACGCCTGATCGGTATCAAAGGCTTCCGCGAGCGACACCACGCCCCAGGGCATCGAGGTCCAGGCGGCGATATCGATACTACCGTTGGCTTCCTGCCGCACCAGCACCAGCTCGGTGGAGCCGCCGCCGATATCGAACACCAGGCCATAGTCGGCATCCGCCGGCAGCAGCGTCTGGCAGCCAAGCACCGCCAGCCGGGCTTCTTCCTTGGTCGAGATGACATCCAGCGCCAGGCCGGTCTCCTCGTAGACCCGGGAGACGAACTGGCCGGCGTTGCTGGCGCGCCGACAGGCTTCCGTCGCCACATGCCGCATCAGGATGACATTACGACGCCGCAGCTTGTCGGCACAGACCTTCAATGCCGAGATGGCGCGGTTCTGGGCGGCGTCCGACAGCAGGCCCGTGGCGGCCAGGCCTTCACCCAGGCGGACGATTCGGGAAAAGGCGTCGACGACATGGAAGCCGCCACGAGCGGGCTTGGCCACCAGCAGCCGGCAGTTGTTGGTGCCCAGGTCGAGCGCGGCATACAGCCGCTCGGCCGCCTGGCCACGCGGGCCGACGCCATTGCGTCCTCCCGTGCCCGGCCCGGTCCTTCCGCGCTGATCCGACTCGACGGGACCAGCAGCGGAACGCTCCGCCACATCGTTCGGCATGATCGTCGCCTTGTTTTTATCGTTACGCTTGCCGTCTCCATCCGGGACGACGGCCACTTGCCACCAAGGTAACAACCCTGCCCCGCCCCGACAAGCGGTCGCCGATGCAGTTTTCCATGCGCGATACCATTGACAGACGGCGTTTGGTTGACCTATTGACCGCCGCCTGACGCGACGTTGCCCCGTCGTCTAACGGCAAGACAGCGGACTCTGACTCCGTTAATCGTGGTTCGAATCCATGCGGGGCAACCATCGCGGCCAGTCGCCCGCCGCACACGGCGGCGCGGCCTCGGCCCGCTCCCTACAGACCCGGTTCGAATGTCTTGGCGATGATCCGCCAGACGCCGTCGCGCTTGAGCAGATGGAAATAGTCGGTGAACGACAGTCCGGCGAGGTTGGTCTCCACCAGCGTCGCCGCCGCCGCGCGCCCCGCCACCGCCAGATGGGTGATCTCCCAGCCGTAGGCGGCGCGCTGGGCCTCCGTCGGTCGATAGTCGGCCATGAAGGCGTAGAACGGCTCCGGCCCGCCGACCATGGCGGCATCCCCCATATGGCCGCTCATCAGCGCCTCGGGCGCGAACACGCGCTTGAGCGCGGCGATGTCGCCGGCGCGGGTGGCCTCGGCGTAGGTGGCGACCACCGCGCGCACGGCGGCAAGGTCGGCGAGCAGGGCGGTGTCGGCAGTGGCGGGCACATCGGTCACGGAGAGCTCCTCAGGGGGGGGGATCACAATCAGGGAAGCGGCCGCACCGGCAGCGGCACGTTGCAGACGTCGATGGCGCCGGCCGGGCGCTTGTAGAAATCATCCCGCCGGTTGCGCCGGCTTTCCACCAGACGGGTGAAGATCGCGGTATCGGTGCGCAGCACCTCAAGCCGGGGCCGCTCGGCGGGCGGCAGGTCCGCCATCAGCCGGACGCGGGTGATCGGCACCAGCTGGCTGTCCTGCTCATAAAAGCCCAGCGGACCGGTGCCGCGCGGCAGGCTGGCGAGCCTGTCCATGCCCGCGACCACCCGGCCAACCACGGTGATGTTGCGATCAAGCTGGCGCGGCGCGTGGCCGATGACGGCATACAGCTCGCCGCCGCCGCCGGAGTCGGCGTCGAGGTCGCGCCCCACCCCGACGCTGCCGTAGCAATGCACCGCCCAGGCGACACCGGTGGCCGGATCGCGCGCCGCCGGCAGCGCATCGACGAAACCCGTCTGCGGCGCATAGGTGTCGCGGTCGGGCAGCGGCGTGAACGCGAGGCCCGCCGCCGGGCGCTCGAACTCGGCGGGCAG
The DNA here is from genome assembly GCA_963205175.1 of Pseudomonadota bacterium. GTDB lineage: Bacteria > Pseudomonadota > Alphaproteobacteria > Sphingomonadales > Sphingomonadaceae > CAUJIW01. The sequence goes on from CAUJIW010000040.1 coordinate 5,265, forward strand.
CGTCGCCCGGGCGGTGCGGATCGGCCGTGGCCGCGGCGGCGACTTCAGCGCGCCGGGGTCGCCCCACTGGACGACGAAACCATCCTGCACCCGGGTCACCGCCAGACCGTCGAAATAGCCCTCGCGCACCAGCGCCTTGATATTGGCGACATGGTTGGGGGCGAACGCCGGCGCCAGCTCGATCACCACCAGGCCGGCCGGCAGGGTCATCACCAGCGTGCGGTCCGGGTCGAGCGGCCGCCAGTCGGCCGCCGCGCTGGCCGCCAGCACCTCGGCCATGGTCTCGGCCCGCGCCGGACCCGGCATGGCCGACACCGCCAGCAGCATCAACAGCAACCCCGCCCGTCGCGTCCTCCCGTTCATGATCCCTCCTGCCCTGCCGCTGTCAGCGCCGCCTTGCCTGTTGCACCGCGCGCTCCAGCGCCTGCAGGAAGGCCGAGCGGTCCTGCTTGCTGAAACTCGGATTGTGACCGCTCACCGTGCCCATGGCGCGCAGATCGGCCATCAGGTCGCGCATCGACAGCGCCATGCCGATATTGGCCTTGGTGAACGGCTTGCCGGTCGGCCCCAGCACCGCCGCCCCCATGTCGAGACAGCGCGAGGCCAGGTGGATGTCGGCGGTGATGACGATGTCGCCATCGCCGGCTTCGGCGGCGATCCAGTCGTCGGCGGCGTCGAAGCTGCCGGAGACCACCACCGAATTGACCAGCGGATGCAGCGCCTGGCGCACCCCGCTGTTGGAGACCATGTGCACCCGCAGCTGGTGGCGCTCGGCCACCCGCAGCACCTCCGCCTTCACCGGGCAGGCATCGGCATCGACATAGAGAGCCGGACCGCTCATGACGGGCGCCCGCCGCCGTGGCCATCGCCTTGAGCATCGCTGGGCAGCAGCGCCACCCGCGCGCCGGCGAGGCGGCGATAGAGATTGCGTCGGCGCACCAGCGGCCACCAGTCGTAGAGGAAAATCTCCAGCGGTCGCCAGTTGGCGACCCAGCCGAGAATCAGCAGGCTCTCGACGACAATCTCGCGCAGCGCCGATGCCGCCATCGTCTGCGCCGCCAGATGCGCCAGCCCGACACAGGCGACCAGCGCGACGACACCGATGAGCAGGGCCGCGCGCCCCACCCGCAGCAGCTCGCGCAGCTCCTGCCCCACCACCTCGGCGCGATAGGTGAAGAAATGGGCAAACGCCGGCGTGATTGACGCCGCCAGCGGCCGCTCGATCTCGGCCGGCGGCACGTGGATGACAATGGCAAGCGGCGTGTCGCGCGGCAACTCCCGCGCCCAGCCGACGATAAAGTCCTCGGCGCGGTGGTCGAGATCCTTCTCGCGAAACGGCAGCGGGTCGAGCGTGTCGAACAACTGCTCCAGCGTGGCGACGCTGATCTCGATATTGGCGGCGGTCATGACCGACCATCGCCCAGCCCGCCACATGCCGTCAAGCAACCCGCCAACAGGCAACCCGCCATCGGGCGCCGGCCTGATGGTGGCCGCACCGGTTGATCACAGCGCGGCCACCCGGCGGAATCAGCTCTTGGCTCACGCCTTGGCGAAACAGAAGGCGCAGATCTTGTTGCCGTCGAGATCGCGGAAATAGGCACCGTGGAAGCCGGAGTCGCCACGCGGTCCCGGCGCGCCCTCGTCGGTGCCACCAGCGGCCAGCGCGGCATCATAGACCGCCTTCACCCCGTCCGGCGAGCCGGCCATCAGCGAAACCATCACGCCATTGCCCACCGTCGCCGGCTGACCGTCATAGGGCTTGCACACCGCCATCATCGGCGTGTTGGGCGCGCTCGCCCAGGTGATCAGACGGTCCATCTCCCAGGCCCGCTTGGCGCCCAGCGCACCCAGCACCTTGTCGTAGAAGGCCGCTGCCTTGTCGATGTTGTTGGTACCCACCGTGACATAACCGATCATGCGATAACTCCCTCTTGTCTGGTTGCACTGCACCGATGCCGATACAGGCCCGAGGCGCGGACAGTCGCCGCACGCCCACCATCCCGTCAAGCACCCGCGACAGGGGGGACGGACTGTTTCCCGCACGAGACCGACGGCGGCGCGCTGCCAGCGCCTGTTCTTTTGGCCATGCGCGAAAATGGCCGCGCGTTGCTACAGTGGCATGAACCCCTGAGGGGACGGGAGGCTGACCGATGGCGCTGCACCGCTTCGACCATGTGAACATCGCCACGCCGGCGGTGGACGCCACCGCCGACTGGTATGTCGAGGCCCTGGGCCTGCGCGTCGGCCCGCGCCCGGCGGTGGGCGTGCATGGCCACTGGCTTTATCTCGGCGACACCCCGGTCATTCACCTGATGGCGACCGACGATCCGCGCCACGCCGGCCCTACCGGCCCGATCGACCATGTGGCGTTCATCGCCCATGACGTCGAGGCGATGCGATCGTGGCTGACATCGCTTGGCATTCCCCACCGGCACAACCGGATCGGCGACTTCCAGCAACTGTTTCTCACCGACCCCAACGGGGTGGTCATCGAGCTGAACTTCCCCGGCTGAACCAGTCGGCCAGAACGCCGGCTCTAGCCCCGCCGCTTGCGCACCTTGCCGTAGCGGCTGGTGCGGGTGCCGGGCTTGCCGCCGCCGGAGTGGCCCTTGACCGGCGCTGTGTGCATCGCTTCCGGCAGGCCGAGTTCGGCGTTCTCCAGCCGGCGGATTTCGTCGCGCAGGCGGGCGGCTTCCTCGAACTCCAGATCGGCGGCGGCGGTTTTCATCCGCTCCTCCAGCTCGGCGATGTAGGCCTTGAGATTGTGGCCGACCAGATGCTCGGTCTCCTCGCTGTCGAGGTCGACCGTCACATAGTCGCCCTGGCTGGCGTCCTTCAGCACATCGGCGATCTGCTTCTTCACCGTGGTCGGCGTGATGCCGTGCGCCTCGTTGTAGGCCATCTGCTTGACGCGGCGACGCTCCGTCTCCTTCAGCGCGCGGTCCATCGAGCCGGTCATCTTGTCGGCATACAGGATCACCCGCCCGTCGGCGTTGCGCGCGGCGCGCCCGATGGTCTGCACCAGCGATGTCTCGGAGCGCAGGAAGCCCTCCTTGTCGGCGTCGAGAATGGCGACAAGGCCGCACTCGGGAATGTCGAGGCCCTCGCGCAGCAGGTTGATGCCCACCAGCACGTCGAACACGCCTAATCTCAGGTCGCGGATGATCTCGATGCGTTCCAGCGTCTCGACGTCGGCGTGCATGTAGCGCACCTTCAGCCCGGCCTCGTGGAGATATTCCGTCAGGTCCTCGGCCATGCGCTTGGTCAGCACCGTCACCAGCACCCGATAGCCCTGGCCGACGGTCGCCCTGGCCTCGGCGATCAGATCGTCGACCTGATGCTCGACCGGGCGGATCTCGCACGGCGGGTCGATCAGGCCGGTGGGGCGGATCACCTGCTCGACGAACACGCCGCCGGTCTGTTCCATTTCCCACGGCCCCGGCGTCGCCGAGACGAACAGGGTCTGCGGCCGCATGGCGTCCCACTCCTCGAACTTGAGCGGCCGGTTGTCGATGCACGACGGCAGGCGGAAGCCATATTCCGCCAGCGTCACCTTGCGCCGCTTGTCGCCGCGCTCCATGCCGCCGATCTGCGGCACGGTGACGTGGCTTTCATCGACGAACAGCAGGGCGTTGTCGGGCAGATATTCAAACAGCGTCGGCGGCGGCTCGCCGGGCAGCCGGCCGGTGAGGAAGCGGGAATAATTCTCGATGCCGGCGCAGGCGCCGGTGGCGGCGATCATTTCCAGATCAAAGGTGGTGCGCTGCTCCAGCCGCTGCGCCTCCAGCAGCATGTTGGCGGCTTTCAGCTCCTTCAGCCGCTCGGCCAGCTCCAGCTTGATGGCCTGGATCGCCTGCTGCATCGTCGGCCCCGGCGTCACATAGTGCGAGTTCGCATAGACCTTGATGGCGTCCAGGCTGGCGTTCTTGCGCCCGGTCAGCGGATCGAACTCGACGATCTCCTCCACCTCGTCGCCGAAGAAGCTGATGCGCCAGGCGGCGTCCTCATAGTGGGCGGGGAAAATCTCGACAGTGTCGCCGCGCACGCGGAAGGTGCCGCGGGTGAACGCCTGGTCGTTGCGCTTGTACTGCTGGGCCACCAGCTTGCGGATCAGCTCGCGGCTGTCGATGGTCTCGCCCTTGCGCACGGTCAGCGTCATCGCCGAATAGGTCTCGACCGAGCCGATACCGTAGAGGCAGGACACCGAGGCGACGATGATGACGTCGTCGCGTTCCAAGAGCGCCCGGGTGGCGGCGTGGCGCATCCGGTCGATCTGCTCGTTCACCGAACTCTCCTTCTCGATGTAGAGGTCGGTGCGCGGCACATAGGCTTCCGGCTGGTAGTAGTCGTAGTAGCTGACGAAATACTCCACCGCGTTGTCGGGGAAGAAGCCCTTGAACTCGCCGTAGAGCTGGGCGGCCAGCGTCTTGTTGTGGGCGATGATGATGGCCGGGCGCTGCGTCGCCTCGATCACCTTGGCCATGGTGAAGGTCTTGCCCGAGCCGGTGACGCCCAGCAGCACCTGGTCGCGCTCGCCGTTGCGCACCTGTTTCACCAGTTCGGCGATCGCCTGCGGCTGGTCGCCCGCCGGCTCATAGTCGGCCTTCATCACGAAGGGCTTGCCGCCTTCCGACTTCGGCGGCCGCACCACCTTGTGCGGCGTGAAGGCCAGCGGCATAGCGATGTCGGCCAGGGTGGTGCGGATGACGGGGCTGCTCATGCCGGCCACTATGGCGCGCCGCGCCCGCCGCGCCAAGTTGCCATTTTGTTCGGCGACCCGCGCCGCCTTGCGTCCCGCACGCCGTGCCGTGGCCCGGTCGCGGCGGGCAGCGCCCCGCCACCTTTACAACCCCGCGCGGCAGCGTCACGGTGACGACCGTTCAACACGATTATCCATAACGATATTCAAACCGGGGGCAGGATCGACACCATGAGTGACCAGGACATTCTCTATGCCGTCGCCGACCATGTGGCGACCATCACGCTGAACCGGCCGGAGCGGATGAACACCATTTCCGGGGCCATGCTCGACGCGCTGTCGGCGGCGCTGCTGGCCGCCAACGCCGACGACTCGGTGCGGGTGATCCTGCTCACCGGCTCGGGGCGCGCCTTCTGCGCCGGGCTGGACCTGTCGCGCGACCCCAACCAGACACTGGGCGGTGGCGCGGCGCTGCCGCCCAAGCTCGATCTGCGCAACACCCCGCCCACCGTGCTGTTCAACCTCGACAAGCCGACCATCGCCGTCGTCAACGGCGCGGCCGCCGGCTATGGCCTCGATCTGGCGCTGGGCTGCGACATCCGCGTCGCCGCACGCGACGCCAAGCTCGCCGCCTCCTACGTCAAGCGCGGCGTGCTGCCTGAATCCGGCGGCACCTGGTATCTGCCACGCCTGCTCGGCTGGGACCGGGCGGCCCAGCTGATCTTCACCGGCCGCACCCTCAGCGCCGAAGAGGCACTCGACCTGCGGCTGGTAACCGAGGTCCATGCCGATGCGGAGGCGGCGCTGGCCGCCGGCCAGGCGATGGCCGCCGAGATCGCCGCCAACGCGCCGCTCGCGGTGCAGGCGGCGCGGCGGATGATGCGCGCCGGTCTGGCCGAGCCGTTCGTCGAGCATGTCGACCATGTCTTCCTGCAACTGCTGCCGCTGCTGGCCAGCGCGGACATGCGGGAAGGCATGCAGGCGTTCATGGAAAAGCGCCCGCCTGTCTTCAAAGGCCGCTGACCCCACCAGCTTCATACCGCAAAAGGAACCCCCATGCTCACCCCCGCCCAGCGCGACGCCTACCTCGCCCGCCTTGGCCTGACAACGGCACCGGCCACCACGCCTGACGGCCTGGCCGACCTGCACGCGGCGCACATGATGGCGGTACCGTTCGAGAACTTCGACATCCACCTCGGCCAGGGCATCAGCCTCGACCCCGAAGCGGTCTACGACAAGGTGGTGGCGCGCCGGCGCGGCGGCTACTGCTTCGAACTCAACGGCCTGTTCCTGCGACTGCTGGCGGCGCTGGAGGTCGAGGCCCGGCCGCTGCTGGCCCGCGTCTGGCTGGCGCCGGGCGGCCCGCATCCGCGCACCCACAAGCTCTGCCTGGTGGAGCTGGGCGGCCGGCCGTGGATCTTCGACATCGGCTTCGGCGGCCCCGGCTTCCGGTTGCCGATGCCGCTGGAGACCGGGCGCGTCGACGATCAGCCCGACGGCCGCTTCCGCCTGCGCGAGGACGCCGACCATGGCTTCATGCTGGAGACGGGGCGCGACGACGGTTGGCTGGGGCTCTACAGCTTCACGCTGGAACGCTGCTGGCCGGCCGACTTCGAGCTGGGCAACCATTATACCGCCACCGCGCCGGACTCGCTGTTCACCCAGCGCCGGCTCGCGGCCCGCTTCACCGCCGACGGCCGTCTGACCCTGCTCGACCATCAGCTCACCACCCGCGCCGGCGGTATCGACACCACCGAGACGCTGGCGGATGACGCGACCTATCTGGACGTGTTGCGCACCCGGTTCGGCATCGATCTCGATGTGCCCTATCACACCCTCAAGGCGCCCTGCCCGGTCAGCGCCTGAGGTCTTTACAACTTCGGGTGTCCCGGGTGACAGTGACGTGATCACAACATGTCGCACACCAGGGGTCGGGGGCTCATCCATGCGTTGTTTTCTCACCACCAGCGCGCTGGCGCTGGCCACTGTCCTGTCCACCGGCTTTGGCCCGCCCGCGCGGGCGGGCGATCCCGCGCTCGCCACGGCGATCAGCCGGCACTATGACAGCCATCTGGGCGCGCTGTTCGTCCACTTCCACCAGAACCCCGAACTCTCCTACCGCGAGGTCAGGACCGCCGCCCGCATCGCCAGGGAGCTGAAGGCGCTGGGTGTCCAGGTCACCGAGGGTGTCGGCGGCACCGGCGTCGTCGGCGTCATCCGCAACGGCAGCGGCCCCACCGTGCTGCTGCGCGCCGACATGGACGGCCTGCCGGTGGTCGAGCAGTCCGGCCTGCCCTATGCGTCCACCGCCCGCCAGGTCGACATCAACGGCCTCGACATGCCGGTGATGCATGCCTGCGGCCACGATGTGCACATCACCGCGCTGGTGGGCACCGCCAAGCAGCTGATGGACCGGCGCGACCAGTGGGCGGGTACCGTCGTGCTGGTGGCCCAGCCGGCCGAGGAACGCATTGGCGGCGCCCGCAAGATGCTCGACGACGGGCTCTACGCCCGCTTTCCCAAGCCCGATTACGCGCTGGCGTTCCATGTCACCGCCGGGCTGCCGGCCGGCCAGCTGCTGGTGGAACCGGGCCTGATCGCCTCGTCGTCGGACAGTGTCGACATCACCGTCCATGGCATTGGCGCCCATGGCGCCTCGCCGCACATGGGTCGCGACCCCGTGGTGCTGGGCTCGCAGATCGTGGTGGCGCTGCAAACGCTGGTCAGCCGCGAGATTTCGCCGCTGGAGCCGGGCGTCGTGACTGTCGGCGCCTTTCATAGCGGCCTGAAGCACAACATCATTTCCGACCGCGCCGACCTGCAGATCACCGTACGCGCCGACTCGGAGAAGGTGCGCCAGACCCTGCTCGCCGGCATCAGGCGCATCGCCGAGAACGCCGGCCGCATGGCCGGCCTGCCGGAAGACAAGCTGCCCACCGTCACGGTGTCGACCGAATCGACGCCGGCGACCATCAACGACGACTCGCTGGCCCGCCGCATGCACCAGCGCTTCAGCGATCATTTCGGCGCCACCCGCCTTGCCCGCCAGCCGCGCCAGGGCATGGGGGCGGAGGACTTCGCCTATTTCGGCGCCGACCCGGCGGTCAAGTCACTGTATTTCTCGGTGGGCGGCACGCCCGAGGCCGAGATCACCGCCGCCGGCAAGGGCGGCCCGCCGGTGCCCTCGCACCATTCTCCGCTGTTCCGGATCGCGCCCCAGCCCTCGGTGACCACCGGGGTCGAGGCCATGACCGTGGCGACGCTGGAACTGCTGGCCAGGCCGTAACCGACCCGGCCCAGCCACGGGAAAACGCGCGGGCGGCACAGAATGTCGCTTTTCGCCAATGGACTGTCATGATTGTCGTCTATGGTCCGCGCACCGTTCAAGCGAGAGGGGGATGATCCATGATGGTACGCAATTTCCTCATCGCGCTGGTGCTTGGCCTGGGTAGCGGGCTGGTTGCCCTGCAGGCATTGGCGCACACCATATCTTGATCCGGAGCCTTGGTGTCCGGGCGGAACGATTCGCGCCTCCGCCCGCGGCACTGCTGGTCCGGGCGCGCCTTCCCCTCCTGACTCAAGTTGTCGACTGACATCAAAATTTAGCATTAACCTGCTTGAATTTCTCAATAATTCCAGTGCGGGCACTGGCGAACGTCCAACCCGGACAAGCCGCGATGCCGCCCGTCGGGCAATTTTCTGTCAAGCGCAAAATCTGTCTTGCGCATTACCAAATCTTGCGTTTGAGTTAAGGCCAACCCCAAGTGCTAGGGGGTCGTGGCCGTGGGGGCTGTGGATAACGAGGATATCGGGGATGGCCTGATTCAGGCCGGGACCCCTCGTCCCAAATCCCCTAACATGGTTACCTCGACACCGGCACGGCACGGGGCAACACATCGGCGCATCAGGCGTCGGTGTATCAGGCGGACGCGGGCGTCAGGAGGCAGTATCCATGGATTTTTCGAGCGGCAGCAGCAGTCAGACCGACGTCAGCGACAACGGCTCGACCAGTGTGGCGCCGTGGCGCTTTTCGGTCCAGATCGACCGCAGCCGCGACGACCTGCTGACAGACTTCGGCAAGGAGACGCTGAAGGACCGCTACCTGCTGCCGGGCGAATCCTATCAGGACCTGTTTGCCCGCGTCGCCACCGCCTATGCCGACAACGCCGAGCACGCCCAGCGTCTCTATGACTATATCTCGAAGCTGTGGTTCATGCCGGCGACGCCGGTGCTGTCGAACGGCGGCACCGGCCGCGGCCTGCCGATTTCCTGCTACCTGAACTCGGTCGACGACAGCCTGGACGGCATCGTCGCGACCTGGAACGAGAATGTCTGGCTCGCCTCGCGCGGCGGCGGCATCGGCACCTACTGGGGCAATGTGCGCGGCATCGGCGAGCCGGTCGGCCTCAACGGCAAGACCAGCGGCATCATCCCGTTCGTGCGGGTGATGGACAGCCTGACGCTGGCCATCTCGCAGGGTTCGCTGCGGCGCGGCTCGGCGGCGGTCTATCTCGACGTCAGCCACCCGGAAATCGAGGAGTTCCTTGAGGTCCGCAAGCCGTCGGGCGACTTCAACCGCAAGGCGCTCAACCTGCACCATGGCGTGCTGATCACCGACAAGTTCATGGAAGCGGTGCGCGACGGCACCAGCTTCGACCTCGTCAGCCCGAAGAACGGCGAGAAGCGCGGCGAGGTGGATGCCCGCGCGCTGTTCCAGAAGATCGTCGAGACCCGGCTGGCCACCGGCGAGCCTTACATCATCTACATCGACACGGTGAACCGGACGATGGCCGCCCACCAGCGGGAACTCGGCCTGAAGGTGACGACCTCGAACCTGTGCTCCGAAATCACGCTGGCCACCGGCCGCGACCACCTCGACAACCCCCGCACCGCGGTATGCTGCCTGTCGTCGCTCAACTTCGAGACCTGGGACGAATGGTCGAAGGACGAGCGCTTCATCGAGGACGTGATGCGCTGCCTCGACAACGTGCTGCAGGACTTCATTGACCGCGCGCCGGACTCGATGGCGCGCGCCAAATACGCCGCCAGCCGCGAGCGGTCGGTGGGTCTGGGCGTCATGGGCCTGCACAGCTTCCTGCAGGCGCGCGGCATCCCGTTCGAGAGCGCCATGGCCAAGTCGTGGAACCTCAAGATGTTCCGCCACATCAAGGAGCGCGTCGACGCCGCCTCGATGATGCTGGCGATGGAACGCGGCCCCTGCCCCGACGCCGCCGAGACCGGCGCCATGGAGCGCTTCTCGCACAAGCTGGCCATCGCGCCGACGGCCTCGATCTCGATCATCACCGGCGGCACCTCGGCCTGCATCGAGCCGGTGCCGGCCAACATCTACACCCACAAGACGCTGTCCGGCTCCTTCGTGGTGAAGAACCCCTATCTGGAAAAACTGCTGATCGAGAAGGCGAAGAACTCGGACGCGGTGTGGAACTCGATCCTTGAGAACGAAGGCTCGATCCAGCACCTCGATTTCCTGACGCCGGACGAGAAGGCGGTGTTCCGTACCGCCTTCGAGATCGACCAGCGCTGGCTGCTCGAACTGGCGGCCGACCGCACGCCCTATATCTGCCAGGCCACCAGCCTCAACCTGTTCCTGCCTGCCGACATCGAGAAATGGGACCTGCTGATGCTGCACTACCGGGCGTGGGAGATGGGCGTGAAGTCGCTCTACTACTGCCGCTCCAAGTCGATCCAGCGCGCCGCCTTCGCCGGTGGCGTGGAAGCCGACAATACCCTCGACCGTCCGGCGCTTGAGGTGGAGGTGAAGAACTACGACGAGTGCCTGGCCTGCCAGTAGGCCGGGCGCCCGACGCGCCACGGGGACTCCCCGGACGTGGCGAAAACTGATACAAAGAGAGAACAGACGAGTCGCCGGATTCCGGCCCTCGCGACCAGAACCCCAAGATCATAACCCCAGACCACAAGGGTGGGTGCCATGCCGCTGCAGCAAGCCTCCAAGAGCTACAAGCCGTTCGAATATCCCTGGGCCTTCGACTTCTGGAAGCGCCAGCAGCAGGTCCACTGGATGCCGGAAGAGGTGCCGCTGGGCGAGGACTGCCGCGACTGGGCGCAGAAGCTCACCGACCATGAGCGCAACCTGCTGACGCAGATCTTCCGCTTCTTCACCCAGGCCGACGTCGAGGTGCAGGACTGCTACCACGAGAAATACGGCCGGGTGTTCAAGCCGACCGAAATCAAGATGATGCTGGCCTCCTTCTCCAACATGGAGACCATCCACATCGCCGCCTACAGCCACCTGCTCGACACCATCGGCATGCCCGAGACCGAGTATGCGGCGTTCCTCAAATATGAGGAGATGAAGGCCAAGCACGACTATATGGGCAAGTTCGGCGTCGACAACGATGCCGACATCGCCCGCACGCTGGCCATGTTCGGCGGCTTCACCGAGGGCCTGCAGCTGTTCGCCAGCTTCGCCATGCTGATGAACTTCCCGCGCTTCAACAAGATGAAGGGCATGGGGCAGATCGTCAGTTGGTCGGTACGCGACGAAAGCCTGCACTGCGACGGCATCATCAAGCTGTTCCACACCTTCTGCGCCGAGACCGGCTGTCTCACCCAGGCGGTGAAGGACGACATCGCCGACTGCTGCCACACCGTGGTGCGGCTGGAGGACGCCTTCATCGACCTCGCCTTCGAGATGGGGCCGGTGCCGGGGATGACCCCGCGCGACATCAAGCGCTATGTCCGCTACATCGCCGACTGGCGGCTGAAGCAGCTAGGCATGAAGCCGATCTACATGATCGACGAACACCCGCTGCCGTGGCTGCAGCCGCTGTTGAACGGCGTCGAGCACGCCAACTTCTTCGAGACCCGCGCCACCGAATATTCCAAGGCGGCGACGCGCGGCAACTGGAACGAGGTGTGGGACGCCTTCGACAAGCGCCAGACCGCCAAGGCCCAGGTCGCCGTCGCGGCGGAGTAACCAGCGTCTGCGCGCGATGGCGAGGGCGTGGCGGTAACGCCCCCCTCGGGTCGGCGCGCACCCGCCGTCATTCCGTCATCCAGCCATCCCCCCCCCATCGGCGGGGCTTGCGTCCGCGCCGGCGCTCCGGGACGCTGAGGGCTTTACTGCCCTCTATCCTCGACGGAGCATTGCGATGGCTTTTCCACCCTTCAACCTGACGGGCAAGGTCGCCCTCATCACCGGCGGCAACTCGGGCATCGGCCTCGGCATGGCGACGGGCCTGGCCCAGGCCGGCGCCGACATCTGCATCTGGGGCACCAACCCCGCCAAGAACGAGGCCGCACTGGCGGCCCTCGCCGTACATGGCACCCGCGTGCATGGCCTGTTGTGCGATGTTGGCGACGAGGCGGCGGTGGAGCGCGCCTTCGCCGAATCCCTGGACGTGATGGGCCGGGTCGACGGCTGTTTCGCCAACGCCGCCACCGGTCATCGCGGCGTGCCGTTCGAGACGATCGAGACCGCCGACTGGCAGCACATCCTCAACGTCAACCTCAACGGCGCCTTCTATACCTTTCGCGCCGCCGCCCGCCACATGAAGGCCCGCGCCGCGGCCGGAGACCCCGGCGGCCGGCTGATCGGCACCGCCAGTCTGGCCGCGGTGTCCGGTCAGGCGCGCGGCGAGCACTACGCGGCAACCAAGGGCGCCATGGTGTCGATGATCAAGGCACTGGCGGTGGAATATGCCCGCCACGGCATCACCGCGCACGCGCTGCTGCCGGGCTGGATCGAAACACCGTTGACCGACGCGGCGCTGACCAACGACAAGTTCATCGCCGGCGTCATGCCGCGTATTCCCATGCGCCGCTGGGGCACCGGCGCCGATTTCGCCGGCATCGCCATCTACCTGATGAGCGACGCCAGCGCCTATCACACCGCCGACACCTTCATCATCGACGGTGGCTATTACGCCTTCTAGGCCGGTCCGGTCCTGGCCAGCCCCCGGGGAGGCGCCCGCGTCCCCGGCCGGCCGACCTTCCCTGGTGCTACCGCCGGACCGGCATCGCGCCCATGAAGTCGAGCTTGCCGATGGGCACGCCCTTCATGCGCAGGATGTCGTAGGCGGTGGTGACGTGGAAGTAGAAGTTGGGCTGCGAGAAACCGAGCAGGAAGTTCTCGGCGGTGAAGTCGAGGCGGAATTCGCCGATCTCGAAGCGCATGTCGCGGCCGACATATCCGTCGAGTTCCGCCGGGTCGAGCGCCGCCAACGCATCGCGACCGTCCTGCACCCGCTGCCTGAGCGCCGCGAAGGTCGCCGGCGGCGGCGTCATGTCGGGCGCGAACAGCCCCTGGCGCACACCCTCGATGGCGCCCAGCGAATGCACCACGGCCGACTTCACCTGATAGGCGAACGGCAGCATGTCATCGATCAGCCGGGCCTGGATCAGCTCGTCGGCCGGCACGCCCTTGTCGGCGGCGAAGGCCTCCGCCTTGTCGAGCAGGCCGGACAGCGCGCCCAGCATCTGGATGAACGACGGAACAATGGCGGTATGCAGGGAAATGCCCATGACGACTCTCATGATTGATCGATGACACACACTGGATAGCGCGTTCCCCGCCCGCCTCAAACCCCGGCCGGCACCACGCCGGGCGCGGCGTCCCCCGCATTCGCCATCCGGCATCACAGGGTGAGACGCCGCACGGGGCAAGGCCGCCAGCGCGGCCCACCGGGTCCGCGGCGCCGCGCGCGAACATGACGCCTTGGCGACAGGTGGTCGCGTCAGCGTGCAACACTGAGTTGTCGGGAATGCCGCCTGCGCGGGGTGCCGCCTTGCCCTAGACTGGCGTTCGGGCCGCCGTTGGCCCGGCTGGGTGGCGTCAGTCGCGGGAGGCAGGCTGTGACAACGGGAGCGGATGTGACATGGGGAGCAGATGTGCCTTGGCGGGCGCAAGCGCAGGACGGCCGGAGGCGCGCGGGTCTGCTGGCGCTGGCGCTGCTCGTCGCGCTCACCACCGCGCCATGCCCCGCCGCGGCGAATGCGTTGTCCGGAGACGCCGCCGCCTATCCCGACTGGCAGGTGGCGCTGGTGGCCCACCGCGGCCTGTCCGCCGGGCGACCGGAGAACACACTGGCGGCCTACCGCCAGGCGATCGCGCTGGGCGTCGACGCCATCGAGCTCGACCTGCGCGGCACCGCCGACGGCGAGGTGGTCGTGCTGCATGACGCCACCGTCGACCGCACCACCAACGGCACCGGCAACGTCAGCACCCTGACGCTGGCCCAGGTCAGGCAACTGGATGCCGGCGGCACGTTCAGCCCGCGGTTCGCCGGCGAACGCATCCCCACCTATGGCGAGGTGCTGAAGCTGGTGGCCGGCACCGGCGTCAAGCTGCTGCTGGACATCAAGCGCGGCGACACGCTGGACAAGGCCCGCATCGTCCGGCTGACCGAGGCCCACGGCGCCGAGCTGGACGTCATCGCCGGCGTACGCAGCCTCGACGACCTGCGGGAGTTGCGTCGGCTCAATCCCAACATCCGCACCCTGGCCTTCGTCTCCTCGCCGGCGGAGATCGAGGCCTTCGCGGCCGCCGGCGCCGACATCATCCGGCTGTGGTCCACCACCGCCACCGTGGTGCCCGCTCCCGGCAGTGGCGCCACCGCCGCCGCGCCGGAGACCATGGCGCCGTCGGCCTGGATCTACGACGAGCTGCAAACCCCCGCCTGC
>CAUJIW010000041.1 GCA_963205175.1 Pseudomonadota bacterium
TCCGAACAATCGTCTCCACCACCAACATCCCGATCTCACCACCTGGAAAACCAGGCGGTCAACTACACCATCAGAATGAAGGGTCCCTTTTAGACGCCGATCACCCCGCTAACGGGGTCCCTTTTGCACGCCGGTCCACACCGCTGAGGAGCAGAAGGGTCTGATCGGCGAGCTTCTGGTGCTCGAGCGTTACCTCATTCCTCTTTTCGGTCCGGCGGATGCAACAGGCGCGTGGGTGGGGCCGACAGGATCGCCCAAGGACTTCGAATGCGGCCGGACAGCGATAGAAGCGAAGGCAAGGCGAGGCGCGGCTCGCCCCTACGTAGCGATCTCGTCCGAACATCAGCTGGATGCCAGTGGCTGCGATGTCCTGTTCCTGTACGTCGTCGAACTGGACGCGGCTCCGGAGGACGCAGCTTCCGCATTCACCCTTACGGATGTGGCATGCCGGATCGCGGACAGGATTGCAGCGGAAGCACCGGCGGTTCTGGAACGCTTCGAAGGCCAGCTCGTGGCCGCAGGTTTTTCCCGGGACGACGACTATTCTTCATTCCGCTGGATATCCGGCCCGCACCGGTTCCTGCACGTAGTGGAAGATTTTCCCCGCATCACGCCCGCGATGTTCAATTCCGGCGTCGAACGCGTCCGCTATGATCTCTCACTGGTGGAGTGCGAGCAATTCAGGGTCGATGACGACTTCGTTCGCGACATATTGAAGGGTGGCGGGCAATGACGATTAGCCTCGAGGAATTTCACCATGACTTCTTTCAGGAGGTCATGTCATCCGCGGACGTCGACGGCCTGTATGCAGAAGACGCATTCTTCGAGCTATTCTGCGATTACCTGGCCGAGGCAGGCGAGTTCGACGCGGCTGACCGGGCATCCTATTGTCCGCCGACGGGGGGAATCCGGGTTGACGGCTACGCTGGTGATCCAGCGCAGAGCGGCGGAACCCTGAGCCTCATCATTCTGGATTTCAATCAGGCTCCGGATTTAGCGCGGCTGACCCAGACGGATATGAATGCAATATTCAAGCGCCTGGAGAACTTCCTGACCAAGTCGCTGGATTCCAGGTTCAGGAACGGCCTCGAAGAGAGCAGCGCGGCATTCGGCCTTGCAGACCTGATTGCAGCGCGATGGCCTTCGACCTCGAAGATCCGCCTTTTCCTTGTCAGTAATCGACAGCTTAGCGCCAAGGTTGACGGTCGCGAAGCAGGCGACGTGGATGGACGCCATGTGTCCTATTCGGTTTGGGACATAGAGCGCCTTCACCGCTTTGCTGCAGCCGGGTTCGGACGGGAGGAGATCGTCATCGACCTCGAAGCCGACTACGGCGGCCCAATCCCGCTTTTGCCGGCCCACATGGGAGAGGCAGATTACAAAGCCTATCTGGCAGTCGTTCCCGGAACCCAGCTTGCTGCGATCTACGACCGCTGGGGTTCACGTCTGCTCGAACAGAACGTGCGCGTGTTTCTCCAGGCCAGGGGGGGCGTGAACAAGGGGATCCGCAATACTATCGACAACGATCCGGACATGTTCTTTGCCTACAACAACGGCATCACGGCTACGGCCGAAGGCATAACGACGCGCGTGTCCGAAGGCGGCCTGCTGCTGACTGGTTTGCGAAATCTCCAGATCGTGAACGGTGGCCAGACTACGGCATCGATCCACGCGGCGAAGCGGCGGAACGCCGATCTTTCGAAGGTCTTCGTCCAGATGAAGCTCTCGATCGTGCCGCCGGAGAAGGCGATAGATATCGTTCCGAAGATCTCGGAATTTGCCAACAGTCAGAACCGCGTGAATGCCGCAGATTTCTTTGCAAACCATCCCTTCCATGTGCGGCTCGAAGAATTCTCCCGAAGAATATTCGCGCCATCGCCGGACGGCACGTTCCGCGAGTCAAAATGGTACTACGAACGGGCGAGAGGACAGTATCAGGATGCCCGCGGGCTCCTGACGCCCGCCCAGCGCAAGAAGTTCGATCTGGAGTATCCCAAATCGCAGCTGATATCGAAAACCGACCTTGCCAAGTACCTCAACGTCTGGCGCGGTCATCCCGATATTGTCAGCAAAGGTGCCCAGAAAAACTTCGCGCATTTCGCCGGGACAATCGGCATTGAATGGAAGAAGCAGCCTGACGCATTCAATGAAGATTTCTATCGTCAGGCTGTCGCGAAGGCGCTGATCTTCCGGGCAACCGAAGAGATTGTCACCGAGCAGTCGTGGTATCAGGGAGGCTATCGGGCAAATGTCGTCGCCTATGCCATCGCGAAGATGAGCCATGACTGCGAGCAACGCGAGGAATTCGTCGACTTCGACGTCATCTGGCGAGCGCAGGGGATTTCGGAGGAAATGGGAGCGGCGCTCGCACTGGTGGCGGAAGCCGTGCACGAAGTGCTTGTGTCCCCGCCGACTGGCATCAGCAACGTGACGGAATGGGCGAAGCAGCAAGCCTGCTGGGCGAGGGTCAAGGCCTTGGAGATTGACTGGCCGGAGGCGTGGCTAGGCGAACTGATCGGGAAGGACAGAATCAAGGAAGGAAAGCGGGCGGGCATCAAGGACCAAAAGCTGCTCAACGGAATTGAAGCTCAGTCAGTAGTGGTTTCAGCTGGTGGGCAATTGTGGGAGCAGCTGAGTGCATGGGGACAATCCCGAAAGCTCCTCTCCCCGACCGAGCTCGGCATATTGCGGGTGGCGGCATCGGTACCGATGAAGATTCCGACCGAAAAGCAATGCCTGAAGGTCATCGAGTCGCTGCGGAAGCTCCGAGCGGAAGGTTGCCCGATTGGCTCCGAGATCGCGCTTTGATTGCCTATGCCATGCCCTCATGCGCCGGGAGCTTGCAAGTCTACGCTGCACCCTCACATGGTTCGCAGTAAGATCCGGAAACTAAGCCGGTTTCCGATCCCAAAGCTGGGTACAGTGTAGAGCACACCGTACGCGACAAATCGCAGGTGAAACCCGGATAAAAACGTCAATATATCAATGCTATGATCAGATTCTGAGAAATTGGCAGCTTCTCCGTCAAATCTGACTTGCCATCAGTCTCCGGCATTCCCGCAAATCACATCATGCCGAAAGGCGAGGAAATGCGCCAGTTCCAGCGGGCTTGACTGCGGAAAAGAACACAAGTAGAACATACTTGCCTTTCGCAGTGTGTTCCAGGCTCCACCAACATGGAGTCAGCATGACACGCAATGTTTCCATCCAGACCTACCTGCCCAAGCACGTCGCCGCGTGGGTGCAGGATGAAGCCACCCGCGCTAAGCAGAGCCGCAGCCAGTGGATCGGGGCCATCGTCACAGACCTGTTCCAGGGGCAAGAGCTGCGCGAAGAGGCAAGGCAGAACGCAGAGTTCATCAAGCGTCGGCTGATCTTCATCATGTGCGCTCTCGATGGCCTGCTACTGGCCCATCCCGATGCGACCCTCCGGGCGAAAGTGCATGAAGCGCATAAGCGGCAGCTCGACAAGCTTGCGCAGGAGCAAGGAGAATGAAGCGCCGGGAAGCCAAGTCGCCTGCCAGCGACGAACAGCTCGCTCTCCCGTTCGATCGTCGCCCCAAGGCAACCAGGAGCAACGGCGCAGAGCCGCTCGCCGTCCGGATTCCGGATGCCGTGCGGATGACCGGAATAGGCCGGTCGAAGCTCTACGAGTTAATCGCCTCGGGCGATCTGGAAACGATCAAGATCGGCAGGTGCACCTTGGTGACGGTCGATGCGCTCAAAGCCCTTCTCGCCAAGGCACGGTCCGACAGCTATAAGGGTGGTCGCTGAGCATCGAAACACTGCGGACAGCGATTTGAGTCCTCATCGAGGACCAAGGCGAAGCGCGAAACGGTATTTTTGACGGTATCGAATCAGTGAATCAGGGCAACAAAACATTGTGATTTAAAGCCTTGTCCGCACGTCACGGTCCCTCTTCTGGCACCACTTTGGGCCAATGGCCTCATTTCATTGATAAATCGAGCCTGCTCGCGCTCATCGGCACGGAGTCCTGCCGCGCCCCGCCGCGTTGTGCCATGATGCGCCACCGGCGCGGGTGGCGGCGGCGCGCGAGCGGTGGTTTTGTCGGGAATAAACCGTCGCGTCATTCGTACACGTCACATGAGCAAGCAGAATCCCTTCGATGTGGAGCGCCTGCTGCCCGCCGTGCAGCGCTACGCCCGTGTGCTCACCCGCAGCGGTGTCGAGGCCGACGACCTGGCGCAGGAAGCGCTGCTGCGCGCCTATGAAAAGCGGCGCAGCTTCGACGGCAGCCGGTCGCTGCTGTCCTGGCTGCTGTCGATTGTCCACAACCTGTTCATCGACCGCGCACGCCGGCGGTCGGTGGAGGCGCGCGTGCACGACACGCTGAGCGCCATGGCCGCGTTGTTGCCGCCGGCGATGGAGGCGGACACCCGGCTGCGGCTGCAAGCGCTGCTGGCCGGCTTCGAGGCGCTGCCGGACGAGCAGCGCGCGGCCCTGCATCTCGTGGTCATCGAGGGGCTGAGCTACCAGGAAGCCGCGACCACCCTCGATATTCCCGTCGGCACGCTGATGTCGCGCCTGGCGCGCGCACGCGGTGCCTTGCGCGCCCTCGACAGCGCCGATCCGCTGCCGACGCGTCCTGTCCTCAAACTGGTCAGAGGTGAGCATGACTAATCCCGCCCCCGTGACGGACGTTGATCTCCATGCCTATGTCGACGACCAGCTTGATGCGGCGCGCCGGCTGGAGGTGGAGGACTATCTCGCCGGGCACCCGGAGGCGGCGGCCTCGGTGATGTCGATGCTGCGGATGCGCGACGCGCTGCGCCTGTGCGTGCAGGCACCGCTGACGGCACCCGGGCCGCTGCGCGGCAGCGCCCAGCGGCTGGAGCAGGCGCTGCGCCGGCAGCTGGCGTGGCGGGCGCTGACACGGGCGGGCGGCCTTGCCGCCGCGGTGCTGGCGCTGGTGTCGGCATTCGCCGCCGCCACCATGGGGCTGTTGCCGCCATCGCGGTCCGCCAACGCGGCGGAGGCCGACTTTGTCGATGACGCGCTCGATGCCCAGCGCGCGCTGCTGGCGCGCCAGCGCATGGCCTCGCAGCTCGAAACGCCGCGCCTGGACATCGGCGAGATCGAGGCCGTCGCCGGTCTGACCCTGCCACCCCTGCCGGCGAACTGGCGGCTGCGCGATGTCCAGCTCTATCCCTGGGACGAGGGGTACAGCCTCGGCCTGACGGCCGAGGTCGAGGGTGTCGGTCCGGTCGCCTTGTTCGTGGCGCCGGTGCAGTGGCTGGGCAAGGGCGCGCTGCGCACCAGCCGGCAGGCCGGCGAACATGTGGTCTACTGGCGCACCGGCACGCTGGGCTTCGCGCTTTCCGGCCAGGCGACCTCCCCCGAGCTGCTGGCGCTGGCGCGCGAGGTCGCCGGTGTCCGCCACTGAATGACGAGACTGCGGTTCCATGCTTGCCGATCTTGACACGCTCTCCACGGACATCGCGATCACCGCGGATGTCGCCATCGTCGGCGGCGGTGCCGCCGGGCTGACCATCGCCCGGCGTCTGATCGCGCGCGGTCTCTCCGTCGCGCTGCTGGAAAGCGGCGGCCTTGATCACGAGGAGGCGGTACACGCGCTCAGCGATGGCCCCTCCACCGGCGCGCCCTATTATCCGCTGCAGGAATCGCGGCTGCGGCTGCTGGGGGGCACGACCGCGATCTGGGGTGGCCGGCTCGCCGAGTTCGACGCCGAGGATTTCCAGACCCGCTCCTGGGTGCCGCACAGCGGCTGGCCCATCGGCAAGGATGACCTGCGGTCGGTCTATGACGAGGCCTGGCGCACCTTCGATGTCGCGCCGGCGCCGGTGGCGCTTGATGACATCAGGGCACGCGCCGCGCGGATTGCCTGTCTCGACGAGGCGGGGCTGACGATCGGTGCCTGGAAGTTCGACACCCGCTTCAGTCGCTTCACCCATCGCAACATCCGGGACCTCATCGATCATCCGCGCTGCCAGATCTGGCTGCATGCCACCATCGCCCACCTTCAGGCGGACGCCGGCGGGCAGCGGATCCGGCACCTGCGGGCCACCAGTCTGGGCGGACGCCAGGCGCAGGTGCGGGCGACGCATTATGTGCTGGCGGCGGGCGGTATCGAGAATGCCCGCCTGCTGCTGGCCGCCGACGACGTGATGACCGGCGGCCTCGGCAACGCATATGGTCAAGTCGGTCGCTATTTCATGGAACATCCGCATGCGCGCGGCGGGCGCGTCGACAGTCACAGGGCATGGGCGTTGCTGGCGCTGTTCGGGCGTTCCTACCGGCGCGACGGGGTGCGCTACGCCGCCCTGCTGCGTCCCGACGCCACGTTGCAGCGCCGGGAGGGCATCCTCAACACCGCCTTCACGCTGGGGGCGCGTCAGCCGGAGACGGCGCGGATGTTCATGCCGGTGCAGCTCTACAATCACCTCAAGCACCGGCTGCCGCCCACCGAGGCCGGGCGCAAACTGTGGATGACCACCAAGCAGGCGGCGGTCTGGCTGCATGAGCATATCGACCCGCTGCGGCCATGGCTGCTGCTGAAAGGCCGCCGCGAGCTGGCACTGATCATGCGGGCCGAACAGGCGCCCAACCCGGACAGCCGGGTGGTGCTGGCGCCGGCGCGCGACGCGCTGGGGATGCGCAAGGCCGAACTGCAATGGCGCTACAGCGACATCGACAAGCGCACCGTCGATGTACTGGCGGCGCGTTTCGACCAGGCGCTTCGACAGGCCGGCAGCGGGGCGGTGGCGGCGGCGCCGTGGTTGCGGTCGGCGCTGGACTGGCAGAACGATCCGCTCATCAGCGCCCACCCCATCGGCGGCTATCACCACATGGGCACGACCCGGATGTCGGCCAGCCCGCGTACCGGCGTCGTCGACGCGCAGTGCCGGGTGCACGGCCTTGGCAACCTGCACGTCGCCGGCAGCTCGGTGTTCCCCACCTCCGGCTGGGCCAACCCGACCCTCACCATCGTGGCGCTGGCCATCCGGCTGGCGGATCACCTGGCCGATGCGCTGCAACGGGGCGTGCGGGTGGCGCTGGCCGAACCGGAGGTCGCGGGCCTGTCGCGTGTCACATCATCGTCGGCCGAAGGTGGTGCTTGACCCGGACGCCGGTTCCGGCGATCGCATGACCGACATGCCAGACACCGCCCCCCCCGCCGACACAGTCGCTGACGATGCCCGGTCGTCGCCGCCGCCCGAGGACCGAAGTCCGCCGCGCCGTCACCTTCGCCTGTCGGAACTGCTGCGTCAGTTCGCCGATGGCGATCAAGGAGGCGATGTGGCGCTGGGGGACATTGTCGCCGGCGTCGGCGAGCGCGGCTTCGGCATCCTGCTGATCCTGTTTTCGCTGCCGGTCGCCATCCCGTCGCCGATTCCCGGCATCTCGGCGATCTTCGGGGCGCCTCTGCTGCTGATCGCCGGGCAACTGCTGCTGGGCTTCCCGCAACCATGGTTGCCGGCCGTGCTCGCCCGGCGGTCCATCGCGCGCGCCGATCTTGCCCGCCTGCTGTCCGTCATCGAGCCATGGATGCAGCGCCTGGAACGCTTTGCCCGCCCCCGCCTCAACCTGCTGCCCGAGGCGGCGGTCGCCCGTCGGGTCGGTCTGTTCTGCCTGCTTCTGGCCCTGGTGGTGTTCCTGCCGGTGCCGCTGGGCAATGTGCTGCCAAGCATCGCCATCCTGCTGTTCGGGTTCAGCCTGCTGGAGCGCGACGGCCTGCTGCTGCTGCTGGCGACGCTGACCGGCGTGGCCAGTCTCGTCATCGTGGCCGGCGTCGTCTATGCGCTGGCGCGACTGATCGCCTATTTCATCATGAAGCTGTTCGGGCTGGCGGCCTGAGGCCGCCAGCGCCGGTTCAGGCGACGTCGACCAGCACCACCTCGCTGTCCTCGATCGCGGTGACGGTGAGGCCGTCCTCGTCGCGGATGGCGGCGCCATCGCCAGTGTTGACCCGCACGGCGCCGATCAGCACCGTACCGGCGGCCGGCACCAGATAGGCCCTGCGGTCCGCGTGGAGCGGATAACGGGCGCTGTCGCCCGCCTTGAGCGTCGCCGCCACCACCCGCGCGTCGGCGCGGATCGGCAGGGCGTCGATGTCGCCGGCGATGCCGGAGGCCAGGGTGACGAAGCGGCCGGCGCGGGCGCCACGCGGGAACGGCCGGGTGCCCCACGAGGGCTGCTCGCCGGTGCGGGTGGGCAGAATCCAGATCTGGAACAGCCGGGTCGGTGCGTCCTCCCGGTTGTACTCGGCATGGCGGATGCCGGTGCCCGCCGACATCACCTGCACATCACCCGCCGCGGTGCGGCCCCGGTTGCCCAGGCTGTCCTCATGGGTGATGGCGCCCTCGCGGACATAGGTGATGATCTCCATGTCGCGGTGCGGGTGCGGCGGGAAGCCGCTGCGGGGCGCGATGGTGTCGTCGTTCCACACCCGCAGCGCGCCCCACCGCATCCGGGCGGGGTCGTGGTAGTCGGCGAACGAGAAGTGGTGCCGGGCATCCAGCCAGCCATGGTTGGCGCTGCCGAGGCTGTCGAAGGGGCGCAGGTCGATCATGGGTCGTCTCCGGAACCGAGGGGGCGGCGGCGCGCCGCGTCATGGCGCCCAATCTAGGCGCCGCGGGCACTCGCGATCAGGGGCCGAACCCCGGTTTCTCTGTTCGCGGTCGGGCGACAGCGCCGTGTCGCCGGGGCTCTGGCGATCCTGCATGGTCGGTGCCCGGCACCCTCTTGAATCCGCCGCGAGCATTCCCTATCTCGGCCGCCGCTGGCACTCCGGCAACGAGAGTGCCAGCGCATATTCTGGGCATCGTATTGTGGAGGAACCCATGCAATTCAGACCCTTGCACGATCGTGTCGTGGTTCGTCGCGTCGAGGAGGATGAGCGGACCGCTGGCGGCATCATCATTCCCGACACCGCCAAGGAAAAGCCCCAGCAGGGCGAAGTGGTGGCCGTCGGTCCCGGCGCCCGTGACGAGCGTGGCGAGCTGGTGCCACTGGCGGTGGCGGTCGGCGATCGCGTGCTGTTCGCCAAGTGGGGCGGCACCGAGGTCAAGATCAACGGCGAGGAGCTGCTGATCATGAAGGAGTCCGACATCCTGGGCATCGTCGAGGACAGCGCGGCCGCCCGCCGCAAGGCCGCCTGAGCGGCCCGGTCCTGAACGCCACTCACAGACGGAGACTAGATACATGGCTGCGAAAGACGTGAAATTCTCGGCCGACGCGCGGCAGAAGATGCTGCGCGGCGTCGACATTCTGGCCGATGCGGTGAAGGTGACGCTCGGCCCCAAGGGCCGCAACGTGGTGATCGAGAAGTCGTTCGGCGCCCCGCGGGTGACCAAGGACGGCGTGTCGGTGGCCAAGGAGATCGAGCTGGCCGACAAGTTCGAGAACATGGGCGCGCAGATGCTGCGCGAGGTTGCCTCCAAGACCAACGATGTCGCCGGTGACGGCACCACCACCGCGACCGTGCTCGCCCAGGCGATCGTGCGCGAGGGCGCCAAGTCGGTGGCCGCCGGCCTCAACCCGATGGACCTCAAGCGCGGTATCGATCTGGCGGTGGAGAAGGTGGTCGAGGTGCTCAAGGAGCGCTCGCGCCCGGTGAAGAACTCGGCCGAGATCGCCCAGGTCGGCACTATCTCCGCCAATGGCGAGGCCGAGATCGGCAAGATGATCGCCCAGGCGATGGACAAGGTCGGCAAGGAAGGCGTCATCACCGTCGAGGAGGCCAAGAGCCTGGAATCGACCCTCGATGTCGTCGAGGGCATGCAGTTCGACCGCGGCTACCTGTCGCCCTACTTCATCACCGACGCCGAGAAGATGAAGGTCGAGCTGGAAGACCCCTATATCCTGATCCACGAGAAGAAGCTCGCCTCCATCCAGGCGCTGGTGCCGGTGCTGGAGAAGGTGGTGCAGTCGGGCCGTCCGCTGCTGATCATCGCCGAGGACGTCGAGGGCGAGGCGCTGGCGACCCTGGTGGTCAACCGTCTGCGCGGCGGCCTGAAGGTGGCGGCCGTGAAAGCGCCGGGCTTCGGTGATCGCCGCAAGGCGATGCTGGAGGATATCGCTATCCTGACCAACGGCCAGGTCATCTCCGAGGATCTCGGCATCAAGCTGGAGAATGTCAGCATCGACATGCTGGGCCGCGCCAAGCGGGTCGCCATCGACAAGGACAACACCACCATCGTCGGCGGCGCCGGCAAGCGCGCCGATGTCGAGGCCCGCTGCGGCCAGATCCGCGCCCAGATCGAGACCACGACGTCGGACTATGACCGCGAGAAGCTGCAGGAACGGCTGGCGAAGCTCGCCGGCGGTGTCGCGGTGATCAAGGTCGGCGGCGCCACCGAGGTCGAGGTGAAGGAGCGCAAGGACCGCGTCGACGACGCCCTGTGCGCCACCCGTGCCGCGGTCGAGGAAGGCATTGTCGCTGGTGGCGGTACCGCGCTGCTCTATGCCTCGAAGGCGCTGGACAAGCTGCGGGGCGCCGCCAACGACGACCAGAAGGTCGGCATCGACATCATCCGCCGCGCGCTGCAGGCGCCGGTGCGCCAGATCGCCGAGAACGCCGGCTTCGACGGCGCGGTGATCGCCGGCAAGCTGCTGGAGCAGACCGATGCCGAGTTCGGCTTCGATGCCCAGGAAGGCAGCTACAAGAACCTGGTGAAGGCGGGCGTCATCGACCCCACCAAGGTGGTGCGCTCGGCGTTGCAGGACGCGGCCTCGGTCGCCAGCCTGCTGATCACCACCGAGGCGATGATCGCCGAGGCGCCGAAGAAGGACGCCGCGCCGGCGATGCCGGGTGCCGGCATGGGCGGCATGGACTTCTAAGCCCGCCGCTGCCGTTCTGGCGGCCACGGCCGCCGTTGCGCACGAGAGCCGGTCCGACAGGCGTCGGGCCGGCTTTTGCGTCCCGGGTTGTCGTGTCGGCGCTGGACGGCACACCACCGTCCCTATAGGCTCTGCCACCATGTTGTTGTCGATCCGCACCACGGGGCGCCTCGCCCTGGTGCTCGCGTCGCTGGCTGTCGCCGGCTGCGCGAGCCAGTCCGTCGCTCCTGTCGCCGCTGTCGCGCCGCCCGTCGTCGAGGCGCCGGCCAGGCCGCTGGTCAACATCGTCGCTCGTACGCTGGGCAATGGCCTGAAGGTGGTGCTGGCGCCCGACCCGTCGGTGCCGACGGCGACGGTGGGCGTCTATTACAACGTCGGTTCGCGCGTCGAGGCGGAGGGCCGGTCGGGCTATGCCCACCTGTTCGAGCATCTGATGTTCCAGGCCTCCGCCAACCTGCCCAAGGGCGCGTTCAACGCACTGATCGAGTCCAGCGGCGGCGTGCTCAATGGCTCCACCCACAAGGACTTCACCAACTACTATCAGGTGGTGCCGAGCAACCTGCTGGAAACCGTGCTGTGGGCGGAAGCCGACCGCATGAAGGGGCTGGCGATCACCGCCGAGAACCTGAAGAACCAGCAGGACGTGGTGATCAACGAGCTGAAGGTGCGCATCCTCAACCGCCCCTATGGCGAGTTCATGTGGATCGACGTGCCGCGGGCGGCGTTCAGGAACTACGCCAATGCCCACAGCCCCGGCGGATCGGTGGAGGATGTCGCGGCCGCCACGCTGCCGGAAGCGGTGCGTTTCCACGAGGCCTTCTATCCGCCCAACAACGCCGCGCTGGTGATTGCCGGCGACATCGACGTCGACCAGGCCTGGGCGTGGGTACAAAAATATTTCGGGCCGATCCCGCCCCGTCCGGTTGGCGCGCGGCCCGATCTCGCCGAGCCGCCGCAGACCGCCGAGATCGTCGTCCGCCGGGTCGACAAGCTGGCGCCGCGTCCGGCGCTGGCGCTGGCCTATCACGCGCCGGCCCGCGGCACGCCGGCGGCGTTCGCGCTCGACATGATCCAGGAGCTGCTGGCCGGGGGCGACGATTCCCGGCTGGTACAGAAACTGGTGCGGGAGAAGGGTTATACCAGCGGTGTGCGCGCCGACTTCGACCAGTTCTCGACCGCCGGTCCGGAACTGCTGACCTTCGGCCTGATCCATGACCCCGCCGTGGCGCCGGCTACCATCATCGCCGACGTCGACGCCGAGATCGCCGCGCTGGCCGCCACGCCGGTCGCGGACGAGGAGCTGGCGCGCATCCGTACCCGCATCCGCTCAGCACTGTACGACATGGTGGGGTCGAGCACCCGCTTTGGCCTCGTCGACCTGCTGGGCACGGCGGCGATTTTCGACAATGATCCGGCGGCCATCAACCGCATCGAGGCAGCCTACGCGGCGGTGACGCCGGCGCTGATCCAGCAGACGGTGGCCCGCTACCTGGTGCCCGCCCAGCGTACGGTGATGATCGTCGAGGCTGGCGCCGCGCCACCTGCGGCAAGGCAGGGAGGTGGCCAATGATCCGTTCGCTGCTCTGTAGCGTCACCATGGCGCTGACGTTCGCGGCCGGCCCGGCGCCGGCGGCCACCATCGATCATGGCGCCGCCGTGGTGCTGGAAACGCCGCCGCCGCCGGGGCCGGCGCGCGAGCTGGCGCTGCCGGCGGTGGAGACCTATGCGCTTGCCAACGGCATGATGGTGACCCTGGTGCCGTTCGGCACGGTGCCCAAGGTCACCCTGTCGCTGCGGGTGCGCGCCGGCTGGCTCGACGAGGACAAGCCGGGCGTCGCCGACCTGATGACCGACCTGATGAACGAAGGCGCGGCGGGTCTGTCGCCCGCCGATCTCGCCCGGCGCGCCGGCGGCATGGGCGGCGGCATCGGTGTTTCCGGTGGCAGGGAATCGGTGAGCGCCGGCATCGACGTGCTGTCTGAACATGCCGCCGACGCGGTGGCGCTGCTGGCCGACGTGATCCGCCGGCCCGATCTGCCGGCGAGTGAGCTGCCACGCCTCAGGCAGGACATGTTGCGCGGTCTCGCCATTGCCAGGACGTCGCCCTCGTCGATGGCCGGCGACGCCTTCGCCAAGGCCTTCCTGCCGGGGCATCCGTTCGGGCGCGGCAATCTCGAACCTGCTCAGGTGGAGGCGGTCACCATCGACGACATCCGCCGCTTCCATGCCGAAAAGCTGGGTGCCGCGCGCGCCCATCTTTACGTCGCCGGCCAGTTCGACGCCGCCGCCGTGCGGCGGGCGATCGAGGCCGCGTTCGGCGACTGGCAGGGCGGCCCGCCGCCGCGCCTGCGGCCGCCGCTACCCAACGACAAACTCAAGCTGGTGCTGGTCGACCGGCCCGGCGCGGTGCAGTCGACGCTGATCGTGGCGGCGCCACTGCCGGCGGCCGATTATCCCGACCGGGTGACGATGACGGTCGCCGACGAACTGCTGGGCGGTGCCTTCACCTCGCGCATCACCCTCAATCTGCGGGAGGACAAGGGCTACACCTACTCGCCCGGCTCCAGCGTCTCCTACGGCCTGCGCTATGGCGCCTGGACGCTCAGCGCCGACGTGACCGCCGCCCACACCGGGGATTCGCTCACCGAGATCTTCAAGGAGATCGACCGGCTGGCGCACGAGGCGCCTCCGGCGGCGGAATTGAACGGCAAGCAGAACAGCATCGCTGGCAGCTGGGTGCTGCGCACGGCCACGCGCAGCGGCATCGTTGGCGGGCTGTCGTTCTACGACATCCAGGGTCTGCCGCGCGACGAACTGGGCGCCTATCTCGGCAAGGTGCGCGGCGTGACGCCGGCGGATGTGTCGCGGGTGATCGGTGCCTATCTCCGCCCGGAGCGCATGACCGTGGTGGTGGTGGGCGACCTGAAATCGGTGACGCCGCAGCTGGCCCGGGTGTCTCGACTGAAAAACGCCTTGCCCGGGCGTCAGGTTGAACGCAAGCGAGGGGAACCGCAATGAACGATCAGTTGCCGGACAATCCGGTGTCGCCACCGCCGTCGGGGCAGTTCAAGTTCAACAGTCCGACCATCGTCAGCCTGCTGTACCTGGCGGGTTTCGTGCTGGGCGGCCTGCCGTCCATCCTCGGCGTCATTCTCAGCTATGTCTGGAAAGGGGAACCGCATCCCGGCTGGCAGGACAGCCATTTCCAGCTGCACATCCGCACCTTCTGGTTCGGCCTGGCGCAGGCGGTGGTGGGCTTCCTGCTGATCTGGATCGGCATCGGCGTACTGGTGTTCCTGTGGCTGCTGGTGTGGACCGGCGTGCGCACCATCAAGGCGCTGCTGGCGGCCCAGAAGGAGCAGCCCCTGCCGAACCCCGAGACGCTGCTCTGGTAAGCGCGGCGGCGACCAGACTGAGGCCGGCGAGCACCGCGAACAGGGTGGGCAGCGTGCCGCCGGCCAGCAGCACCAGCGAGGTCAGCAGCGTGGCGCCGACCATGAACACGGCGTTCATGACGTTGTTGGCGGCGATCATCCGGGCGCGCGTCTCCGGTGCGCCGCTGGTCTGCAGCACGGCATAGAGCGGCACCGAGTAGATGCCGCCGGCCAGCGCCAGCACGGCGAGGTCGGCGAGCACCCGCCAGGCCGCCGGGCGGGCGAGGAAGGCCGCGACGTCGAGCAGCGGCGCGGTCGGGTCGTCGAGCGGCGGCGCGAAGGCCCGCACGGCGAACACCAGGTCGATGAGCGCCAGCGCCAGCACCACCAGCGCCGGCGCGGCGTAGCGCACGCTGATCCGCCCGCGCAGCAGCCGCGCCACCACCACCGAGCCCACCGCGATGCCGACGGAGAAGGTGGTCAGGCACAGTGTCGCCACCGCCGGCGCGGCGCCCAGGTAGCTCTTGCTCAGCGGGCCGATCTGCGCCGTCATCACCGCGCCCAGCGCCCAGAACCACGAAATGCCCATCAGGGCGGCGAACGCCGGACGGTTGGCGTGGGCGGCGCGCATCAGCGCCCAGGTCTCGCCGGCAAGGTTCCAGCCCAGCCGGCCGCTCGTCACCAGCGGCGGTGCTGGCGGAATGGCGCGGCTGGTCGCCCAGCCCAGCACCGCGACGCCGAGCGCGGCCCAGGCGGCGGTCTCGGCCGGCAGCAGGCCACCGACGATCTGGCCGAACAGGATGGCGAGGAAGGTGCCGGCCTCCACCAGCCCGGTGCCGGCCAGCAGTTCATGGCCGTGCAGATGCTGCGGCAGGATGGCGTATTTCATCGGCCCGAAGAAGGCGGAGTGGACGCCCAGCAGGAACACCACGGCCAGCAGCAGCGCGACGGAGTCGCCGTGCAACGCCAGCACGCCCGCGGCCATGATGACGATCTCGGCGATCTTCACCCAGCGCGCCACCGCCGCCTTGTCGTGCACGTCGGCGATCTGGCCGGCGAGGCTGGAGAACAGGAAATAGGGCAGGATGAACAGCCCGGCGGCCAGCGTCGCCACCAGCCCGGCGCCGGCGGCATCGTGGGTCAGCAGGCGATAGACCACCAGGAAGGTCATCGCGGTGCGGAACAGGTTGTCGTTGAAGGCACCGAGAAACTGGGTGGCGAACAGCGGCGCGAACCGCCGGGAGGCCAGCAGCGTTGCCGTCGATGACGTCATGGCCTCCGGCATTCCCCCATCCTGTTCCCGAGCCCGTGACTCAGGCTATAACCGGCCCGACCCCGTTGGGAAAGCACGCCATGACCCCGCAACTCGCCCGCCAGCTCGCCCGTTACAATGCGTGGATGAACGACAAGCTCTATACCCACGCCGAGGCGCTGGGGGAGGAAGGCCGCCGGCTGGAGCGCGGCGCCTTTTTCGGCTCGATCCACGCCACGCTGGCGCACCTGCTGAAGGCGGATCGCGCCTGGCTCAACCGGTTCACCGATGCCGGCCACCAGCTCACCCCGCCCGACGACTTCCCGGCCCTGCGCGCGGCCCGGCAGGCGCTGGACGCCGACATCCTGGCCTTCGCGGCGTCGCTGACGCCCGACTGGCTGGGCGAGGAGATGGACTGGACCAGCGTGTTCACCGGCATCAGCCGCCGCCAGCCGCGCTGGCTGCTGGTCGCCCACATGTTCAACCACCAGACCCACCATCGCGGCCAGGTGACGGCGCTGCTGATGCAGGCGGGCATCGACCCCGGCGTCAACGACTTGCAGGCGTTGCCGGCCGACGCCTTCGCGGAGCGTTGAGGCGCTTCGGGTGAGGCCGTTGGCGGTCGTGCCCAACGGCAACGCCCCACCCCGGATGTCCGGGGCGGGGCGTGCGCGGCGGCGGGGTGTCGCTCCCCGTACGGGAAAGCCGCTCAGGCCGCGAAATACCTGTCGTAGGCCGGCAGCGTCAGGAACTCCGGGCACTCGTCGGCCAGCGTCATCTCGCGGAACAGCTCGGCGGCTTCCTTGAACTTGCCGGCGGCGAAGAAGTTGTCGCCGACATCCGCCTGCCACACCGCCATCTGCTCGCCGATGGCCTTGTCGATCAGCGCCGCATCCACCAGTTCGCCGGAATCGAGCCGGGTGCCGGTCTTGCGCCACTGCCACAGCTGGGTGCGGCTGATCTCGGCGGTGGCGGCGTCCTCCATCAGGTTGTGCAGCGGTGCCGCGCCCTGGCCGCGCAGCCACGAGGCCAGGTAGCCGATGCCGACGTTGACGTTCATCGACAGGCCCTGGAAGGTCTTGGGGCCATCGACGGCGGTCAGCAGGTCGGCCGCCTTGACGTGGATGTCGGGGATTTTGTCGATCTGGTTGGCGCCCGGCATGATGCGGTCGAACACCTCCATCGCCACCGGCACCAGGCCCGGGTGGGCGACCCAGGTGCCGTCGTGGCCGTCGGTGGCCTCGCGCTCCTTGTCGCGGCGGACCTGGTCGAACGCCGCCTGGTTCTTCGCCTCGTCGTTCTTCACCGGAATGAACGCCGACATGCCGCCCATGGCGTGGGCGCCGTGCAGGTGGCAGGTGCGGATGACGTGCAGCGAGTAGTTGCGCATGAACGGCACGGTCATGGTCACCGCCGCCCGGTCCGGCAGCACGGCGGCCGGGTTGGTGCGCTGGCGCTTGATGTAGCTGAAGATATAGTCCCAGCGGCCGCAGTTGAGCGCGACGATGTGCTCACGCAGCTCCCACAGGATTTCCTCGGTCTGGAAGGCGGCCGGGATGGTCTCGATCAGCACCGTCGCCTTGATGGTGCCCACCGGCAGCCCGAGCACCGACTGGGCGTGGATGAACACGTCGTTCCACAGCCGGGCTTCGAGATAATGCTCCATTTTCGGCAGGTAGAAGTAGGGGCCGGTGCCCCTGGCCAGCAGCGCCCTGGCGTTGTGGAAGAAATAGAGGCCGAAATCGAACAGCGCGCCGGCCACCGGCTCGCCGTCCACCAGCATGTGCTTTTCCATCAGGTGCCAGCCGCGCGGCCGGGCGATCAGCGTCGCGGTCCGGGCGTTGAGCTGGTAGGTCTTGCCCTTGTCCTCCAGGCTGATGGTGCCGGCGGCGGCGTCGCGCAGGTTGACCTGGCCGTCGACCATGATCTCCCACGCCGGCGTCGAGGCGTCCTCGAAGCAGGCCATGTAGCACTTGGCGCCGGAGTTCAGCGCGTTGATGACCATCTTGCGGTCCACCGGGCCGGTGATCTCGACGCGACGGTCCTGCAGGTCGGCCGGCACCACGCCGATCTTCCAGCCGGCGCCGCGGATTGCCGCGGTCTCGGGCAGGAAGTCGAGCGACTGGCCGGCGTCCAGCTTCTCCTGCAGCGCGGCGCGAGCGGCCAGGCGTTCGCGGCGGGTGGTCTCGAAGCGGCGGTGCAGGCCGGCGACGAAGGCCAGCGCCTCGTCGGTGAGGATGGTGTCGAAGCCGGGCTTCATCGCGCCGGTGATCTGGATGCCGGGAACGGCCATGGCGTGTCTCCTTGGATGGTCCTGATGTGTGAAAATCAATCGGGTTCGGCGAAACGGAACGGCGTCGAGCCGCGCGAGCGCTCATCGACGATGAGCTGGCGGGTCACCGGCGGCTGGCTGCGCTGGCGGCAGGTTTCGCGCTCGCACAGCGCACAGTTGATGCCGATCGGCGTCGCATTGGGGTTATCGAGGTCGAGGCCGCGGCTGTAGACCAGATGGCGGGCGTATTTCAGCTCGCAGCCCAGCGCGATGGCGAACTGCGGTTCCGCCTCGCCCCAGCCGGCGACATGGGTGCGCACGGTGCGGGCGACCGAGAAGTAGCGGGTGCCGTCGGGCATCTCCACCACCTGGGTCTGGATCTGGCCCGGTGTGCGGAAGGTGCCGTGCAGCGACCACAGCGGACAGGTGCCGCCGAACTTGGAGAAATGGAAGCGGCCGGCGGAATAGCGCTTCGACACGTTGCCGGCCTGATCGACCCGGATGAGGAAGAACGGCACGCCGCGTGCGCCGGGGCGCTGCAGCGTCGTCAGCCGGTGGCACACCTGCTCGAAGCTGGCGCCGAAGCGGGCGGCCAGCAGGGTGAGGTCGTAGCCCAGCTGCTCGGCGGCCGTCAGCAGCCGGCCGTAGGGCATCATCACGGCGGCGGCGAAGTAGTTGGCGAGGTTGATGCGCAACAGCTGCTGGGCGGTCTGGTCGTCGAGCCCGGCGGCTTCCACCAGCCGGTCGATGTCGGCGCGCACCTCGGCATAGGCCAGCTGGTAGGCGGCCTGGAACACCCGGCCCGACGGGTCGAGCAGTTCGGACAGCTGGAGCTGGCGGCGGTGATAGTCGTAGCGGCGCAGCGACTCGGGCAGCACGTCCACCGGCAGCACCCGTACCGAAATGCCGTGCTTGGCGCGCAGCCGCTCCTTCAGCGCCGCGAACAGATCGTCGCCACCCAGCCGCAACTCCTCGGCGATGTTCTCGGCCTTGTCGTCCAGCTCGGGGAAGTGGTTGCGCCGGTCCTGGATGATGTCGCGCACCCGCTCCAGCGGGCCGCCGGCGTCCGCCCCGCCCCGGCTGTCGGCGGCCGCCGCCGACGATTCCAGCGCCGAGGCGCTGGCGCGCTCGCGGTAGGCGCCGTAGAGGCGGGTGATCGCCTGGGCCAACGCCGGGAAGGTCTGCACGAAGTCGCCGATTTCCGAGCGGCCGACTTCCAGGTTGCGGAACAGGCCGTCGGCCAGCACCTCGCCGACGTCGGCGAGCGTGCGGTCATCGGCGTCGCCGGTCAGCTGGCGCAGATCGAGGTTGAACACCTCGGCCAGCCGCAGCAGGAACTGCGCGGTCAGCGGCCGCTGGTTGCGCTCGATGAGGTTGAGATAGCTCACCGACACGCCGAGTTCCTCGGCCATCCGGCTTTGCGTCAGGCCGAGCTGGGCGCGCAGCCGCCGCAGCCGGGGGCCGGCGAACAGTTTGCGATCGGTCAGGGCTGCCAGGCTCATTTTTACAATTCTTTACAATTCGACTTGTTTGACATGTATCTTTATACACTCGCACACACTTTTTGGCGGCGCACAAACTTGCACTTTCCTAGCGACTCACGCAAACCGACGCAAGCCTTAGCTGATCGAGGATTTCACAGCCCGGGCGCGCTATCGTGCAGTGCGATAGTTTCTGTAAATGGACTCTGTGAAATCCGTCGATTTGTAAAAATTGGTTAAACGGAAAGGAACCTCCCCCATGACCGCACCGAGCTTCGAGACGTTGATCCCCAACGCGCCGAAGGGCCGCTTCGATGGCATCAAGCGCCCCTACACCGCCGCCGACGTCGACCGGCTGCGCGGCTCGGTGAAGATCGAGTACACGCTGGCCGAGCGTACCGCGAACAAGCTGTGGGAGCTGCTGAAGACCGAGCCGTACATCAACGCGCTGGGCGCGCTGTCGGGCAACCAGGCCATGCAGATGGTCCGCGCCGGCCTGAAGGCGATCTATCTGTCGGGCTGGCAGGTCGCCGCCGACAACAACACCGCCGGCCAGATGTACCCCGACCAGTCGCTGTATCCGGCCAACGCCGGCCCCGAGCTGGCCCGCAAGATCAACCGCACCCTGCAGCGCGCCGACCAGATCGAGCATTCCGAGGGTGGCGTGAAGCGTGACTGGTTCGCGCCGATCGTCGCGGACGCCGAGGCCGGCTTCGGCGGCCCGCTGAACTGCTTCGAGATCATGAAGGCCTACATCGAGGCCGGCGCCGCCGGCGTCCACTTCGAGGACCAGCTGGCCTCGGAAAAGAAGTGCGGCCACCTCGGCGGCAAGGTGCTGATCCCGACCCAGGCGCATGTCCGCAACCTGAACGCCGCCCGTCTGGCCGCCGACATCTGCGGCGTGCCGACCGTC
This sequence comes from Pseudomonadota bacterium, assembly GCA_963205175.1. Lineage (GTDB taxonomy): Bacteria > Pseudomonadota > Alphaproteobacteria > Sphingomonadales > Sphingomonadaceae > CAUJIW01. Next base: position 20,114 of record CAUJIW010000041.1, read on the forward strand.
ATCGTCGCCCGCACCGACGCCGAGTCGGCCAAGCTGCTGACCTCGGACATCGACGAGCGCGATCGTGAATTCATCACCGGCGAGCGTACCCCGGAAGGCTTCTTCCGCCTGAAGGACGGCACGGGCGTCGATCACTGCATCAAGCGTGGCCTGGCCTATGCCGAGGCGGCCGACCTGATCTGGTGGGAAACCAGCCACCCGGACCTGGCCGACGCCAAGAAGTTCGCCGAAGCCATCCAGAAGGCCCACCCGGGCAAGATGATGGCCTACAACTGCTCGCCGTCGTTCAACTGGGAAGCCAATCTGGACAAGGACACCATCGCCAAGTTCCAGCGTGAAATCGGCGCCATGGGCTACAAGTTCCAGTTCGTCACCCTGGCGGGCTTCCATCAGCTCAACTACGGCATGTTCGAACTGGCGCGCGGCTACAAGGATCGCGGCATGGCGGCCTACTCCGAGCTGCAGCAGGCCGAGTTCGCGGCCGAGGTCAACGGCTACACCGCGACCCGCCACCAGCGCGAGGTCGGCACCGGCTACTTCGACGCGGTTGCCGTCGCGGTGTCGGGTGGCGAATCCTCGACCACCGCGCTGAAGGAATCGACCGAAGCGGCCCAGTTCAAGCCGGCCGCCGAGTAAGCAGACGTTCGGGGAGGAGAGGAGCCGGCCGCGCGGGCAACCGCGCGGCCGGTTTTCCATGTCCGGCGCCCGCAGGCCGCCGTGGCGACCCGATGAGAAGGAAAAGGATATGAGCGACACCCAGGCCTTCGTGCCGACCGCCGACCTGTGCGACGCGCGCGGCACCCAGGTGCATGTGCTGGACGCCGCCTGGATCGACTATGGCGCCCGCCGTCGCGTCGCCGGCCCGGCGATGACGCTGACGACCGACGATGACAACACCCAGGTGCGCGCGCTGCTGGAGCAGCCCGGCGAGGGCCGGGTGCTGGTGGTGGACAATGGCGCCTCGCGCCGCTGCGCCATGGTCGGCGGCAATCTCGGTCTGCTCGCCGAGCGCAACGGCTGGGCCGGCATCGTCGTCAACGGCATGGTGCGCGACAGCGCCGAGCTCGCCGCCCATCAGGTGGTCATCAAGGCGTTGGGCACCTGCCCGCGCAAGTCGGAGAAGCGCGGCGTCGGCACGCCCGGCGCGACCCTGTTCGTCGCCGGCGTCACCATCCGCCCCGGCGACACCATCGTCGCCGACGAGGACGGCGTCGTCGTGGTGCCGGCCTGACGTCGGGCCACCCGTCGGCGCGACTTCAACATTTCCCGCCAGCGGTCTAGGCTGCCGCCCAAGCAACGGGGGAGGGGCGGATGGCCGACTGGACACGACGCGCGGTAACGGGGCGCCTGCTGGCCGGGGGGCTGACCGCGCTGGCGGCGGCCACGCTGCCGTGGGCGCGCGCCCGGGCGCTGGTCGACCCCGAAGTCGCCGGCTATGTGGCGGTGCCTGGCGGGCGCATCTGGTATCGCGCCAATGGCCTGCGCCATCTGGCGCGCGGCGCGGTGCCGCTGCTGGTGCTGCATGGCGGTCCGGGCGGGCAGCATCGCTCCCGGCTGCCGCTGGTGGCGCTGGCCGATGAGCGACCGGTGATCCTCTATGATCAGCTCGACAGCGGCCATGCGGACCGCCCCAACGACCCGGCCAACTGGCGGCTGGAGCGTTTCGTCGCCGAGATCGTCGCGCTGCGCCAGGCGCTGGGTCTGTCGCAGCTGGCGATCCTCGGGCACAGCTGGGGTGGCACGATCGCCGCCCGCTACGCGATTGGCCGGCCGGCGGGGCTGCGGGCGCTGATTCTCTCCAGTCCGCTGATCTCCACCCCGCGCTGGGTCGCCGACAATGCCGCCTATGTGGCGGCGCTGCCGGCGGACGCGCGCGACGCCATTGCCCGCCACGAGGCGGCCGGCACCATCGACAGCCCGGCCTATCAGGCGGCGGTCGAGGTCTATAACCGCCGCCACCTGTGCCGGGCCGACCCGTGCCCGACCGGCGACACCGGCAACGACGCGCCGCCGTTCAACACCGCCCTCTACCGGGGCATGTGGGGGCCGTCGGAATTCTCCGCCACCGGCACGCTGAAGGATCTCGACCTGACGCCCGAGCTGGGGCGCATCGCCGCGCCGAC
>CAUJIW010000042.1 GCA_963205175.1 Pseudomonadota bacterium
TGGAGCGCGGGGAGCGCGGACCGGCCGCGCGCCCCGATGGTATGTCACTGTGCGGCACGTTCCAAGATCGACACCGCGTCGGCCTGGATGCTGGCCTGTGCCTCGGCGGCGGTCATCTGGCCGTATTCCAGCGCTTCAAGCGTCTGCTGCAGGGCCTCGCTGAATTCCTGGCCCCCCAGAACGACCGGGAAGGCGCGGGCATTTGCCAGCACGCTGACATAGCCCGACAGGAAGTCGCGGCCCAGAACGTCGGCATGCGCCGCCACGTCCGAGGTGCGCGAGGGCAGGATGCCCATCGACATCAGGATGTCCGACATGGCCGAGGCGCCGTTTTCGCCGGTGCCCTCGCCGTTGAGCCACTGCAGGAAGTCCCAGGCCGCGGCCTGTTCTTCGGGCGAGGCGCCGGCGCTGACGACCGTCTGCCAGGTATAGGAGATCGAGCTTGCCATCTCGCCCGACGGGCCGACGGGGATGGGCGCGGTGCCGATATTCTGGAACGCATCGCCCATGCCGGCTTTCAGCGCGCTTTCCCACCAGTTCGCCATGACGATCATGCCGGTCTTGCCCGACACGAAGTTGTCGAGGAACGGGCCGGTGGTGTTGGCGTCGGCCGTGCCCATGGCGGGCACCGACCAGCCGCTGCTGACCAGCGTTTCATAAAGCCCGAAGGCCTCGCCCGCCTGCGGGCTGTCCAGCGTCGGCACGCCGTCGGTGATCAGCGCACCGCCGTTGGAGGCCAGGAACGATGCGAAGGGATGCACGACGCCCGCGGCCCAGGAGTTGATCAGCCCGAATCCCTGTTGCCCTTTCGAGGCATCGGTCAGGGCTTCGGCCGCGGCAAGGAACTCGTCCCAGGTCGCGGGCGGCCCGGCGATGCCGGCTTCGGCAAAGAGGGCCTTGTTGTAGTTCAGCGCGTAGACGTTCACTTCGTTCGGGATCCCGTAGACGGTGCCGCCCACCTGCGCGGCGGCGGCGATGCCTGCGGGCCATGCCGCAAGAACCTCGGCCGAGACCGCATCCGGAGCGGGGGCGGTCAGGCCATCGCGCACCAGTTCGGGCAGCCACAGGTCATAAATACCTGAAATCGTGGGCGCATCCGCCCCGGCGCCGGAGCGGATCGTGGTCAGCAGGTCGCCGAAGGGCACGGCGCGGACGGTGATGGCCACGTCCGGGTTGTCTGCGGAATAGCGGGTCGCCGCCGCCTCAAGCAGCGCGACAGTCTCGGGCGACCAATGGGTCAGATAGCTCACCTCGACGGACTGGGCGGCGAGCGCACTCGCAGCGCAGCTCAGAACTAGGGCGGGCAGGGCCTTCCGGATTTTCATTGCAGCACTCTCCTATGGACAGCGGCTCCCCGCCGCTTGATGAAGACGTTATAACGACATAATGTCATAATCAAGTAGCATGACAGCAGGGGCCGGAGAATGCGCAGACTGACGGGACTGGCGATGATGCCGACGGGATCGCGTCCGGTGACGCTGACGATCGAGGGGGGCCGCATCGCCTCGGTCGGGCCGGCCGGCGCCGGGGCAGGGGGCGCGCAGATCCTGCCGGGCTTCATCGATCTGCATTGCCACGGTGGCGGCGGGATGGATGTGATGGATGGCGGCGACGCCGCCGCGCGTCTGGCGGCGCTGCATGCCGAAAATGGAACGACCGCTCTGCTGGCCACCACCATGACCGCCAGGCCGGACCAGCTGCGCCGGGTGCTCGATGACATCGCCGCCGCCATGGCCGCGCCCCGGACGGGAAGTGCCGAGATACTCGGCGTCCATCTGGAGGGCCCGTTCATCAGCCCCGATCTGCTGGGGGCGCAGCCGCCCCATGCCCGCACCGTCGACACGGCGCTGCTGGACGAACTTTGCGCCCGCGCCCCGGTAAGGGTCCTCACCTACGCGCCCGAGGCCGATCCCGATGGCGTTCTGCTGCCCTATGCCCGCGCCCGCGGAATCCGCGCGCAGCTGGGTCACAGCCCCTGCACCTACGAGGTGGCCGAGGCCGCCTTTCGTGACGGAGCCGCCGGGACCACCCATCTGTTCAACGCCATGTCGGGCCTGCACCACCGCAGGCCCGGCCTCGTCGGGGCCGCCATGGCCTGCGCCACCCATGCCGAGATCATCCCCGACCTGCTGCATGTCCATCCCGGTGCAATCCGGGCGGCGCTGCGGGCGATCCCCGGCCTCTACGCGGTGACCGATGCCACCCGCGCCACCTTCATGGCGGACGGCAGCTTTCCCTTCGGTGAGCTGACGGCCACGAAATGCGGCAACGGCCTGCGCCTGCCTGACGGCACGCTGGCCGGGTCGTGCCTGTCGATGTTGCAGGCCTTCCGCAATCTGGTCGAGATCGACCTGCCCCTGCACGATGCCGCGGCCCGCTGCGCCACCATTCCGGCCGATTATCTCGGCCTGTCCGGCCGTGGCCGGATCGCCGCCGGCGCGGTTGCCGATCTGGTGGTGCTGTCACCCGACCTGCGGCTTTCCGAAGTCATCCTCGGGGGGCAGCGCCTGGGCGGGTGACGCGGGCCGATGGCGACCGCGCCGCACCGGGCAAATGCCGCACCTGCCGCGCGCAGTTCAGCTGCGCCCGGCCTGGAGCGGCGCGCCGTCCGGCGTTTCGTCTTCCGGCGCCTTGGGGAACCAGCGCCGCGCCATCCGGCCGAAGCTGTCGACATAGGTCAGCACCACCGGCACCACCACCAGCGTGAGGATGGTCGACGAGATCAGGCCGCCGATCACGGCATGGGCCATGGGGGCGTTCTGGCCCGAGCCCTCGTGAATGTTGAGCGCCAGCGGCAACATCCCGAAAATCATCGCCAGACTGGTCATGATGATCGGGCGGAACCGGGTCGTTCCGGCCGCCAGCAGGGCATCGTAGAGGTTCATCCCCTGTTCGCGCATCTGCTGGTTGGCGTTGTCCACCAGCAGGATGGCGTTCTTGACCACCAGGCCCATCAGCATGATGAAGCCGATCATCGAGAACATGTTGAGCGTCGAGCCGCCCGCCATCAGCCCCAGCATCACCCCCACCAGCGCCAGCGGCAGCGAGGCCATGATGGCCACAGGCTGCAGGAAGCTGCCGAACTGCGATGCCAGCACCAGGTAGATGAACACCACCGCCAGAACCAGCGCCAGACCGGCCGCCGCGGCCGTCTCGGCCAACTGTTCGGCGTCGCCGCCGGCGCTGACGCGGTAGCCGGTCGGCAGGTCGAGCGCATCCATCGCCGCCTGCACCTGCGGCATCACATCGCCAAGCGTCACGCCCGAGAGGTTGGCGCTGACCAGCACCTGGCGCGACAGGTCGCGCCGCAGGATCTCGGACGGGCCAAAGGATTGCACGATATCGGCAACCTGATCGAGCCGCACCATGCCCGCGCCGCCACTCTGGGCGACCGGCAGCGCGCGGAGCACGTCGATGTCGTGGCGCATCTCCTCGGGCAGCCGCACCGTCACCGAAAAGCTGCGCCCGTCGGGCGAGGTCCAGTCACTGACGTCATCGCCGCCCAGCATCGGGCGCAGGGTCGCGCCGATCTGTTGCAGCGACACGCCAAGATCGCTGGCCGCGTCGCGGTTGATGCGCACGCCCAGCACCGGCTGGGCGGCATCGAGGCTGGACGAGACGTCTTCCAGCCCGTCAATGGTCTGCAGCGCGCGCACCAGCCGGTCCGCCAGCGGCCCCAGCACATCGAGATTGTCGCCGTAGATGTTGATCTGCACCGGCGCCGAATCCCCGCCGAGCCCCCCGGCCGCGCCGACCGTGACCTCGATGCCGGGGATCGCCGCAAGCGCCTCGCGCACCGGCAGCGTCATGTCCTGCGGGCTGCGGACGCGCTCGGAGGCGCTGACCATGGTCACGGCGACGGTGGCGCTGTTCTGGCCGTTGGAACCCGCACCCGCGATGGTGGCATAGGTGCCGGTCACCTCCGGAAAGGCGCGCAGCACCCGGTCAACCTGACGGACCTTGGTGGTGGTATAGGCAAGCGACGAGCCGACAGGGGTCTCGACCTGCACCTGGAAGGTGCTGTTGTCGACCGCGGGGGCGAATTCGACCCCGACATAGGGCACCAGGAAGAAGCTGCCGACAAAGGCCGCCAGCGCCACGCCAAGCGTGGTGATCCGGTGGCGCAGGCTCCAGCGCAAGAGCGCCCGGTAGCCCTGGCCCAGCCAGTCGAAGAACCGGCCGAACCGCGCCACCAGCCGCCCCAGCGGGCCGCGCCTGGCATCGGGCCGGCCCGCCGGGTCATACCAGACCGAGGACATCATCGGGTCGAGCGTGAAGGCCACGAACAGCGAGATCAGCACGGCGACCGATACGGTCACGCCAAACTGCAGGAAGAACCTGCCGATGATGCCGTCCATGAAGGCGACCGGCAGGAACACCGCCACGATCGACAGCGTGGTGGCGAGCACGGCGAGGCCGATCTCGTTGGTGCCCTCCAGCGCGGCCTGCCGGTGCGACTTGCCCATATGCAGATGGCGCATGATGTTTTCGCGCACCACGATGGCGTCGTCGATCAGCAGGCCAATGGCCAGGCTGAGCGCCAGAAGCGTCATGATGTTGAGCGTGAAGCCAAGGAAATACAGCACCGTCATGGTGCCGATCACCGAGATCGGCAGCGTCAGCCCGGTGATGACGGTCGATCGCCACGAGTTGAGAAACAGGAACACGATGAGCACCGCGAGGGCCGCGCCCTCGACCATCATGTTCTGGACCCCGTGATAGCTTTCCTCGACCGCCACCGCATTGTCGCGCACGATCTCGACCGACACGCTCGCGGGCAGGTCTCCGGCCATCAGTCCTGCCACCGCATGGCGGATGTTCTCGGCCACCTCGACGGTGTTGGACCCTTGGGTCTTGACCACGTCCACCGCCAGGGCGGCCTCGCCGTTGAGCAGCGCGATGCTCTGGGCCTCGGCCTCGCCGTCAACCAGCGTCGCCACGTCGCGCAGGCGCACCGGCTGGCCGCCGCGCCGGGCGACGATGATGTCGAGGAAATCCGCCGCATTCTCGATCCGGCCCTCGACCTGGATCGACTGCACCGCCAGCCCGTCCTCGATGGAGCCCGCGGGCAGGTCCTGGTTGTCCTGCCCCAGCGCCGCCGTGACCTCTCCGACGCCGACGCCGAAGGCCGACAGGCGGTCGGGGTCGACCAGCACGTTGAGCTGGCGCGGGATGCCGCCCACGACCGAGGCCCGCCCGACCCCCTGGATCGCGGATATGCGCGGCTGGATCACATCCTCGGTCAGCGCCGTCAGGTCGCGCAGCGACATCTCGTCCGAACTGACCGCCAGCGACACCACCGGCAGTTCGGCCGGGTCGAACTTGAACAAGAGCGGCGTGTTGGCATTGTCGGGAAACGCCGCCTGGATGGTGCCGAGGCGGTCGCGGACCTCCTGCATGGCGGTGGCGCTGTCCACATCCATCTCGAAGAACAGGATCACCAGCGCCTCGCCGGCGCGGGCGGTCGACTGGATGTAGTCGATGCCGCTGATGGTGTTCACCGATTGCTCGATGGGCTCGATGATGTCGCTCTCCACCGCCTCGGGGGCGGCGCCGGGGTAGCTCACCACCACCGCGACCACCGGGAAATCCACGTCCGGCAGTTGCTCGATGGGCAGGCGCATGAATGAGTAGCCGCCGATGACCATCAGGGCGACCATGATCATGGTGGCGAAAACCGGGGCGTTGACGCTGATGCGGGTCAGGAACATGGGGTCAGTCCTCGACGATCTGGACGGCATCGCCATCGTTGAGCGACGGCAGCGGTGCGGTCACGACGGTCTGCCCGGCCTCCACGCCCCGGAGGATGCGGATCAAGCCGCCGGACCAGTCGCCGCCGGTCTCGACCGGACGGCGCACCAGCCGGCCATCGGCGATCTGCAACAGGTGGTAGCCGTCCGCATCCTCGCGCAGGGCCGCCGCCGGAACGGCCAGCGAGTCCGGCGCCTCCTCGACCACGATCTGGCCGACGCCGAACATGCCGCCCAGCAGCACCCCGTCGGCGTTGTCGATGCGGATATAGACCGGGATGGTGCGGGTTCCCGGCTCGGCCACCGGGTTGATGCGGGTGACGGTGCCGGCGAACTCGCGGCCGTGAATGCCGTCGACCCGGACCGAGACCTTCTGGCCCGGCGCCAGCAGCGCCCCCGAGCCGACCGCCGCGCTCGCCTGCATCTCGACCGTGGTCAGATCGACCACGCTGAGCAGCGGCGTGCCGATGGCAACATATTGCCCCGGCTCCGCCGACCGCGCCGAGACCACGCCGTCATAGGGCGCAAGCACCGTGGCGTTGCGCAGCCGCAGTTCCGCCCCGGCAACCTGATCGGCCAGCGCGCTGACACTGGCGCGCAGCTGCGCGACGGTGCTGCGCGCCTCGTCGAGGCTCGATGTGGTGCTGACGCCGCGCTCGATGAGCTGCTGGGCCCGCTCCAGTTGAACCTCGGCCAGCCCCAGCTGGGCGCGGGCGGCATCGGTGTTGCTGCGGACCTGCCGCAGTTCGAGCGTCAGGGTCTCGACATCGACCTGCGCCAGCACGTCGCCTTCGCGCACCCGGTTGCCGGGCTGGACCAGCACCGTTTCGATCCGGCCATTCACCTGCGCCGAAAGCTGGGTCTGGCGCGCCGGTTCAAGGGTGCCGATCACCCGCACGGTCCGTTGCAGGGTCTGCGGCTGCAGCACCGCCATCTCGACCGGGTTGATCTGCATCACCGGCTCGGACGGCGCCGCAGAGGTCGCAACCAGCGCGTCCGGCGCCGGGGCGAGGGTGGCGCGGTTGTAGGAATAGGCCGCGCCGATCGCCAGCAGCCCGGCCAGAACGATCCACGGCCATTTGCGACGCCGGGGCGGCAGCCCCGCCTGGGCGCGCCGGGCGCGTTCGGCCTCGCGCCTGCTCATCGCCCAGTCCGGCTTGGCCTGCGCGCGCGTGTCGGTGGAGTGCTCTGGGGTGGTCATGGGCCGTCTCCGGGGTCAGGTCTGGGTCAATTGCTGTCGGCGGCCGTCATGGCATGCAGCATCGGTGGTGCTTGTGCGAAACCGGTTCGCCGTTCGGTCAGGGGTCGGTACGGGCGGTTATCGCGGTCAGTGTCCGGCGGTTGTCGTCGGGGTCGGACAGGGCGACGCTGCCGGGCGGCAGGCCGAGCAGCCGGTCGATCAGCCGCCCCTCGGCGATCAACCGGTCCTCGAGGATCTGCGTCGCCGCCTCGAGGTCGCCGGCGCCGGCCGCGGCAATCGCAGCGCGCAGATGGGCGCGACGGCCCTGCAACAGCGCCAGGATCGCCTCGGCGACCAGGCCCGCGTCGGGTGCATCGAAACGTCCTTCACCGATCCCGGCGCCGATCATGTCCCGCAGGACCGGCAGGGTCGCCTCGGTCGACGCGGTGTTGATGCGTTGAAACAGCAAGTCGTTGCCCGGCCGCAGCATCACATCGACGAAGAACCGCAATTCGGGGCCGCGCTCGGCCTTC
>CAUJIW010000043.1 GCA_963205175.1 Pseudomonadota bacterium
TGAGTGTGTCAGGCGATTCTTTTTCAAAACAACAAGTTAGGTGTCTGGCCGGCTGGCTGGCTTCTTGCGTCGAGGTAAGCGCGACCGTCGGCATGTCCTGCATGCCGCGGGTGCGCGCCGGTGACGCCACAAGCCTGAGCAGGTGTGACCGGGACACTAAACGGCGACGCATGCCTTGGCGTGCGTCGCCGTTTTTCTGTTTCGCCGGCATGGTGGCGATACCCCGACGGTACGGGTAGATTTTGTGTATTACTCAGAATAATGACGCGCCGCAACAAACCGGCTTGACACTCAGCTGAGCGGCACTTAAATCATACTGCATGTTCTGAGTATGGCTCAATTTAGCGGCAACCCCCGTGCCGCGCAGGGAATGAGGAATTGAACATGATGCGTCCACTGATGTTTGTCGCAGCTCTGCTGGCGTCCACGACCATGCTGAGCGGTGCGTCTTTGGCCCAGTCCGATGCCGAGGTCTGCCAGGCGATGCCGGCGCAGATCGAGCAGGCCGCCAGCGCTGCCGGTGAAACCAAGGAGGCCAAGCGCGCCCTGGTACTCCGCCAGACCGGCATCAAGCTGTGCGAGGAAGGCAACCGGCGCGCTGCGCAGAAGAAGTTCAAGGAAGCACTGAACGTGCTCGGCCAGCCTGCGGCCTGAGCGCCCTGTCCAATCCAAGTCGGCCTGACTGCAGGGCCCGGGGTGCCATCGCCCGGGCCCTTTTTTCGTGTGGTGGCGCGTCCGTCTTACAGACTGAGCCGGTCGCGCCGCCGGCGCTTTTCACCGGCGGGAAATCTGCCTATCGATGGGCCTTCCCAGTGGAGGTGGCTTTATGACGGATCTGATCACGCTGACGGTCGAGGGCGATGTCGCCCGGCTGATGCTCAACCGGCCGGACAGGAAGAATGCGGTCAGTCAGGCGATGTGGGATGTGTTGCCGGCGCTGCTGACGACCGTGGAGAATGATCCGCGTGTCAAGGTGATGGTGCTGGGGTCGGCGACACCCGGCATGTTCTGCGCCGGTGCCGACATCGAGGAGTTCGCCCAGTTCGCCGCCGAGCCCGCCTGGCGCGAGGCCAACCAGGCGGCGATCCGTGCCACCCAGGTGCAGCTGGCCCGGCTGGCCAAGCCGACCATTGCCGAGGTCGACGGGGCCTGTGTTGGTGCCGGCTGCGGTCTGGCCATCGCCTGTGACCTGCGGGTGGCCTCGCACACCGCACGGCTGGGCATCACGCCAGCCAAGCTGGGGCTGGTCTATCCGCTGCACGACACCAAGCTGCTGGTCGATCTCGTCGGGCCGTCGCGCGCCAAGTGGCTGCTCTATACCGGCCGGCTGGTCTCGGCCGACGAGGCACTGACCATGGGGCTGGTGGATCACGTGGTGCCGGCGGAGGACCTGCGGGCATCGACGCTCTCGCTGGCGGCATCGATCGCCGCCACGTCGCAGCATACGGTGCGGGCGACCAAGCGGATTGTCCGGCGCATTCTCGACGGTCAGGCGGACGACGATGCCGAGACGGTGGCGCAGTTCAACGATGCCTTTACCGGGCCTGACCACATCGAGGGCGTGGCGGCATTCCGCGCGAAGCGGGCGCCCGTGTTTCCGGTGCGCTGAGCCACCCCGATCCGTTCGGCGGGGCGGGCGCGCCGGCTCGCGCGCCCTAGTTGCCCTTGTTGATGAACTTGTCGGAGATCGAGCACGCCGCTGGACCCAGTATGACGACGAACAGTGTCGGCAGGATGAACAGGATCAGCGGCACGGTCATGATCGCCGGCAATCGGGCGGCCTTTTCCTCCGCGCGCATCATCCGCTCGTTGCGGAACTCCGCCGACAGCACGCGCAGGGACGAGGCCAGCGGCGTACCGTATTTCTCGGTCTGGATCAGTGTCGTCACCACGCCGCGCATGGCCTGCAACTCGACGCGCTTCGACAGGTTGTCGAGCGCCTGCCGGCGGTCCTGCAGGAAGCCCAGCTCAATGGCGGTCAGCGTGAATTCGTCGGCGAGTTCCGGGAAGGCCAAACCCAGCTCACGCGCGACGCGGTTGAACGCGGCGTCGACGGTGAGACCGGCCTCGGCACAGATCACCAGCAGATCGAGCGCGTCCGGCAGGCCCTTGCGGATGGCATCCGAACGCTTCTGCACGGTGTTGGTGACAACGAGGTCTGGCAGTTTGTAGCCGGCGAGCACGGCGCCAAGGGCCGCCAGCGCCTTCATCATCGGCGTTTTGCCCTCCATGACACCGAGGATGTAGATCATGAAAAGCGCAATCAGGCCGAGCGCGACAGGCGCCACCAGACGGGCAAACTGATAGGTGACCACCGCGTCCTTCGAGCGCCAGCCGGCTTGCGCCAGCCGCTCGGCGGCCGTCCGGCTCTGCTCGTCCTGCAGCACCTTGAAGCGGTTGAGGATGTTGCGCATCGCCTCTGTGGCGTCGACCTTGTTGACGACCGCCATGCGCTTGCGTGAGGTGGTGATGCCGGCCTTCAGCTGGTCGCGGCGCTCCTGCAATCCCTTGATGCGGCTGCGCATGGGATCGCGCACCGTCGTTGCCGCCCAGATGGCGAGGATCACCATGAATACCGCCACGCCCGCCATCAGCGTGGCGAGATCGATCGGTGTCATGCCAAAGGGGAGATCGAATTTCTGGGGGTTCATGTCTGGCTTTCCCTCAGATTTCGAAGTTGATCATCTTGGCCATGATGGCACAGCCGATGCCCATCCAGACCAAGGCGCCGCCGCCGGCGATCATCAGTCGCACGTCTTCGGTGAAGGGGGCGACATAGCCAGGGTTCATGGCGGAGACGATGCCAAACACCAGGAATGGCAGGGCACCGACGATGTAGGCGCTGGCCTTGGCCTCCGACGACATCGCCTTGATCTTCAGCTTCATCTGCATCCGCTTGCGCAGTACGTCGGAAAGGTTGCCGAGCGTTTCAGCAAGGTTGCCGCCGGTCTCGCGCTGAATCGCCAGAGTGATGACGAAGAACTGGAATTCGGGCGTGTTGATCCGTTGGGCGGTATCCATCAGCGCCTGTTCCATGGTGCGGCCGATGCGGATCTTGTCGGACACCGTGCGG
>CAUJIW010000044.1 GCA_963205175.1 Pseudomonadota bacterium
GCGCCGGCGCGCCGTGCTCGCCGGGCTGCGCCGCGATGCCGGCTCGCGGTCCTGCCTGGTGCAGCGGGTGCATGATCTTGGCCTGCCGGTGTGGGTCTCCGCCATCGCCGACCCTTACGAGGATCTCGACCAACTCGTCCAGCTCGGGGTCAACGGCGTGCTCACCGACCATCCCGAAGTGATGGCGCGCCTGCGTCATGACATCAACGCGCTGAAGGGCACTCATCCGGTCAAGGCCGGCAGGCCCGGCAAACCCGCCGCACGCGGCCGCTGAGCAGCCACAGTAGCCGCTGGCGGGCTTTGGCACGATCAGAATGCCGTTGAACCGCGGCGGTACCGGCCATCGACCCGTCCATCTGAGGACGGGCGAGGATCAGCCACCAAGGCAGCGATGTACATTAATCAGTATATTGTCCCTAGAATTTCTAGAATTTCCGGGAATTTCCGGGAATTTCCGGGGACAGTAGAATTTCAGGGAACAATATATATTGCCGCCCACCTCCCCTTCCGCCCCTCAGGGCAGCAGCGACAGGCGCAGGTCGCGCTTGAGGATCTTGCCGCTGGCGTTGCGCGGCAGGCTGTCCTGGAAAATCACCTTCTTGGGCACCTTGAAGCCCGACAGATGCACGCTGCAATGGGCGATGATCTCCTCGACGCTGGCGTCCTTGCCGTCCCGCAGCACGATCACCGCCGAGACCGCCTCGATCCAGCGCGGATCGGGCAGGCCAACCACCGCCACCTCGCTGACCGCCGGGTGGAGGTAGAGCGCCTCCTCCACCTCGCGCGAGGCGACGTTCTCGCCGCCGGTCTTGATCATGTCCTTCTAGCGGTCGATCACCGTCAGGTAGCCCTCGTCGTCGAGCACGCCGAGGTCGCCGCTGTGGAACCAGCCGCCGGCGAAAGCCTCCGCCGTCTTCTCGGGATCGTTCCAGTAGCCGGTGAGCAGCTGCGGCGAGCGATGGACGATCTCGCCGATCTCGCCCGGCGCCACGTCGGCCATCGCCTCGTCGACGACGCGGGTTTCCACGTGCAGGGTCGGCCGGCCGGCCGAGCCCAGCTTGGCGGCGTGTTCCTCGGGGAACAGGATCGTCGCCACCGGCGCGATTTCCGTCTGGCCGTAGAGGTTCCACAGCCGCAGCCCCGGCAGCCGCTCGCGCAGCTCGCGCAGCACTTCCACCGGCATGATCGAGGCGCCGTAATAGCCCTTGGCGAGCCGGCCGAGGTCGTGCTGGTCGAACGCCGGCGACCGCAGCAGCGAAATCCACACCGTCGGCGGCGCGAAGAACGACGTCACCCGGTGGCGGGCCAGCAGGTCGATGATGTTTTCCGCCACCGGCCGGCCGGTGACGATGTTGGTGGCGCCCACCTGCAGCGCCGGGCCGATCATGCAATCAAGCTGGGCGCAGTGGAACAGCGGCATCGCGTGCAGCGCCACGGTGTCGGCGGTCCACTCGCAGTCGACGATGCAGCTGAGATATTCCCACAGCACGCTGTCGTGCGAGAGCATGGCGCCCTTGGGGCGGGATTCCGTACCGCTGGTATAGACGATCTGCAGCAGATCCTCGCCACCGCGCGTCTCCGGCGGCGGCGCGGCGTCACGCGGCAGTTCCTCCCACGACGGCACGCCCGCCGGCGGCCCGTCGAGTTCGCCCGGGATGCCGAACAGCGCCTCGACGGTCGGCGGCGCCGCGGCGCGGGCGACCTCGATGGTCGTCACGTCGGCGAACAGCAACCGGGCGCCGGAGTGGGTGAGAATATAGCCGACATCCTCGGCATTGAGCATGAAATTGATCGGCACCAGCACGGCGTCGGCCCGGGCGACGGCGAAGCGCAGCGCGACGAAAGCGTGGCTGTTGCGCGCCAGCAGCGCGATCCGGTCGCCGGGCTGGATGCCAAGATCGACGAGACCAGCGGCGAGACGATCGACGATACCGTCAAGCTCGGCATAGCTCCAGCAGGTGTCGCCACACAGGATCGCCGTGCGCTCCCCGTGCCGCCGCGCCGAGCGCCGCAGCATGGTCGACAGTGACTGGCGCCGTGCCGCCCTGATCGCCTGTTCCGTTCGCATCCGTCTCCCCTCACCCCGTCTTGTTCCACAAGGCAATCATGATCGCGCGACCCGTCTGGCCACCCCGGCCGCCCTGTGCCGGCCCGCATCATGCGCGATGCGGGGGCGTGCCCCAAGACCCCGGCGCACCCCCCCCCTATCGACCCCTCTGTACCCCCCCCTAGTTCCAGCGGATCTTCAGGGCGACACCGTAGGTCGCCGGCTGGCCGACCGCCTGGGTGATGATGTCGTTGTAGGAAATCACGTTCTGGACGTGATATTTGTTGAAGATGTTGCGCCCCCACACCGAAACCGTGACCTTGTCACCGGGAAACTCATAGCCCAGCCGGGCATCGACCAGGGCATAGCCGTCGATCTTGAACGGGATGCGGGAACGCCAGCGATTGACGCCGTTGTCGGGGATCGCCAGCGTACTGCCGCCGACATAGGTATCGACGCTCGTGCGGTAATTGACCCCGGCGCCGACAAATAGCGTGCCGCCCGACTCCATCGGCAGGCGGTAGTCGATGTCACCCACCAGCGTCCATTTTGGTGCGAACGGCAGTCGGCTGCCGGCGAAGTCCACCGGATCGCCGAACACACTGATGCCCGAATAGCGGTCGACCTCGGTCTTGAGGTAGCTGGCCGAGCCGGTCAGCGTCAGCCCCTCGACCGGGCGCACGACGACGTCCGCCTCGACACCGAAGATGTGCGATTTCGGCAGGTTGTCGAGGCGCTGCAGCAAACCGAACAGGCCGGTGGCGACGGTGCCCTGCACCTGCTTGTCGCGGTAGTCCTGATAGAAAATCGCGCCGCTGAGCTGCACCATGTTGTCGGCCAGCCGGGTCTTGAATCCGGCCTCGTAGGCGGTCACCGATTCCTGTTTGGCCGGCAGCAGCTGGGACTGCAACGAGGCGGTGATCACCGGGAAGCTGCCCGCCTTGTAGCCGCGGGAAATATTGGCATAGAGCAGCGTGGTGGCCGAGGCCTTGAAGTCGACGCCGACCCGCCACGACACATTGTCTTCCTTCAGGTTGTTGCGGAAGACGTCGCCCGGCAGATTGTCGGCGTTGAGCGTGTAGCAGTCGCCGGGCAGCAGCGTCACGCTCTGCCCGCCAACCAGTTCGCCCAGCAGCATGAACAGCTCGGCGACATTCTGGTCCGCCACCGGATCGAGATTGCACATCGAGTTCTTGTTCGACGACTTGGTGTAGCGGGCGGCCGCCTTCAGCGTGATCTGCTCGGTGACGTCATATTCCCCATTGGCGAACGCCGCGTAGGAATTCATCCGGCCGCGGTTGTCGACGCCGCTGATGTGAATGTAGTTGGTGCCGGCGTTGCTCAGTGAATTGTGACCATAGGTGATGTCCTGATATTCCTCGACCTTGCTGTGGTTGTAATTTCCACCGACGGTCCAGCGGAACGTGGCGCCCGGCGTCGAGGCATTCGACAGTCGCAGCTCCTGGCTGAAATCGGAGATTTTGCCGTCGTCACGCGGGTTGTCGACAAGCTGATAGGCCGAGCCGTCGAGATCGAACGACATCTCCTGTTTCAGATGATTGTAGGTGGAGATCGAGGTCAGCGTGATCTCGTCCGATACATCATAATCAGCGCGCAGGAAGGCCTGGAAAAGCTTGCGATTGCCATCCGGCTCGGCCGCGTCGGTGGCCGACTGCAACTCGTTTTCCGACCGCCCGACAATGGACCAGTCAGCGGCGCGGATTTTCTTCGGCGACAGGGGGACGTTCAGCTCCTCGAACGTCGGCGCGGCCGGGGTCGAGGGCATCGAGGCGATGATCTGCAGCGCCTGAGGCTCGGAGCGGTCGACCGAGCCGTTGATATTGAGTTCGAAGCGGGTGCGCTCGTTGGGCGCCCACACGGTGACCAGGCGCGCGGCGACGTAGTTCTGCTCGCCATTCTTGTCATTGCGGCTGGTGCTGTATTGCCAGCCGTCGCGATGGGCGGCGTCCACGGCCAGGCGGACGCCCAGCGTATCGGTGACCGGACCGCTGAGATACGCAGTGCCACGAACCTCGTTGAAGCGGCCATATTCGAGGTTGAACCCCGCCTCCAGCGCCTCCGTCGGCTTGGCGGCGATATAGTTGATGGCGCCACCGGTGGAGTTCTGACCGAACAGGGTACCCTGCGGGCCTTTCAGCACCTCCACCCGCTCCAGATCGTACATGGAATGTCCCGCCAGCACCGGAAACGGCATCGGCGCCTGATCCATGGACACGCTGACCGCCGGATAGACGCCCAGCGCGTCGGCATTGTAGCCGATGCCGCGCAGGGTGAATACCGGCGTGCCGTGCGTCGACGGCGCCAGCGCCATGCCGGGGATCGTCTGGGCGAGTTCCTCCGCGTTGCCGATGTTGCGATTTTCGAGCATCTGGGTGTCGAACGCGCTGATGCTGGCGCCAACCTTGCTGATGCTCTCGCTGCGCTTGTTGGCAGTGACGATGATCTCGCCGATGACTGAATCCGCCGCGCCTTCGGCGTTCGCCCAGGCTGGCGCCGCAACGCCCGCCATCATCATGGCCGTCGATGTGGCCAGAGCGATCCTCGTAGTCGTGTTCATTTTTCTCTCCCCCAAGATCCGAAACATGATCGCGCGGACGGCCGTCAGCGCCCGCGAACTCCATTATCGCGGCCGGCATACGGGCACTTGCGATTTTTCAGGTGCAATATCCCCCCGTCCGCGACTCTGGTTATTTCCAGAGATTCAACGACGCCAAATATCTCCACGGCGCCTCCAGATGCTTTATTTTCCCGATACCGCCACAAACAACTTGAG
>CAUJIW010000045.1 GCA_963205175.1 Pseudomonadota bacterium
AGGCCGTCGCTGATCGCGTCGTCGAAGGTGATGCGCAGCACCTTGCCCTTGCGCTTGCCCGCCCTGATCTGCTGGATCAGCTCATTGAACGGGTTCATGTCGCCGTGATGGGTCGAGATAACCAGCACCCGACCACCCCACATCAGCAGCGCCAGGGCGGCCTTCAGCAGCTCGTCGAGACTGTCGTGGAAGGCCGCCTCGTCGATGATGACGAAGCCCTGTTTGCCACGCAGCGATCGCGGCTTGCTGGACAGCGCGACGATCTCGAAGCCGCTGCCGAAGCTGATGCGGAACGCCTTGATCTGCCGCGTCTCGCCATCGGCGGTCTGATCGTCGAACAGAAACTCGCCGACCTCGGCACCCACCTTCAGGAAAGCCTTGGCGAACATGGCGGCGGCATCAATGAACTCACGCGCCATTTCATAGTTATAGCCGATGTACAGGCTATCCATGCCGCCAGCGGTGCGCTGGGCAGCCGATGTCAGCACCGCATAGGCGGCGATGCTCCAGGTGGCACCGATACGCCGCGATTTCTCGCAGACGGTCAGCGCGTTCTGAGACACCGTGGTGAACAGCATCGACTGATATTTGAGGAAGATGCTCTCCCTCGGACCGGCCGTCAGCGCCGCCGGCAACTGCATGTTTTCAGCCCGTGCGGTCTCGAAATCGCTCATGCCGCCACCTCCTGGCGGTAGTGCTGGCACTGCGCGCCGGCGGCCTCGTCGGTGACATGACCAAAGCTCCAGCGGGGGCCAATACCCTTCGCGCAGATGCCGCGCCGGCGGGCCGGCCCACCGTCTGCCGCCTCCAGCCGTCGCCAGTGCTGGCAGACCGCACATCGCCGTGATGCAGTCATCTCCATCGCCTCCTATGCCGCGCGCTGACGACGCACATCGAGCGGGCGGGGCGCGATCCAGATTTTGTCGGTCGGGCCGCACCACTGCGGATCGGCGATGCCCTTTCGGGTCCAGACCAGCCAGATGAAATCCTGCTTGCCACCCTTGAAAGCTCGCGAGTCGAAGGCCTCGATCAACCGCCCCGGCGGACAGGTCATCCGCTCGGCGAACACCAGCTCGTGTGATGGTCTGGCCGTTGAGAACAGGCGATCATAGCGGCCCATGCCGGTCGTGAAGGCGATGGGCACGAACACCGCCACCCGACGGCGCGCGAGGCTGAGCGCCTTGTGGATGAACGCCTCAGCGATGCCCCGGCGGTAATTGTAGGGCGGGTTGGTGACGATATTGTCGACCGGCGCCACGTCGGCAGTGAGGAAATCCATCACACCATCAAGGCCGGCATAGCCACGATCGACCAGATCGGTGGCGCGCACCGGATTGCCGCGCGCGCGGAAGACCTCGGGGATATTGCCACGACCGCACGCGGGGTCGTAGACCTCGCCGAAGAACTGGCAGTGATCGAGCAGCGCCTCGACCGCATAACGGCTCTCGCAATACCAGTCATGAGGATCGCGCTTGAAGCGGCGGCGAGTACGAATAGTGGTCATTTGTCGCCGCCTTTCAGGGTGAAGGATGCCCGGCCGGAAATGCTGCTGCCGCGCAGGCCGATGGTGCGCTGGCCGTTGGCTCGGGTGACGATGGTCAGCGACACACTGCCGCGTGCCGATCCGCCGACCGGGCAAATCTCCTTCAGGCGTCGGATATAGTCTTCCAGCGCCTCGGCCAGCGTGGGCGGGAGGGAGGGGACATCGGCCATCAGTACCACATCTCCTGCAGGGCCTTGCGCAGCAGCGTCAGCACCGGCTCATCGAGCCGCCGGTGTCGCAAGACCCGCCCCTCGCGGACCTTTCCCTTTTCCGCCAACCGAGACGCGACGGCATCCACGCCACGACGGAACGACCGGACGCGGTAGTCGCCAAGCTTTTGGGTGCCGCCGATGTTGTCGATGACAACCTGATTGAGCAGCGTGATCTCGCCCGTGACGGCGCTATGCAGCTCTATCGACACGACGATCATGACGCATTCCCCCAACCTTTGCTTGCCGCCTTCGCCAACAGCTGGTCGGCGGTGACGTTTCTGGATGCATCGCAAACCCATCGGTCGGCCGGCCCATCCTCGACGTCCATGCGGTAGATGACGTGGCCGCGCGCGCGGAGAAACCGGATGGCCTGTTCCACCGGGCTGGCCCGCCGGGCGTCTTCCTGCTGCCGCCGTGCCAGCTCGTTGATTGCCTGGGTGCGCATGCCGGCGACCGGGCTGGCAGCCATCCGCTTCAATCGGCCATCAACGCCCGTTCGACGCGCCTTAGGCGATACCACCAACGGAGCCAGGACCGGCGGTTCGACCTGCTCGACCCATGATGGTCCGGGTGATGCAGTAGGGGCGTGCCGCAGGCCGGGCAGTGCGCGGGGTTCGGTCTTGTCGCCGGGGGTCGTATCGACGGGCGACGTCAGTCCAGCAGACCGAGCGCCCTTCGGTAGGTCTCCTCGAGCGCTTCCATCTCCATGCGCTTGAGCTTGTCCATGGCCCGCAGTTTCAGGATCGTCCGCATGGTCCTCGCATCGAAGCCTTGCGACTTCGCCTCGCTGAACACGGCGCGGACATCCTCGGCGATGCCCTTCTTTTCCTCCTCCAGTCGCTCGATCCGCTCGATGAACAGACGCAGCTGCTGGGCTGATACATTCTCGTTCGACATCACCAATCTCCGCGTCTGCGGCCGCCTCATCGGCCGCCGTTTCAGCCTCGGCCCGCGCCACCTGACGCTGCCATTCCTTCAGGACAAACAGGGGTACGCCCACGCGGCGCGCCTGATCCGCCGCCGACGCGCCCGTGGTGGCCCACCACCGGGCTGCCCAGACGTAGATCGCCTCGGTGAGCGCCGGGGCATACTGGGCCTGGGTGTAGCGCGCCGCGCTCATGGGGCGACGCCCAGGATTTCAGCCCGGATGGCGTCGATCGTCTCCCGCGTCAGGCCACCGCTGGTGCGGGCCACCTTCTCGACCGCCGCGACCGCCGCTTCGCGTGCCTGGCGGCGCTCGTCGTCGCGGATCTTCATCTCGCGGGCGACATCCAGATTGGCGGCCTGCTGCGACTCCTTGATGGCGCGGCCGAGCTGCATCAGGTCTTTGGAGGTGCTGCCGGCGTCGTCGCCTTCGCGGGCCGCCTTGATCAGGTGGTTGAACACCAGCGTCTGGAACATTTCGTTGATCAGTCGGCCGGTCTTGGCGTCGGCCATGCCAGCGAGCGTCGGCGCGAGCTGGGCGGAAATCGCCTGTGCCTCGCGCATGGTCTTCGCCACTTCCTCGGCCTTCTGGGCGTAGCGCCCGACCGCCGACCGGCTGATGTCGGCGCCCAGCGCCTGCACGGCGGCCACCACTTCATCCAGCGTCGCGCCGCGCTTCAGCGCGGCGTCGATCTCCGCCTTCACATGAGCGGGCAGCCGATCGATGGATGATTTGCGGCCCATGTCATGCACCCGGCCGGGGGCGTTTGACGCCTGGCACCACAGACAGCCCGACCGATGCATCGTGGCCGCGCTCGGTGAGCGTCGCCACCTGAATGCCCGGTAGCGTCTCCAGCTTCACCAGCCCCTGTTCGGCCAGCCACGCCAATTCGGTATGCACCTTGTCCCGGCTGATCGCATGGCCGATGGCGTTCAGCGCCGTCTGCAGCACCGACGAGTTGGCGGCCCAGCCCGGCACATCGGCCAGGAAGCGCAGGAGCGCCAGGCGCTGATCTTCCGCGAGGATGTCGGGAAAGCGGTTCATCGGCCGATCCTGTCGAGCGATTGGTTGGCGAGGCGCGTGAGCAGATCCGTGATCAGCTGGTTTGTGGTGGCCATTTGGCGCACAGCGCCGCCCAGCTCGGCCTCCATGCGCGCCATCCGCTCGGAAAGATCGCGCACGTCGGCATGGAGCTGTTCGCCGGTGGGGAAGGCCTTGACCTCGCCCTCGACGATGGTGATCCGCTGGTCGATGGAGGCCAGGCGGCGGTTCAGCTGGTTGGTGTCGGCCGCCAGCCGCTCGTTGATGGCGGAAATGTCCTCGCGCTTGGCGAAGGTGCGCCCGAGCGCCACCAGCCAGCCGCCAGCCCCCAGCGACACCAGCGAGGCGAACAGCGGCAGCAGGATTTTAAGCCAGTCCGCCCAGGTCATGCCGCCACTCCCATCACGGCGGCGGTATCAGCCCTGATCTCGACGCTGAACGTCCGCGTTCCGGCGAGCTCGGAAAGCGCCAGAAAATCCCGGTCGAACACCCGCACGCATCCCTCGGTGGCGGTCAGCTTGTCCTGGGATCGACCGCCATGAATGCCGAGGCCGCGCCGGCCGTTTTTCTCGGCCGCCAGCGCCGCGCCGCTGACGGGGTCGAGCGGGATGAACCCCCAGCCGAATTTCACGTCGCGCTTCTCGAACCGGCGAACGGCGGTGGGGGCATAGCCGCCGGTGGGCGTGTCGCCATTGCGACGGGTGGGGTCGCGCAGCGGGTTGCCGGCGGCGGCGGCGAGTTTGCCGTCCGCCTTGCCCCGCGCCGGGCATTCCAGCAGCACCTTGCCGGCATCATCGAGCGCGGTCAGGGTGCCGTCGTTCCAGCGGTTGGCCGGCAGCGTGATGACGATCTTGGCGAGGGGTGGTTTTGTGCGCGTCATGCGCGCATTTGTGGCCGCAGTTCCGGGCACTGCCGGCCCGGACGGCAGTCCGGGCACTTGATATCCGCACCGGCTGTTAAGCCGGTGCTGTTGTGAACGTTTGGTCGTCGTCTCCGGTTCGTCACCCCAGCCTGGCCCCGCCGTGTGCGGGGCTTTTTTTTGGCTCAGCCTTGTTGGCGCAACCAGTCCTCGAGGTCAATCTGCTGGGCGCGCTGAGCGTCTCTGGCCTCCGCCCGCAGGCGCCGCGCTCGCGCCGCGCCCTCGTTGGTCTGGCGCACGATGCGGCGGATGGCACGCGCGGTCATGCCGAGCTGTCGCGCTGCGGCGGAAATGGACAGGCGGCGCGCCCGGACCTCGGCGAGCAGCTCCTCACGCGCCATCCGGCGGTTGAGCGCCGCCGCCAGCGGCAGCTGCAGCCGCTCGCCACCGTAGTGGTGGCAGAATGTCGCCGCCGCTTCATGGCCGATGAGCTGGGACAGCCGGTGATCCTCGCTCAGGCGCAGCGGCACCCGCAGGTAGCCGCCACCATAGGCGCGTGCCAGCGTCAGCGCCGCCGGCGCGCCGATCAGCTCCGCGATGTCGGCCAGCTGGTCCGGCCAATCGGCCGTCACGCGCACCGCCGGCATCGCCCCGTCCGCGACGGGTGCCCTGTCGTGTGTATCGGTCACGACCCAGCCCCCCCGCTCGTCGATGCCACGCCACCACTGTAAGGCGATGTTATCGTTACGGACTCAGCCATTGCAAGTGCATTGATGGGGTGACCAATCATGGCTGCACCGCCTTGCCAAGGGCCTTGCGCAGGCGCTTGCCGATCTGCCGGGTCGCGTCGTTCCAGTCCCGTGCGGTCATCGGCCGATCCGATCCACGCATGGCCTGCGCGTAGCGTGCCATGGCATGGCTGCCACCGGGGCCGACCAGGCCGAGCGCCTCCAGCTTCTCCCACACCGCCAGCGCGACATACATCTCCGGTGGGTGCGCATGGCCTGCCGGCGGCCAGTGCACGCCCTCGCGCGTCAGCCAGTCCTTCAGCGCCTCGATCACCCGGTGCGCCTGGTCGGCCTTGAGCCATTCGATGCGCGCGACGCCAGTCTGGCGGGCGACGAACGCACTCAGCGCATCCGCGCCTGGCTGGTCGATGGCGCCCAGCCAGTACAGATCCCACCACAGCGCCCTGATCTTGGGCAGATGCGGCCGTCGGTCGGTCGGGCGCGCGGCCGCTGGCAGGCCGTTGATGCGGTCCAGTACCCGGCCCAGCTCGGCGCGCGTCATGGCCGCCGCCGATCGCTTGCCCGTCGCGCTTTCCATCAGGTCGCGCCGGGTCTCCTCGTCCAGCCCTGCACGGCGCGCGGCTGCATGCACGGCCTTGATGAGGTCGTTGTTGCTGTCGACTTTATGCATATCCAGTCTCCTCCCGCTGGGTCAGGCGCTTGTCGGCGCGGCGCTTGAGGCGATCGAGGCGGCGGGCGAACGCCGCGTCGGCCTGGCGCCGGCGCTCCACCTGCGCGACGGCGTGCTTGACGGTCGTGTGGTCGCGGTCGATGTACCGGCCGATGCGCGGCAGGCTGCTCGGCGTCGCGTGCCTGGCCAGCCAGCACCACACCTGACGCGCCTCGGCGATCGGCTGTTCCCGCCGGTCCGACTTGATGTCGGCGGCGTCGACTCCCCATTCGGCCTGCACGGTCAGCAGCAGGGCTGACAGCGCCCCCAGACTCTCGGCGGGCGGCAGCGCGTCCAGCCGCAGAGAGACCACTTCCAGCGCCGCCAGGGCGGTCTGGATATGCTGCCGGTCGGCGGGGTCGGTCAGCTGCGAGAGCGCGAGATCGAGCGACGCCAGCGCGTCGATGATCCGCTCACGGGCAAAGTAGGTGCTCATGACGAACGGTTCCGCGCTTCTTGGGCGACGGCCTTTGCGATGCCGGCGGCCAGGCCAGGCTTCAGCTGCGCCAGCAGCCATTCGATGGCGTCATCCGGGGTGCAGCCATAGCGAGCCCGGATCATCGCGACAGCGATGGTCAAGGTCGTGGCGGCGGCAGCGATCGCAATCGCGATCTTGCCGTCGACGTCCTGGTGTAGAGAGATCGTGCGGCGGACCGCCTGCGACACATCGTCTGTCGCCTTTATCGCCAGGTCTCGCGTGATCTGGTCATAATCGGTCATCTCGGCTCTCCTCACGACACGGTGTCAGTGGCGCGCAGCTGCGTGCGCGCGACATGGTG
The DNA here is from genome assembly GCA_963205175.1 of Pseudomonadota bacterium. Lineage (GTDB taxonomy): Bacteria > Pseudomonadota > Alphaproteobacteria > Sphingomonadales > Sphingomonadaceae > CAUJIW01. The sequence goes on from CAUJIW010000045.1 coordinate 6,818, forward strand.
GGCGCGGCCACTGGCGGTGGCCGCCAGCGCCAGCGGCAGGCCGCAGCGGCCACACTCGGCGGTCTCCCGGCCGATCGACCAGGCGGTGCCGCCGCAGCTCGGGCAATGCTGACCGGTGCGATACTGCACCACCACCACCGGCCGGGCCGGCGTCGTCTCCAGGTGGCGCGTCAGGCGGCGCAGGGCGCCCTGCCGCCACAGCTCATCGAGCGTGGTCATCATTCATCTCCCCTGAATGAGAGGCGTGGCCCCGGTGCCGGCAGTGCCAGCATCGGCGGTTTTTTGCATGCAGTGGCTGGCTTTTCCTTGGCGCTGGCTTCGCGCTCGCGCGCCTCAGCGATCATGACTTCGAGCTGGCGCAATATCAGACCCAGCTCCCAGCTGTCAGAGACCACCAGGGTGATGTCGATGCGCGTGGGCTTGCCGTTTCCGCCGACGGTCTTGTAGCCGGTGACCTTGGCCTGGCCTGACTCGGCGTCCCAATAGATGCCGCTCATGGCCGCACCGCTGATCCAGTGCCACGCGGCAGCCGATCCATGAGACGGCGGTACTGCATCAGCCGCTGCGTGTCGCTCCGGGCCACCGGGAAGTGGCGCTCCAGCATGACCAGGGCATCCTGGACGGCACCGCGCAGCAACAGCGAATACAGCTCATTCTGATCAATCGGCGCGCCGAACCTGATCGTGTATTCCTCCAGGATTTCGTAGTCGGTGGCGTCTTCCAGTCCATCAATCGACACTCGATATGTCCTAACCATTGTCGGCCTCCATCGTGGCGGTCCGCCGCGTCGCGCCGGTGCGCCAGTTGCGCAGGGCGCTCGCCAGACCCATGGTCGAGCTGGCACTGAGGCCAGCCAGCCGCACGGTGGTCCTATGGCCATCGTCGCGCACGCGGGCGCCCAGCGCTTCCAGCTGCTGACGGACCTCGGCCAGAACCTCGCGCCGGCGACTGTTCCAGCGAGTGTAAAAGTCGCGGTCATGGGAGAAGCCGGCGTCCGCCTCGTCGATCTTCCGCAGGCAGGCGTCGACATCAGGCAGTAAATCACGCAGCTCGATCATTGTGCATCCTCCCCGGCATCCACCTCGATCGCGCGTTCGGTTTCCACCTCGGCGGCGGCGGCGAAAAACTCCTCGCGCTGGTCGATCTCGGCGAGATCAGCGACGTTGTCGGTGCCGTCGGCGAGTGCCGCCAGCATCGCCGCCTTGTCGACATGAATGTCGACACGCAGCAGATGGTCGAGGCAGCGGGCGTCGAGAAAGTCGATCACCAGCGCCTCTTCCATCAGCAGCTTCAGTTTCGGCTTCGATAGCCGGTGGCCCATGCGCCCTTCCGGCCAGTCCACCGTCTTGCGCTTGCCGCCATCGGTCAGCCGGTCGGCATGCGCCTCGAAATAGCTCTTCAGCGCCCGGTGAATGGCCTTGGCGTCGGTGGTGAGGTTGTCAGCCACCGCCTTGAGAGTGGCCTTCGCCTGCTCGATCTGCTGCCGGGCGATATCCGCTTGATGAGCGATGGCGCGGTCGATCTCGCCGAGCCGGGCGATCATCGCGCGCGCCTCTGTGTCGGTGTTCAACACCACGGCCGATGCCGCCGATTTGTAGACGCGCCGGGAGGACTTCGCCTTAGCCATGGCGCGCCTCCGTCGTGCGGGTGGTGGCGGGCTCGGCCAGGATGCCGAAGGTGCGCTCCAGCGCCATGTACGGGCTGGCGGCGGTGACCTCCAGCTCGCGCACCTGGGCGGCGATCACGCCCAGCATGAGGCTGATCAGCTCCATGTCGGCGCGGTCCAGGCAATCACGCGCGCGTGCCCAGCAGGCCAGCTGGTCCTGCAGGCGCTCCAGCCGCGCTGACGCACGCTCGGCGTCGGCAAGGGTTTGTCGGGTGGTGGTGTCCATGGGTTCTCTCCTCAGATGAGCTTCAGCGCGGCCAGCGCGCCCCGGATGACGACGTAGAGGCCGCCGGCGATGCCGGCCGGCGTCAGCCACGGCTCGACCGCCTCGACGAGGTCGGCCAGCAGTGGCCAGCGGCTGCGGATGGTGCGGAGGGGCGACATGTCAGGCCTCCCGGTCGGGGTTGTGGATGCACTCGCGGCAGATGCCCTCGATGTGCCGCCGCAGGCCCGGATGCCGGGCACGGGTGCCGCGCCGGTAGTCGAGGCACTGGCGCTGGGTGATCGCCGCGCTGAATGCCGGGCAGGCGACCCGCGCGGTGTCCAGGTTGGCGCGCACCAGCTTCTCGGCCTCGACCAGGTCACCGGCATAAGTGGCGGACACCAGCCGGTTGATGTAGCCGTTGCTCTTGCCCAGCCGGTCAGCGACGCGCCGCTGGGAGCTGGCGTCGCAGGTGCGGGCCAGCAGCTCCACCCAGTCGGGCAGCGGGTCACCCCAGGCCGCGCGGGCGCGATCGACGTTCGGTGTCTCGCTCATGCGCGCACCTCCCGCCGGCGCGCCGTGTAGCGCGGGGCAACGATGGGCTGATGCTGTGGCGAGATCATGCGATAGACAGCCCGATGGCCGGTGGCACCCGGCTTCGATGGCCTCTCCAGCGTCAGCACTCCATCGGTATGCAGCCAGATCAGGTAGGAGTTGACGGTGCCAACGGCGATTCCTGTGCGCTCGGCCAGCTCGACGGCGTCGTGAGGCTCGCCATCGCGCAGCACGTCCCACAGCAGTTGAGTGCCTGTCGGGCCGGACGGTCGTGGCGTCGCCCGCCACACCACCTCGCCCAGGTTGGGGTCGTAGAGCTGCTTGGAGCGGCCGTCGGGCTGGAACCGGATGCTCGGCGCCAGCGGGCCTGACCAGCAGCCCAGCCGATACCGGCTGCGCTGCCCGGTGCCGGCGGTGCCACGCACCAGCCGCTCGACGTAGCCCGCCCGCACCAGCACCGAGATATACCACTCGGCATATCGCCGGCTGACCTGCGCGGCCATCACGACGTCGGCGATCTCGAACCCGTGCCGGGCGGGCCGCAGCATCGACCAGATGCGCTCGTTGGCCTCCCGTCCATCGACCACCGCGCCGCTCTTGCCGATCACAGGCGCCTGCGGGCCGACGTCGTCGACCAGG
>CAUJIW010000046.1 GCA_963205175.1 Pseudomonadota bacterium
CGGGCAATGCGTCGAGCGAGCTAACCGCTGGCGATGTCCGCCTCGATACCCGCATGGCGGCGGCTGAACCGATGGCGCCGGCCGGCACCGGTAACACACCGGTCGCCATCTATTACACCGGCGGTACCACCGGGCGGGCCAAGGGGGTCATCCTCACCGGCGACCGGCTGGTGCTCAACGCCTTGCAGTGGGCGCACGCGGTGTCGGCGCGGGACGACGAGCGGCTGCTGGTGGTGGCGCCAATGTTTCACATGGTGGCGGCGCTCAACGCCATCATCACCGCCGTGCTCGCCTGCGATCTCACCATCCTGGAGCGTTTCACGCCGGAAGCGACGCTGGCGGTGATCGCGCGGGAAGGGGTGACCAATCTCGCGCTGGTGCCGGCGATGATCGACATGCTGCTGGCGGACGCGCACTTGGCCGACCATGACCTGTCGAGCCTGCGCATGCTGACCTATGGCGGCTCGCCGATTTCCCCGCGCACCTTGCGGGCAACACTCGACCACCTGCCGGGGGTGCGGCTTTATCAGATCTACGGCCAGACCGAGGGTGGCCCCACCATCAGCGTGCTGGCGGCCCGGTGGCACTCGGCCGATCCCGCCTGCGCGTCGCGCCTGCGCTCGGCGGGTCGGCCGCTGCCACTGACCGATATCAGGATCGTCCGGCCCGACGGGCAGGAATGCGCGCGCGGGGAGACCGGCGAGATCTGCGTGCGCGGTCCGGCGGTGTCACCGGGATACTGGAACCGGCCGGAAGAAACCGCCAGCGCCTTCCGGGGTGGCTGGCTGCATACCGGTGACGCCGGCTACCTCGACGCCGACGGCTTCCTGTTCATCGTCGACCGTATCAAGGACATGATCGTCAGCGGCGGCGAGAACGTCTATGCCGCCGAGGTCGAGCGGGTGATCATCCAGCATCCGGCGGTGCTGGAGTGCGCGGTGATCGGTATTCCCTGCACGCGCTGGGGCGAGACCGTGCACGCCATCGTCCGGCTGCGCGACGGTGCGAACGTGACGGAAACGGCGCTGATCGATTTCTGTCGCGCGAGTCTCTCGGGGTTCAAGATCGCCCGCAGCATCGATTTTCGCGCCGATCCCTTGCCGCTCACCGCCGCCGGCAAGATCGACAAGCGCGCCCTGCGGAGCCAGGTCGCCGACCGCCGATCCGGGGCCTGAGCGCCGCCGGACCGTCGGCGCGTGTCCGTCACGCCGCCGCAAGCTTGCGCGCGACGTTGGTGACATGCCGGCCCTGGAAACGCGCGGACGCCAGTTCCTGTTCGTTCGGCAGGCCGCCATGCTTGCCGCCGGTCACGCCGCTGGCGCCATAGGGGGTGCCGGCCATGAACATCGCCGGGTCGGCGAAACCCGGCGGCACGATCACCATGCCGAAATGCGCCATCGGGGCGAACAGGGTGAAGCTCGCCATCTCGTTGCCGCCATGGGCCGAGGCGGAAGCGGCGAACGCCGAACCAACCTTGCCGGCGAGCTGGCCACGCGCCCACAGGCCGCCGAGGCTGTCGAGCCAGGCCTTCAGTTCCGCGCTGACCAGACCGAAGCGCGACGGCGTACCCAGCACGATCGCGTCCGCCCATTGGGCGTCCTCGGCGCTCGGCGCCTCGTAAGCGGCGTTCATGCGCGCGGCGTTCTCGCGCCAGCCCGGCACCAGCGCCATCACGTTCTCGCCGACCAGCTCGCGGGCCCGGCGCAGCCGGACCGTGCCACCGCTCGCTGCCGCACCCTCGGCGACGGCGCTGGCCAGCGCCTCGGTCATCCCGTCACGCGAATAGAAGACAATGAGGATGTTGGTCATGCCGAAGTGCTCCCGCTGCTCCACAGCAGCGATAGCGACGATGGCACATATTGTAAATATTATTTACAATATGTGCCATCGATCACTGTCCGGACGAGCAGAAGCCCGGCGACTGGCTCCGGCCGTGGCGCCCCATCGGAGTCGCCATATCAGCCAGAGGCCTCGGAAAACGTGGTTGATCGCGGCGGCCCTGTCCCCACGGGACGCGTCGGCCAGCAGACCGAGGTAAAGCTCACAGTCGTCGTCGTTGAAAAAATACTGGCCGGCGGCGGTTGCCACGCTGGGTGACATGGCAGGGAACATCGGGCAGGACGATGCGCGCAAGTCTGGCCATGGCCACCCTGTCAGAGTGGGCGGTAACTGTCAAAATAGGTATACTGTCCCCGGAAATCTTTGTCGACACAATCTACTATATCGTAATTTTCGAATCCGTCGTTAACATGATTCACCAGGCTGGCAAGGCTCAGCCCAGAGGACCAAAATTGCGCCGCAGAATCAACAAGATCGCCAGCCTTTATGACCACAACACAGTCTCCAATATTTCACGAAGATTCAAGCCGATAGCCATTTTCTAAGATATAGAAAATGCGCCATAATCACTGAGAAAATCGAGAGCGGAACAACAATGCGCTGCTCCCTGTCATACTGCCTCTTAAAATAAAGCCTCTTTACTGCTATTTCATATCTGTAATATACGACACTTCCTTGATTTATAGAAAGTATATAATTTTTGTTTCTTTTTGCATTATCATAAATAAAATATTTAAATGTAACGCGCTTTCCAACTATTTTATTAAAATCAGCCTTATCAAGACATTCTGAGTAATGCCTGTCGTTTGGATAGCATCCAAAATAATATTTTTTTCCACTTGACGATAATACTATCTTTCCCTCACGCCAATTATTAAGTGATTTTTTTTTAATAAGAATACCACTCATGATGAAAGCTTCATTTTCTTTTGGTATTTTATAATAAGAATGACTCCTGGTTTCGAATGCATAATAATGAAATAAAAAAACACCAATATATGCGGAATACTTAATTAACCTTCTCACAATTCGATAATTCAACAAATTTACTATACTCTGTGGGATTCTAATTCCCATGATCACCGCTCCCTCCCCGCCTCTTCGACCGTCTTCATGATCGGCGACAGCAGATACTGGATGATCCGCCGGGTGCCGGTCCGGATCTCCGCCTGCACCGCCATGCCGGGCCCCAGCGGGATGACCTCGCGCCCCACCCGCATCACCGTGTCATCCAGCCGGATGCGCGCGGTATAGACCAGCCCGCGCGACGGCTCCCGCCGGGACGCATCGCTCGCGGGGCTGCCCTGCTCCGTCCTGCCATCGCCTGGAACCGCGTCACGACTGATGTGCTCGACCCGACCCTCGATCAGGCCATAATCGGTGAACGGGAAGGCCTCGAACTTCACCCGCACCCGCTGGCCCTCGCGCACGAAGCCGCGATCCTTGTTGAGCAGCTGCGCCTCGACGATGAGGTCGCCCTGCTCGGGCACGATCACCATCAGCGCCTGGGCCGGCTGCACCACGCCGCCAAGCGTGTGGACGCCCAGCTGCTGCACCGTGCCATCGACCGGCGCGCGCAGCTGCTGCAGGCCGCGCCGGGTCTCGCTCTTGCGCAGCTCCTCGGCGCGCAGGCTGGCGTTGTCTTCCGCCTCCGCCAGAGTGACGGGGATTTTCCTGGCCACCGCCTCCTTGGCGAAGCTCTGGCGCAACTCGGCCAGCTGCATGTCGAGATTGGCGATGGCGGCGCGCGCCCGGGCCGCTGTCTGCTGCTGGATGTTGCGGTTGCGCTGGCGTTCCACCAGTTGCTCCTCCAGCTGCCACAGCAGCAGCTTGGACGACAGCCCCTTGGCCGCCAGCTCGCGCCGGGCGTCGACCTGCTTGCGCAGCAGCGGCAGCGTCTCGTCGATCTTGGCGACCATGCACATGCGGCGAAGGTGTCCGTTCCGGTCACGGGCCGCGCCCGCCCGCCGGCCGCTGCCCCGGCCACCTGCTTACACGGCCTTACCCCGGGGAGACAATACGGCGTTGATTTCCCGCCCTGGTCGCGGAAGAACCATGAGAAGGGGGGGCTGGCGCGGCTCCGGCAGGCCTCGACGAAGGCGCCCAACACATTGAAAATACACGATGCCACACATCGCCATTATGGCAATGTGCCAACGTCGTGTACCGTCAGGCTGTTTTGATGCCCCGCCTCCTGAGCGGTCGGATGCCATGGAACCGGGGGGATAAGCCGCCGCCCGTCGCTTGTCGCGAGTGTCCGTGGTGCCGCAGGAGGGACTCGAACCCCCGACCCACGCATTACGAATGCGTTGCTCTACCAACTGAGCTACTGCGGCCCGGACGATACGCCCGAAGGCCAGGCTGCGCGGGCTATATCAACACCCAACGGTGAACACAAGGTTGATGGTGCGATCCTCCGCCGCCGCCCTGGCTGGCCCCCGCCCGCCAGTACCCCGCCGCTGCGACAGCTTTTCGCATGACGCCGTCGGGACCGCGTGATAGGGCGTGGCGCATGACAGTAAGCCGCCATCCATCCGGCATGAACGGCAGTGCGCTCGCGCTGCTGCTGGTGGCGTGCGCGATCATGCTGCGCACGCTGATCCCCGCCGGCTTCATGGTCGCGCCCGCGGCTCGGGATGGCGGCTGGTCGGTGGTACTGTGCTCCGGCAACGGACCGGTCACGGTGGTACTGGACGCCAATGGCGACATCCGCGCCGACACCCCGGCGCCCGCTGCCCCCACCAAGCATGACGCGCCCTGCGCCTTTGCCGGCCTGCTGGCGCCGGTACTGCCGGTGGTGGGCACCGTCACCCCGCTGCCACTGCTGGCCCCGGCCCTGCACGATGCCCGCGAGACCCCCGGCGCCCGCGTCGGACAGGGCCTTGCCGCGCCCCCGCCGCCAGTGCGCGGCCCACCCGTCTATCGTCTCTAGAACCCTGACGTCCGGGGCCTGACCCCGGGCATTGCCGGCCAGTGCGCGCGCCGCGTGCCGTGGCCGCCTGACCTTATCCGGTGCCGCCCGCATGTCCGGGCCGGACCGTTCGGAGACGATCATGACCACCCGTATCAAGTCCGGCCTGCTGGCCGGCACCCTGCTTGCCACCCTCGCGCCCCTGCTGACCCCCGCCACCGCCCATGCCGATGACGCCGCCGACAAGGCGGCCGACGCCGGTATGCTGAAGCCGATCATCGTCACCGCCGACGCCATGATGAGCCCGCTGGTGGTCGAGACCGACCCGAAGAACCCGCGCCAGCCGGTGCCGCCCAACGATGGCGCCGGCTATCTCAAGGCGATCCCCGGCTTCTCGGTGATCCGCAAGGGCGGCATCGACGGCGACCCGGTGTTCCGTGGCCAGAGCGGCTCGCGCCTCAACGTGCTGATCGACGGCTCGCCGATGCTGGGCGGCTGCGGCATGCGCATGGACCCGCCGACCGCCTATGTCTTCCCGGAATCCTTCGACAAGATCACGGTACTCAAGGGGCCGCAATCGGTGATCCACGGCGGCAGCGCGCCGGGCGCCACCGTCCTGATCGACCGCACTACCGAGCGTTTCACCAGCGCCGGCGCCCGGGCGACCGTCAGCGGCCTGGTGGGCTCCTGGCACCGCAACGACCAGCTGGTCGACGTCGCCGCCGGCGATAGCTGGGGCTATGTGCGCGCCATCGGCAGCCGCTCCCACAGCGGCGACTATGAGGATGGCGACGGCCGCGACGTGCATTCGCGCTACGACCGCAAGAGCGGCACGCTGATCGCCGGCTGGACGCCCGACGACAAGACCACCGTCGAGGTCTCGGGCGACTTCAGCGAGGCGGAAGCCGCCTATGCCGATCGCATGATGGACGGCTCGAAGTTCGACCGCCAGTCCTACCGGCTGAACGTCAGCCGCACCGACATCGCGCCGTTCCTCACCGAGCTGTCGCTCAACGCCTACCATGACTATGTCGACCACGTGATGGACCGCTTCACGCTGCGCAGCTGGACCGGCGGCATGATGGCGGCGCTGAGCAATCCCGACCGCACCAGCTCCGGCCTGCGCACCCGTGCGAAACTGGCGTTCGGCGAGCAGACATCGCTGGTCATCGGCGCCGACTACAACCACGACCGCCACCGCGACCGCGCGCTGAGCGCGGCGGAATACAACGCCGGCGTCGACTACCAGGACAAGGCGCGCGTCAAGGACATGCTGATCAAGACCACCGGCCTGTTCGCCGAGGCGACCCGTGAACTCGGCGCCGACAGCCGGCTGGTGGGCGGCTATCGCCTCAACATCGTCAAG
>CAUJIW010000047.1 GCA_963205175.1 Pseudomonadota bacterium
AACTGTGCCCGCCCGGCTCCACCGAGGAGCGGCCGTTGTGGCGGATCAAGGCGGTGCGGGTCACCTACGACCAGCAGGAAAAGCGGATCCGCTACAACGACGCGACGTTTGAATTCCTCAACGTGCCGATTCTCTACCTGCCCTATATCTCGCACGCCGCCCCGGACGTCGCCCGATCCTCCGGGCTACTGCTGCCCGACCTGTCACAGAGTCGCTCGCTTGGCATGTCCATCGGCACGCCGTTCTTCTGGAACATCGCGCCTGACCGTGATCTTACGGTCACGCCCACTTTCTACACCTCGGAACGCCCGACGCTGGCGCTCGATTACCGCCAGCATCTGCGCACGGGTCCGATCACGGTGGGCGGCATCGCCACCTACGCCGCCAAGCGCGACAACGAGAATGTCGAGACCGGCGGCAACGAAGTCCGCGGTTACCTGTCTGCCTCGGGAACGTTGCAGCACACCAGTCGCTGGCGCTCCACCTTCTCGGGACGAATCACCACCGACGACACCTTCCTGCGCCGCTATGACATCTCGGACGATGACGTGCTGCGCTCGAACTATCGTCTGGAGCACTTCGGCGACCGTGACTATTTCGCCATTCAGACCTGGGGCTTCCAGGGCCTTCAGCGCGACGACCGGCAGGGACTGACCCCGATCGTGCTCCCCTCGGTCGACTACGCCTGGCAGTCCAGACCCTCCCTGTTCGGTGGCCAGTGGTCGATCCGCGCCAACGGCCTGTCGCTGACCCGTACCGATGGCATGGACAGCTATCGCCTGTCGTCCACCGGCGGCTGGGAGGGGCGCTGGCTGACACCCGCCGGCCAGACGCTGCGCCTGGTCACCCAGACACGCGCCGACCTCTATTATGTCAGCGACACCGAATCCCCGGACGATATCGTCTATGCCGGCAACAGGGGCTGGCAGGGCCGCGTGCTGCCGCTGGCGGCGATCGAGACCGCATGGCCGCTGGCCGGCCCGGCGCTGGGCGGACAGCAGACTCTGGAGCCGGTGGTCCAGCTGATTGCCAGCCCCAATGGCGGCAACAACGGCATCCCCAATGAAGATAGCCGCGCCTTCGACCTGGAGGACAGCAACCTCTTCGACCTCAACCGCTTCTCCGGCTTCGACCGATGGGAAGGCGGCGTCCGGCTGGTCTATGGCGGCCGCTGGTCATGGTCACGCGGCAAGTGGGCGCTGTCGGCCGAGGGGGGCCAGAGCCTGCGCTTCAACAGCAACCGGGAGATATTCCCCAACGGTAGCGGCCTGTCCGGCAACTTCTCCGATTTCGTCGGCCGCACCACGGTGAGCTGGGGGGAATTGATTGATGTCACCCACCGCTTCCGCATCGACAAGACCAGCTTCGCGGCACGGCGCAACGAGATCGATGCCGTACTGGGCACCCGCCGCAACTATGTCACGGTGGGATACACCTACCTTAACCGCAACATCGACATCGAGGACCTGGAGGATCGCGAGGAACTGCGGGTCGGCGGGCGGGTCCAGCTCGGCCGCTACTGGGCGCTGATCGGCTCGACCATTCTCGACCTCACCAGCAAGGGCGAGAACCCGCTGACCACCAGCGACGGCTTTGAGCCGATCCGGCACCGTGTCGGCCTCGTCTATGAAGACGAATGTTTCAGCTTTTCAGTCACCTGGAAGAAGAACTTCACGGAAGATCGTGACTTTCGCAAAGGCTCCAGCGTGTTCCTGCGTTTCTCGCTGCGCAACCTCGGTGGCGGCAACTGACATGCCGGCCGCCAGAAACGCTCCATTGGCCGGCGGGACGGTTGCACCCGGCGCGCGGCTGACGTAAACCCCGACCATGGTAAAGCGCAGTGTAATGACATTGGGACTTGGGCTGGGTCTGGCAATTGCCCCCGCCCTGGCGCAATCCGTTGGCAACGCCCTCGACAGCGAGGGCATGCCCCAGAACATCACCGTGTTCGGCGCGCCCGCCGATCCCAACGTCCGCAAGGCGTCGGCCATCGTCAACGGCAGCGTCATCACCGACCTGGACGTGGATCACCGGCTGGCGCTGGTCATCACCGCGTCCGGCGGTCGCATCCCGGCGGATGAAGTGGCGCGCCTGCGTCTGCAGGTTCTGCGCAACCTCATCGACGAGCGGCTGCAGATCCTGGAAGCGAAGGAAAACGACATCGAGGTCGGCGAGGCCGATGTCGAGGCGGCATTTGCGCGCGTCGCCCAGAATTTCGGCCAACCCACCGAACAGTTCCTCCGCTTCCTGAAGACCAATGGCACCTCGGGGGAAACCCTGAAGGACCAGATTCGTGCCGAGTTCGCCTGGAACAGCCTGCTGCGGCGGCGGGTGGAGCCCTTCGTCTCGATCGGCGACGATGAAATCCAGGCGGTCATCGACCGGCTGGAGGCCGCCAAGGGCCAGGAAGAATATCGACTGAGCGAGATTTTCCTCGCCGCGACACCGGAAACCGAGGCGGAAACGCGCGCCAACGCCGAGCGTATCGTCACTCAGGTCCGCGCGGGGGCTTCCTTTGTCGCCTATGCGCGCCAGTTCTCGGAAGCCTCCACCGCCGCCGTCGGCGGCGACATGGGCTACATGATGCTGGGCCAGCTGCGGCGCGGCCTTGAGGATGTGGTGCCGGCCATGCGGATCGGCCAGGTCAGTGATCCGATCCGTGTCGCCGGCGGCTTCGTCATCATTTCCGTCACGGACAAGCGCAAGGTGCTGGGGCCTGACCCGCTCAATGCCGTGCTCACCGTCAAGCAGGTCGCCGTGCCTCTGGCGCCCGGCACCAGCCGCGAACAATTGATGGCGACGGTGCAGAAACTCACGACGGCTGTCGCCGCCGGCGGTGGTTGCGGCCGCGCCGACGCCATTGCCGCTTCCGTGGGCGGCCGTGTCGACGCGCCGGACCCGCAGCCGCTGCGGAGCTTCCCGCCCGGCCTGCACGAGCAGCTGGAACGGCTGCAGGTCGGCGAGGCAACCCAGCCGTTCGGCACCCAGACCGACGCCCGCATCATCATCCTGTGCGGCCGCGACGAAGGTCAGGAGAGCGCATTGCCGAGCTATGACGACGTCTACGCCCAGCTCAACGAGCAGCGGATCTCCATGATGGCGCGCCGCTATCTGCGCGACCTGCGCCGGGATGCCATTGTCGACTACCGCTGAACCGCCGCGGGCTGATCCGCCACTCATCGTCTCGATCGGCGACCCGGCCGGCGTCGGCCCCGAGACCATCGTGCAGGCCTGGGAACAGCGTCATGCCATCGGCCTGCCGCCGTTCGCCGTCGCCTGCGATGCCGCCGCCCTGCGCGCGGTGTGGGCGGGGCCGGTCGCCACCATCAGCGACCTCGACGATGCCGCGCGCCACTACCGTCACGCACTGCCCGTGCTCGACGTCGGCTCGATGGGCGACAGCCGCCCCGGCCGGCCCACCGCCGACGGCGCCCGGCTGGCCTTCGCCGCCCTCGAAGCCGGGGTCGACCTGACCGTCGGTGGCGGTGCCAGCGCCCTGGTGACCGGGCCGGTCAACAAGGCGGCGCTGGCGGCCATCGGCTATCGCTGGCCGGGGCAGACCGAGTTCGTCGCCGAACGCGCGGGCGTCAGCCCCGAGGACGCCGTGATGATGCTGGCGGGCCCCAGCGTGCGCACCGTGCCGGTGACCATACACGTGCCGCTGCGCGAGGTGCCGGCACGGCTCACCACCGCGCTCATCGTCCAGCGCGGCCGGGTCACGGCCGAAGCGCTGCGCCGCGATCTCGGCCTGCGCGACCCCCGGCTTGCCGTCACCGGCCTCAACCCGCATGCCGGCGAGCGTGGCCGGCTCGGGGATGAGGAGGAGACCGTCGTCCGCCCGGCGGTCGAACAGCTGCGCGCCATGGGCATCGACGCCACCGGCCCCCTGCCCGCCGACAGCCTGTTCGCGCCGCACATCCGCGGCCGCTACGACGCCATGGTGTGCATGTACCATGACCAGGCGCTGATCCCGATCAAGGCGCTGGACTTCGACAGCGGCGTCAACATGACGCTTGGCCTGCCGATCGTCCGCACCTCGCCGGATCATGGCACCGCCTTCGACATCGCCGGCCGGGGCGAGGCACGACCGGACGCCATGATCGCCGCCATCCGCATGGCCGCGCTCTGTGCCGCCCACCGCCGGCGCCCCTCATGACGGACGCATCGCTGCCGCCGCTGCGCGAGGTCATCGCCGCCCATGGCCTGTGGGCGAAGAAGGCGCTCGGCCAGAACTTCCTGCTCGATGCCAACCTGCTCGGACGCATCGCCCGCGTGCCCGGCCCGCTAGATGGCGCCACCGTCTATGAAGTCGGCCCCGGCCCCGGCGGGCTCACCCGCGCCATCCTGCAGGCCGGCGCCCGGCGAGTCATCGCCGTGGAAATGGACAGCCGCTGCTGGCCGGCGCTGGAGGAGCTTGGCGCCTGGTCGGGCAACCGGCTGGAGCTGATCCGGGGCGACGCGCTGAAAGTGGACGAGCCGACCCTGCTGGGCACGGGGCCCGTCCACATCATCGCCAACCTGCCCTACAATGTCGGCACCGCGCTGCTGGTGCGCTGGCTGACCACGCGCGACTGGCCGCCCTTCTGGGCGAGCCTGACCCTGATGTTCCAGCGCGAGGTGGCGCAGCGCATCATCGCCGCCCCCGGTTCCGAGGCCTATGGCCGGCTGTCGGTTCTCGCCCAGTGGCGGGCGTGCCCGCGCATCGCCTTCGACGTGCCGGCCAAGGCCTTCACGCCGCCGCCCAAGGTGACCTCCTCCGTCGTCCACATCACGCCGGCCGAACCGTTGGCCGACGTTCCCGTCGGCGCGCTGGAGGCGGTCACGGCGGCCGCCTTCGGCCAGCGGCGCAAGATGCTGCGGGCTTCCCTGAAAAGCCTTGGCGGTGATCCAGCCGCATTGCTGGACGACACCGGCATTGACGGCGAGCGTCGGGCTGAAACGCTGAGCATCGCCGAGTTCTGCACGCTGGCGCGCGCCTGGACGGCGTTGAGAAAAGCTGACGCGGGAAAAGGCTGAAGCGGCGATCAGCCGCCGCGACGGTTCGAGGACACCGGCACCATCGGCACGGTCGGCTTGCGCGCGGCGGTCCGCGACGCCGGCCTGGCGTTGTTGCGGGCAGAGGCGTTCTTGGCCTGGGCGGCCGCCACGGCAGCCTCCAGCCGGTCCTTCTGCACGCATCCCGACCGGCAGATGCGCCGCAGCCGGTCGAGCGACGCCTGCGCCTTGGCCAGCTGACCCTTGGCGATCATCGCCAGACCCTGCGCCTCCAGAGCGCCGAGATCGTTGGGATTGATGACCAGCGCCTTGCGATAGAAGCTCAGCGCCTTGCCGGTCAGACCCTGCTTTTCATAAGCCTTGCCGAGACCGACGAAGGCGGCGACGTTCTTGGGATCGGCCACCAGCGCCGTCTCGTAGAAGTCGACGGCGTTCGCCGGCTGCCCCTGCGACACCAGCATGTCGCCCTGGGCGGCCAGCCGGGAAGAGGTCGCGCTCACGTTCGTGCGCGCCACGGCCACGGGACTGGCGACCGTGATCGCCAGCAGGGCGGCCACGAAAGGGGCGGACAGAACGGGCATCACAGGGATCATCATAACGTCTTCATGAAGATGCCAGCAGGAAGGTCAAGGAAGCGTTAGCAGAGGCGTTCAAATTCCGCGACGAAAAACCCGTCGCAGCCCTGACGCGCCGGCGAAAGCGCCAGGCATTGCGACATCGGCGACACAGTGTCGATGCCGGCCGCCGAACCGCTCAGGCGCCCGCGCGCGTCAGCAAGGCGGAAGCCGGCGGCCCGGTCGCCAAAGGCCCGCACCTGCGCCTCCCCTTCCGCCGGCAGCAGCGAGCAGACGGCATAAACCAGCCGGCCGCCGGGGCGCACCAGCCGGGCGGCCCGGTCGAGGATCTCCGCCTGGAGGGCGGTGATGCCGGCCAGCGCCGACCCGGTCAGCCGCAGCCGGGCTTCGGGATTGCGCCGCCAGGTGCCGGTGCCGCTGCAGGGCGCGTCCACCACCACCAGATCCGCCACATCCGCGAGGTCCGCCAGCGGGTCGTCACGCAGGCAGCGAGTCTCGATAATGCCCGCCCCCGCCCGTGCCGCCCGTGGCGCCAGCCGCGCCAGCCGGGCGGCGTCGATGTCGCAGGCCACCAGCCGCCCCCGGTCGGCCATGCTGGCGGCGAGCCCCAGCGTCTTGCCG
>CAUJIW010000048.1 GCA_963205175.1 Pseudomonadota bacterium
TCCACCGGGGGTCACTCCGTCCGTGTGCGGGGCAGCCCGGTGGCGGAGCCGCCGGCGGCGCCGGTCGGTGTGCGCGGCGCGTCGCCGCCGACTGCCTCGATCAGCTTGGTGATGCCACCCAGCGAGCCCACCAGCGCCGAGGCCTCCATCGGCATGAAGATGGTCTTGGCGTTGTTCGACTGGGCGAACGCCGTCATCGCCTCGACGTAGCGCTGGGCGATGAAGTAGTTGATCGCCTGGGCGTCGCCCTTGGCGATCGCCTCGCTGACCATTTCGGTCGCCCGCGCTTCCGCCTCCGCCGCGCGCTCGCGCGCCTCGGCATCGCGAAACGCCGCTTCGCGCCGGCCCTCGGCTTCCAGGATCTGCGACTGCTTCTGACCCTCGGCGCGCAGGATCTCGGAGGCCCGCGCCCCTTCCGCTTCCAGAATCGAGGCGCGCTTCTCGCGCTCGGCCTTCATCTGCCGGGTCATGGCGTTGACGATGTCGGCTGGCGGCCGGATGTCCTTGACCTCGACGCGGGTGATCTTGACGCCCCAGCTGTGGGTCGCCTTGTCCACCACCGACAGCAGCCGGGCATTGATGGTGTCGCGCTGCGACAGCGTCTCGTCGAGGTCGAGCGCGCCCATCACGGTCCGCAGGTTGGTGGTGGTCAGGTTCATGATCGCCATCATCACATCGGAGACCTCATAGGCCGCCTTGGCGCTGTCGAGCACCTGAAAGAACACCACGCCGTCGACGCCGACCATGGCGTTGTCCTTGGTGATGATTTCCTGACCTGGAATATCAATCACCTGCTCCATCATATTGATACGACGGCCAATCCTGTCGATGAACGGCACGATCAGATGGAACCCCGGCGGCAGCGTCCGGGTGAAGCGGCCGAACCGCTCCACCGTATATTCGAAGCCCTGACGCACGGTGGTGACGCTGCTCGCCACCGTGATGATGGCCAGCGCGGCCACGATGATGAAGAATGTACCGCCCGCCAGATCAGACATGCCGCCCTCTCGTCAAAATGTCGCCAGCCATTGTGCCGTGTCGCGGCGGCGACACAAGCGAAACTGCTGTAACATATCGCGATATCAGCGGGCAGCCGCGACTTCGGCCCGCAGCCAGGCAATGAACGCCTGCACCTTTTTCTGCCGCCACTGCGGTTCGGGCGCGACCAGATAATAGCCGAAGTCGATCGGCTGACTGTCGTCGAACAGCCGCACCAGCCGGCCAGCCGCCAGGTCGGCGGCGGCGATGGCCGCCTTCGCCAGCACGACACCCTTGCCAGCGGCGGCCGCCTCGATCGCCAGCGCCGACTGGTTGAAATGCAGGCCGCGTTCGGGGTCGGGATGGCCGACGCCCGCCGCGTTCAGCCACATCGCCCACGTCGGCGCGCCATCCTCGACCTCGTCGGCATCATCATGGATCAGCGGCACCCCCGGCAGATCGGCGGGCGCGCGCAGCATCGCCGGACCGTCGCGCAGCGCCGGCGCGCAGGCGGGAAACACCTGCTCGTCCATCAGCTTCTCGACCTCCAGGTCATCGTAGCCGCCCCGGCCGTAGCGGATGGCGAGATCGACATTCTCCTGGGTGAAGTCCACCATCTGCATGGTGGCGAACACCCGCACCTGCATGTCGGCATGGGCGGCGATGAAACGGTCGAGCCTGGGCACCAGCCACTTGGCGGCGAACGACGGCGGCACGCTGATCGCCAGCGATTTCGAGGTCTGCCCCGCCTGCAGCAGCCGCACCGCCTCCTCGAACTTGAGAAAGCCGTCACGCAGCGCCGGCAACGCCCGCTCCGCCTCGATGGTGAGCGCCAGGTTGCGTCCCAGCCGCTTGAACAGGATGACCCCCAGCAGGTCTTCCAGCGCCCTGATATGCTGGCCGACGGCGGCCGGCGTCACCGCCAGTTCATCCGCCGCCTTGGTGAAGGACAGGTGGCGGGCGGCGGCGTCGAACACGCGCAGGGCGTTGAGCGGCAGATGGGTTCGCTTCATGGCATGACGGTTAGGACCAATGGCGGGTTCGGCGCAAGTCCCCCCGCGCCGCCACAGGCTAACCGACCGGATAATTTTTCTGTCGCCGTTAACCTCTTGTTCATCATCGCCAGCCTATATGTTGCTAGTAGCACCGATCAATCCCCCCTCCTGACGGTGCTCGCAACAGCCCCTCTTGACTGTGACGGGCCGCCTGATCTCCCCTCGATCAGGCGGCCCGTATCTTGTGGCGCCATCCAGGCCTTCCACGATGCGTTGCGCTGGCGGTCACATGCGCTAGCATAAGGATGACAAGGCAAGTCACTGCCGGGGGATGGTCGGCCGCGATGGACCAGACGGATTTCAGGAATATCGGCCAGCGGCTGCGGGATCTGCTCTTCGCGGCGCACGAGGACCATCCGGACGCCCGGCCCCTCGCCGGCCAGCGCGCGCCAAGCGCCGTCGACGACCATCATGATTTCGCCGAGCATCTGCGCGACCTCGTCCACCGCCGCGGCCAGGCGGCGGTGGGCCGACTTCAGGTGCTGGGCTTCCAGGCGGTACGCGACCGGCTCGGTGACCAGTGGCCGCGTGTCGAGGATAAAGTCACCCAGATCATCGAAAGTACCATCCGCCAGCGACTGGCCAGCAGCGATGTCTTCCGCCGCTTCGAGGCGCTGACCTACGTGCTGGTGTTCGGCGAGCTGTCAGCGGCCGAGGCGCGGGTCAAGGCGCATTTCATCGCCGAGGAAATCTGGCAGCAGCTGTTCGGACTGGAGGAAACCCGCAGCGCCATGGACGTGGCGGTGGTCACCGTCGACGTCACCACCGGCACGGTTGAGGCGCAAACCGACATCGACGCCACCCTGGCCAGGCTGTTCGCCGAGGCCGAGGTGGATACCCCGGCGGCGGCCCGCCTCCAGCGCCGCGAGCCCGAGGCGGGCAAGAGCGCGCCGTCGGTGCCACCCGTCATCATCCCGTTGCGCACCGCCCGCCCCGGCAAACTGAAAACCCAGCCGGTGCTGGTGCCGATCTGGCCGGTCGGCGCCAACCAGCTTGATGCCTTTCAGCTGCTGCTGAGCGCCAGCACCCCCGATGGCACTCGCCTCTACGGCCACGACATCCTCGGCAGTCGGCCCAACCCGCTGGACGTCTATGACCTCGACCTCGCGACCCTGACCCGCGCCAGCACCTTTCTTGAACAACTGGCGCGGCTGCCCCGCCGGGTCACCATCGCCAGCTCGGCCCATTACACCACCTTCGTCAACAGCGACGCGCGCCGCGCCTTCCTCGACCAGATGGCCCGGCTATCGACCGGCGCCGCCGACCGGCTGATCGTCGAGATTCATGGATTCACCGAGGGCTTCCCGGCTTTCAAGGCGCGCGAGATCGTCGCCATGCTGCAACCCCATTGCCGCGCCGTCTCCGCCCTGCTGCCACCATCACCGCAAGCGGTGTCGCAGCTTAAAGACAGCGGAATCAAGGCATTCGGCATATTTCTCCAGAATTTGCCGCAAGATTCCCGCCAGGCCAGGGTGATCGAGGCCTTCGCCACCGAGGCCCACAAGACCAAGGCGCGCAGCTACGTCCGGCCGGTGAACACGCTGGCACTGGCCGCCGCGGCGGTTGGCGCCGGCGCCGACATGCTGATCGGCGATATCGTCCACCCGCCGTTCGAGCGGCTGGAGGATGCGCTGGCCTTCCGGCCGGAGAATCTGTTCGCCGGACTGGGCCGCGAACCGGTCGCGCGGCGCTGACCCACCCGTCCGATCCGGGACTGACGACGCAAAGCGGCTTGCCGCCCACCGGCCGGAGCGGCATATCTAGTTCATGAGCACCAGCGAACCCGATGCGACACCCCGCGAGCCGGCGGTCGTGCTGTTGAGCGGCGGCCTCGACTCCGCCACCTGCGCCGCCATTGCCCGGCGCGCCGGCCACGACATCTATGCGCTGACCATCGACTACAACCAGCGCCACCGGGTGGAACTCGACTGCGCCAGGGCGCTGGCGAAATCATACGGGGCCCGGCGTCAGGTCGAGCTGCCGGTGGACCTCAGCTGCTTCGGCGGCTCCGCCCTCACCGGCCACTTCGAGGTGCCCAAGGACCGCCCGGCCGACGAGATGAGTTGCGGCATCCCGGTCACCTATGTGCCGGCCCGCAACACGGTGTTCCTCAGCCTGGCGCTGGCATGGGCGGAAGTGCTGGGCGCCCGGCACATCTACATCGGCGTCAACGCGCTGGATTATTCCGGCTACCCCGACTGCCGGCCCGAGTTCATCGAGGCCTTCGAGACCATGGCCGCCAAGGCGACCAGGCTCGGCGTCGAAGGCAAATGGCGACTGAAGGTGCATACGCCGCTGATCACCATGACCAAGGCGGAGATCATCCGGACCGGGCTGGCGCTGGGTATTGATTATGCTCACACCTGGAGCTGCTACGACCCGACGCTGGAGGGGTTGCATTGCGGCCGCTGCGATTCCTGCCTGCTGCGCAAGAAGGGCTTCCGGGAGGCCGGCGTGCCCGACCCGACCCGTTACGCCCTGCCCTGAGCCGGCCCGGCCAGCATGACCTACGCCGTCAAGGAACTGTTCCTCACCCTCCAGGGTGAAGGCGCCCACACCGGCCGGCGGGCGGTGTTCCTGCGCTTCGCCGGCTGCAACCTGTGGAGCGGCCGCGAGCAGGACCGCGCGCGGGCCACCTGCACCTTCTGCGACACCGATTTCGTCGGCACCGACGGCCCCGGCGGCGGCAAGTTCGCCAGCGCCGACGCGCTGGCCGAGGCGGTTGCCCGCAGCTGGGGTGACGATCCGGCCCACCGTTACGTCGTCTGCACCGGCGGCGAGCCGCTGCTGCAACTGGACGCGACGCTGATCGACGCCCTGCACGCCCGCGGCTTCACCATCGCCATCGAGTCCAACGGCACCGTCGCGGTGCCGCCCGGCATCGACTGGGTGTGCATCAGCCCCAAGGCCGGCGCCGACACCATCGTGCGGACCGGCAACGAACTGAAGCTGGTCTATCCGCAAGCCGGGCTCGATCCGGCCTCGGTGGCTGGCTGGGGCTTCCGGCACTTCTTCCTGCAGCCGATGGATGGGCCTGACCGGGCCGCCAACACGCAGGCGGCGGTGGCTTATTGTCTGGCCCATCCGCAGTGGCGGCTGTCGCTGCAGACCCACAAGATCATCGGCATCGCCTGAAGCGGTGCCGTGATCCGTGGCCTGGTCAGGCGCCCTTGCGCCAGCGCGCGGCGGCACGGGCGACCCGCTCGCCAAGGTGGCTGGCGGTGTCGAGATCGGCCTTCACCGGCGCCACATCCGGCCCCTGGTCGACATTGGACTGGGCACCCGCGCCCAGCCACAGGCCGACGCGATTGAGATCATCCGGCGACCCCTTGGAGCTGTTGTAGCCCGGCATCAGGTCGAGGCCGACCCACACCATGTGGTGCTGCATCGCCAGCACGACGAAGGACATCAGGGTGTTGAACTTGTCGCCGCCCCACGAGCCGGAATTGGTGAAGCCGGCGGCGATCTTGTTCTTCCAGGCGCCCTGCATCCAGCGCTTCGAGGTGGCGTCCTTGAACGCCATGAAGGGCGCCGACGCCGAGCCCATGTAGGTGGGGGCACCGAAGATGATGGCGTCAGCGGCGTCCAGCACCGCCCAGCCCGGCGCGTCCGGGCTGGTCAGTTCCTCGACCCGGACGAGCTCGACCTCGGCGCCGTCGACACGGCCGGCACCTGCGGCGACGGCCTCGGCCTGACGAGCGGTGTGGCCATAGCCGGAATGAAAGACGATGGCGATTCTGGTGGCGGTCGTGGTGGTCATGGCGATTGCCTCCTGCGGGTGTATGACTACCCACAGAGGTAACCCGAACCACAGCGCCTGCCAATTGTTCCAATCATGGAAACAATATCGCCATATCGAGAACGATTGATCGCGAAGTTGTCAGCCCCGGCCGCGGTAGCCGGCGACGCCCTGGTCGGGAATCCACACGTCCGCCGGTGGCGCGCCGGTCTGCCAGAACACGTCGATCGGCATGCCGCCGCGCGGATACCAGTAGCCCCCGATCCGCAGCCAGCGCGGCTGCATCTCCGCCGCCAGCCGCTCGCCGATACCCACCGTGCAGTCCTCGTGGAAGCCGCGATGGTTGCGGAAGCTGTGCAGGAACAGCTTCAGCGACTTGCTCTCGACGATCAGCCGGTCCGGCACATAGTCGATGACGATGTGCGCGAAGTCCGGCTGGCCGGTGACCGGGCACAGCGAGGTGAATTCCGGCGCGGTGAAGCGCACCAGATAGCCCCGCCCCGGGCGCGGGTTGGGCACATAGTCCAGCACCGCCGCCTCGGGCGACTCCGGCAGGGGCGTGACCTTGCCGAGCTGGGTGGTGGTGGGAGCCTCACTCATGCGCCCGAGCGATAGTGCGGTTGGCGGCCGGCGTCAAACCCGACGCCGGCCCCGCCGCGCGGTGCCGGCGCTCAGCCGGCCATGAAGTCGGCCAGCGTCCGGTGCAGCTGGCGAATGCGCAGTTCGCTGTACTTGCCGAAGTGAACGGGGAAATCCCGACCGCCGGCCTTCAGCCCCTGCTGGACGTAGGGCAGGTTGGCCATGTCCTGATCGAACACGCCGCCCAGCGACCCCAGCCCCTCGACGGTGGCACACGGTTCATCGACACCCAGCACCTGCAGCGGCGCCGGGCGCGGCCGCGGGCCGTTCTTGGGCACCCGCTTGAGCACCCGCACGTCCATGATCGCGGTGTCGACGTCCACCGGCCGCCAGCGATAGACCAGGTTGAGCGAGAAGCCGGCCCACACCGACAGGTTGGGCCACAGGTTGTAGAGCAGCGGGTCGAGCATCTCGGCGTCCGAGATGTCCGAGTAGTCTTCGCCGTCCTGGGCGGCCAGCGCGTGGCGCTGCTGCTCGGCGGCGCAGGCGCGCGCCCGCACGCCCTCGGGCACCGTCGGCCCCTCGCCCTGCTCCCACTCGCGCACCCGCCCGGAGCTGCGCAGCATGGCGGCCCAGATGTCGGACTCGCTGAGCTGGCTCTTGTCGACGAACGGGCTCGGCACGCCCATCGCCGAGAACTGCCGGCTGACATAGGGCGAGAACACGTCGTACTGCGAGTTGGCGTCGCCGAGGAACGCCATGAACTGCGGGTGGGTGGTGATGCTGTGGTGGCTCTCCATGAACGCTTCCGCCACTGCCTTCCAGTTGGCCGGGAAGGTCTTGGCGATGTGCAGCGCGGTGTACATGTTGGCGAGGTCATAGCGCGCGAAATGCTCAGGAATGGGATGAATGATATCATCCAATGGCTTGGCTTCTGGATCAAAATTGACAAACACGAATCCACCCCAGCGGGCCACCCGCGCTTCCGGCAGGCGCATGTCCTGCCCCTCCCACTGCGGGAAGTCCCAGGCCATCGGGTTGTGCTTGAACGAGCCGTCAATATTCCACTCGAAGCCATGGAACATGCAGCGGAAACGCGACTTGCAGCCGCCCTGGGTCGCCAGCTTGCGGCCACGATGCAGGCAGACGTTGAGCAGCGCCTTGATGGTGTCCGGCGCGGTGCGGACGATGAGGTAGGATTTCCCCACCATGTCATAGACCACATAGTCCCCGACGTTGGGGATGTCCTCCTCGCGGCAGGCCATCTGCCAGCAGCGCGACCACAGCTTGTCGACTTCCTGCTGGAAGAAGGCGGGATCGGTATAGTTGCCGGCCGGCACCGGGTCGGTGCCGATGTCGGGCACCGGCCCCTGGCGCAGATAGGCCGGCACGGGCCGCGTATCGAGGTTCAGAATGTCCTCGTAGCTCAGATCGTTGCAGCGGTCGGCCTGCGGCCGGATGTCGAGATTCATCGCTTGTCCTCCCACGGATCGGGGCTGCGAACCGGCAGGCCGCCGCGATCCTGCCACGCCAGTCTCTGTCGGCGGGCGCGTTGCACGGTCCATCCCGGATCAAAAACAAACAGCCTGGTTTGTTTTTACCGTCCGGCCCGGCGCGCCGCGTTGACCCAGGTCAACAGCAGGCAGCACCCTATCCACTCCGATAGGCCGGCCCGCCTCCGGCCGGCGGGCAGGCGCGTCACTTCGCCGGCGGCAAGGCGAACCATCGGGCAACGCGAACGAAAGACGCGGCACATCGCCACCACATGCCCCTTTGCCCCTTCCCGAGAGGCGCGACGCGCGTGTAGTGTGCGGCTCTGAGCGAAGTCATGCATACTCAAGGAGACGATGTGATGGACGCGTTGGTCACCACCGAATGGCTGGCAAAGGAACTGGGAGCCAGCGACCTGCGCGTGGTCGATGCGAGCTGCCATCTGCCCGGCTGCGACCGCAATGCACGCGGCGAGTTCGAGCAGGCGCACATTCCCGGCGCGGTATTCTTCGACATGGAGGAAATCGCCGATACCTCCAGCGCCTACCCGCACATGCTGCCGTCGCCGGAGAAGTTCGCCAGCCGCATGCAGGCGCTGGGTCTGGGCGATGGCTGCCGCGTCGTCGTCTATGATCACAGCGACATCAAGAGCGCCGCGCGCGCCTGGTGGATGTTCCGCGTGTTCGGCCAGCATCAGGTGGCGATCCTCGACGGCGGCTTCCCCAAGTGGCAGTCGGAAGGCCGCCCCATCGAGTCGGGCAAGCCGATCGTCCGCCATCGCCACTTCACCGCCTGGATGGACAAGGCCGGCGTCCGCAGCCTTGACCAGATGAAGGCCAACCTCGCCGCCAAGACCGAGCAGGTGCTGGACGCCCGTTCGCCGGCCCGCTTCGCCGGCAGCGAGCCGGAACCGCGGCCGGGCCTGCGCGCCGGCCACATCCCCGGCGCCCTGAACCTGCACTACACCGAGCTGTTCAACGCCGACGGCACCTTCAAGACCGGCGACGCGCTGAAGGCCGCCTTCGAGGGCGCCGGCGTCGACCTTGGCAAGCCGGTGGTCACCACCTGTGGCTCGGGCGTCACCGCCTGCGTGCTGGCGTTCGGCCTCAATCTGCTCGGTCACAAGAACGTGTCGGTCTATGACGGCTCGTGGACCGAATGGGGCAGCCAGGCCGACACCCCGGTGGTCACGGGCGCGTGAGCCAGGACGGCGATCCGGCCCTGGCGAGCACGGACAAGGGACATCGCGACGCCAGGCCGGCGACACAGATCGTCGAGGCCGGCCGGCGACGCGAATGGACCCACGGCGT
Source organism: Pseudomonadota bacterium (assembly GCA_963205175.1). GTDB lineage: Bacteria > Pseudomonadota > Alphaproteobacteria > Sphingomonadales > Sphingomonadaceae > CAUJIW01. The sequence goes on from CAUJIW010000048.1 coordinate 9,153, forward strand.
CGTCAATCCGCCCGTCTATCACGCCTCGACCTGCGTGTTCGAGACGCTGGCCGAGTTCGATGCCGCGGTCGCCAACCCCGACGGCGGTCTCTACTACGGCCGGCGCGGCACGCCGACCACCTGGGCGCTGGAGGAAGCGCTGACGGCGCTGGAGCCCGGGGCTGCCGGCACCAAGCTGTTTCCCTCCGGCGTCGCCGCCATCGCCACCTGCCTGATGGCCACCCTTAACGGTGGCGACCATCTGCTGATGGTCGACTCGGCCTATGAGCCGACACGGGCCTTCTGCGACAAGGTGCTGAAAAACCTCGGCATCGAGACCAGCTATTACGACCCCACCATTGGCGCCGGCATCGCCGGGCTGATGCGCCCCACCACCCGCGCGGTGTTCACCGAGTCGC
>CAUJIW010000049.1 GCA_963205175.1 Pseudomonadota bacterium
GGTCGGCGATTTTGCCAAGCCGGTACTCGGTGCGCTTGCGCAGTACGTCATACTGGTGATCAAGGAAGGCCTCCAGCACCTCCTTCAGGCTCATCACCCGCGGCACCCGATGCTTGTCGAGCACATTGAGGTTGAGCGGGAAGCGGATTTCGAGGTCGGTGAGCTTGAACAGGCTTTCGATCAGCACCGTCGGGTCGACGGTGCGCGACTTGGGCTCCAGCACCAGCCGGATCTGCTCGTCCGACTCGTCGCGGACATCCTCAAGAATCGGCAGCTTCTTGTCGTTGATGAGTCCGGCGATCGCCTCGATCAGCTTCGACTTCTGCACCTGGTAGGGGATTTCGGTGACGACGATCGCCCAGGTGCCACGGCCCAGCTCTTCCACCGTGTAACGGGCGCGCAGCCGGAAGCTGCCCCGGCCGGTCGCGTAGGAGTCGCGGATCGACGCCGGGCTTTCCACCAGCACGCCGCCGGTGGGGAAATCGGGGCCGGGAATCACCGCCACCAGGTCGTCGATGGTGGCCGCCGGGTTGTCGAGCAGCAGCGTCAGGCCGTCCACCAGTTCGCCGACATTGTGCGGCGGCACCGAGGTCGCCATGCCCACCGCGATGCCGGCGGCGCCATTGGCCAGCAGGTTGGGGAAGCCGCCGGGGAACACCTCCGGCTCTTCCTCCTCGCCATCATAGGTCGGGCGGAACGCAACACATTCCTCGTCCAGCCCGGCCATCATCTCGGCGGCGAAGGCGGTCAGCCGGGCCTCGGTGTAGCGCATGGCGGCGGCGTTATCGCCGTCGACGTTGCCGAAATTGCCCTGGCCGTCGATCAGCGGGTAGCGCACCGAGAAGGTCTGCGCCAGCCGCACCAGCGCGTCATAGACCGACTGGTCGCCGTGCGGGTGGTATTTACCGATGACGTCGCCGACAACGCGGGCACACTTCTTGTAGCCGGTGTTGGGGTCAAGCTTGAGCAGCCGCATCGCCCACAGCAGCCGCCGGTGCACGGGTTTGAGGCCGTCGCGCACATCCGGCAGCGAGCGGGCCATGATGGTGGACAGGGCATAGGTGAGGTAGCGCGTCGACAGCGCGTCGCCAAACGGCGCGTCGTGGATGCGGTCGGTCTCGGGCGGGGGGGCGGTCTCGGTCATGGCGCGACTTATAGCGTGCCCCCTGACGCTGCGCCACAGGGTCTAGTGGGCCACAGGGTCTAGTGGGCCACGGGGTCTAGTGGGTCGGTGGCGGCGTCAGCGGGTTTCCGCCTCGATCCAGCGCAGCAGCCGCTGGCGCGCCTCCAGCGACTCGGCGACGCGGCCGTGCAGGATGTCGCGTTCGATGAAGTGGCCGGTCAGCCGCAGGCCGTCGGCGATCTCGGGCCACGGCGCGATGTGGGTGCCCGCCCGGGCCAGGAAGCCGGGCAGCGGCAGCATCCGGTCGGCCCAGGGCAGGCCGGCCGCCCGGCTGACCGCCTGCGACGACTTGGGGCTGACGAAGGCCAGATCGTCGGTGGCGCCGGTCGCCACGCAGCAGCTGAGATCGAGCCCGAAGCCCAGCTCGCTCATCAGGATCAGCTCGTAGCGCACCAGCGCCGCGCACCAGGCGCGTGGATCCTCGGTGGCGCCCATCACCGTCAGCAGACCGGCCAGCGCGTCGTACAGCGCCGGGTAGGGGTGGCGCTCGGGCAGGGCGTGGGCCGTCAGCGCCGTCGACCACGCCAGCACGGCGGTGGACAGCCGCGAGCCCAGCATCAGCGGGCCGGCCGACTGGTCCAGCTCCAGGGTGACGTGGCCGAGCTGCGATTCGACCCGGGCGTGCCAGCGGGCGGAGATGCGGTTGCCGGGAATCAGCGCCGGTCGGGTCCGCCTGCCGCCGCCACCGCGCACATAGCCGGCCAGCAGGCCGGCGTCGGGGGTGAGCAGGCGCACGATGGCGCCCGCCTCGCCATGGGGCAGGGTCGCGCAGACGATCGCCGGGCCGGACCAGTGCATGGCGCCTGTTGTGACGCCGATGCCCCGCGGCGGCAAGTCCGCAACCCGCCGTGGCGGGGGCGTCAGTGAACCCGGAATTCGCCGCCGACGTAGCGCAGCTCGGCGGGCTGGATCAGGCTCGAATGCGCCAGCCGTACCGAATGCAGTGTCGCTTCGATGTGCTGCACCCAATGATCAAGGAAACGGTGAATGCGCGGAAAACGCGGCGCAAGATCAAGTGTCTGCCAGGTGAAGGACTGGAGAAAGTCAGGGTGGTCCGGCATCCAGTAGAGAATTTCCGCTGTAGCCAATGAATACCCACGCAAACGCAGTTCCAGATCGGAAAGTTCAGTTGCACGCGAAGCCATGACCATACTCCCTGCTCGATGACTAGTAATCCCTCCCCGGGTTCGGCCTGATTGGTCACCATGACCACCATCAGACTTGCCTGTATTTGTGATGTTGGCAAGAGTTTATGGATATTTTCTTAATCTTTTCATGGGTATTCGCACTCCCTTTTGCCGAGTGCTGACAGGGGATTCGTCACGGGTGGCTGGTCGGGCCGCGCCGTCGGGTCGTGCGCTTGACCGCCGAAGGCGAGCGTGGGAGGAAACGCGCCTGTTCGTCATTCCTGTCCGGGGACGGTTTTCATGCGTGCTGCTTGTCTCGCCACCTTCTGTCTGTCGCTGTTCGTCGTGCCGCCGGTGCTCGCGGCCGACGCGCCCGTCATCACGCCCGCCGGGATTGCCCGCCATGTCGAGGTGCTGGCCTCCGACGCCTTCGAGGGGCGCGCGCCGGCGACCCCGGGCGAGGACAAGACGGTGGCCTATCTCGCCGAGCAGTTCGCCAGGGCCGGTGCCAAACCCGGCGCCAGCGGCGGCTGGTTCCAGGATGTGCCGATGGTCACCCAGACCGTCGACCCCAGGGTGGCGCTGACGATCTCTGGTGCTGCCGCGCCGATCACGCTCGCCTACGGGACCGACATGGTGGTGTGGTCGAAGCGGGTGCGGCCCAAGGTCACGGTCGAGAACGCCGGACTGGTGTTCGTCGGCTACGGCATCAGCGCACCGGAGTGGGGCTGGGATGACTATGCCGGGGTGGACGTGCGCGGCAAGACGGTGGTCATCCTGGTCAACGATCCCGGCTACGCCACCGGTGACACCGGGCTCTTCAACGGCAAGGCGATGACCTATTACGGCCGCTGGACCTACAAGTTCGAGGAAGCCGCCCGCCGCGGTGCCGCCGCCGCGCTGATTGTCCACCAGACCGCGCCGGCGGCCTACCCGTGGGGCGTGGTGACGACGAGCTGGACCGGACCGCAGCGCGATGTCGCCCGCGCCGACGATGGCATGGACCGGGTAGCGGCCGAGGGATGGCTGACCGAGGCGGCCAGCCGCCGGCTGTTCCAGGCGGCGGGGCTTGACTTCGACGCCCTGACAAAAGCTGCCGCAACGCGCGGCTTCAAGGCGGTGCCGATGGCGTCGCTGGCGCTGTCGACGACGCTCGACAACCAGATTGCCCGCGCCAACTCGCGCAACGTCGTGGCGCTGGTGCCGGGCCGCAAACACGCTGACGAGTATGTGCTCTATACCGCGCACTGGGATCATCTCGGCCGTTGCACGCCGGACGCGACCGGTGATGATATCTGCAATGGCGCCGTCGACAACGCGACCGGCACCGCGGCGCTGATTGAGCTGGCGGCAGCGTTCACGAAGGCGAAGCCGGAGCGGTCGGTGGTGCTGCTGGCGGTCACCGGCGAGGAATCCGGCCTGCTGGGCTCGACCTACTATGCCGCCAACCCGATCTACCCGCTGGCGCGTACGGTGGCCGGCATCAACATGGATGCCCTGAGTACCATCGGCCGGACCCATGATGTCGTCGTGGTGGGCCACGGCAAGTCGGAGCTTGAGAACATCCTGCAGCAGTGGGCGGCCCGTCAGGGCCGCGTGGTGGTGCCGGAAGCGACGCCGGAGAACGGGGCCTTCTACCGCTCCGACCACTTCCCGTTCGCCAAGGCGGGGGTGCCGATGCTTTATGCGGAAGGCGGCATCGATGTGGTTGGCAAGGGTATCGAGTGGGGCAAGGCGCAGGTCGACCGCTATGTCGCCGACCATTACCACCAGCCTTCGGACGAATATTCGCCTGACATGGACCTCAGCGGCGCCGCCGAGGATGTCCAGTTGCTGTTCAATGTCGGAGCCGCCATCGCCAGCTCGCGGGACTGGCCGACGTGGCTGCCTTCGGCGGAGTTCGCCGCCGCCCGCGCCGCCTCACGCGCCGCCGCCGCCGGGGAGCGGAAGCAATGATGCTACGCCAGCCCGCCGAATGGATGCGCCACGGTGCCCTATGGTCGGCCTGGCCGAGTGCCGCCGACCTCTGGCAGGAGGACCTCGACGCCGCGCGCGCGGAGGTGGCGGCACTGTATGCCGCCATTGCCGACGTCGACCCGGCGACCGGCCAGCCGCGTGGCGAGGCGCTGAACATCCTGGTCCATGGCGACGAGGCGCGCGACAGTGCCGCGGTGGCGCTGGCGGGGCTGGGCGCGACGCTGATCGACATTCCCTTCGGTGACATCTGGCTGCGGGACACGGCGCCGATTTTCGTCGTCGATGACGCGCACCGGCTGGCGGCGGCGAGCTTCGGCTTCAACGGCTGGGGCGGCAAGTACGACCTGCCGCACGACGCCGGTGTGTCGCGGGCGATCGCCGCCGCCTCGGGGTTGCCGACCCATCGCTTCGACTGGGTGCTGGAGGGCGGCTCGATTGACGTCGACGGCGCCGGGCGGGGGCTCACCACCGAACAGTGCCTGCTCAACCGCAACCGCAACCCCGACCTCGACCGGGCGACCATCGAACGGTACCTCGCCGAGCAGCTGGGCGTCAGCGTGCCGGTATGGCTGGGCGAGGGGCTCGCCAACGACCATACCGACGGCCACATCGACAACCTCGCCCGCTTCGTGGCGCCGGGCGTCGCGGTGGTGCCGGAAGCCCGCGACAGTGACGATCCCAACACCGAGGTTTATCGGGACGCCCGCCAGCGCCTGCGGGCGGCGGGCCTTGAGGTGGTGACGGTGCCGTCGGTCGGCCGGCTGGAGAACGAGGACGGCGACGTGGTGCCGGCCTCCTACATGAACTTCTACATCGCCAACACCACGGTGGTGGTGCCAACCTATGGCAGCCGCTGGGACGACGCGGCGGTCGAGGCGATCGGCCGGCTCTTCCCCGGCAGGCGCGCGGTGGGCTGCCGGGCCAACGCCATCCTCACCGGCGGCGGCTCCTTCCATTGCATCACCCAGCAGGTACCGAGCCTGCCGCTGGAGGAAATCTGACCATGACCCGGACCATCAACGTCGCCGCGCTTCAGCTCGCCTTGAGTGACGACATGGACGCCAACATCAAGGCCGTCAGCCATCTGGTGCGCGAGGCGGCGGCGCGCGGCGCCCAGGTGATCCTGCCGCCTGAGCTGTTCCAGGGTCATTATTTCTGCAAGGACCAGCGCGAGGAGTTTTTCGCCCGCGCCTACCCGATCGCCGAACATCCGGCGGTGCGCGCCATGCAGGCGCTGGCACATGAACTGAAGGTCTATATCCCGACCTCGGTCTATGAGCGCGACGGTCATCACTACTACAACTCGCTGGCGATGATCGGCGACGAGGGCGAGCTGATGGGCGTCTATCGCAAGAGCCACATTCCCGACGGGCCGGGGTATCAGGAGAAATTCTATTTCCGCCCCGGCAACACCGGCTTCAAGGTGTGGCCGACCCGCCATGGCGTGATCGGCGTCGGCGTCTGCTGGGACCAGTGGTACCCCGAATGTGCCCGCGCGATGATGCTGATGGGGGCGGAAGTCCTGCTCTACCCGACCGCCATCGGCGCCGAGCCGCACGACCCGACCCTCGACACCCGCGACCTGTGGCAGCGGGCGCAGATCGGCCATGCGGTGTCCAACGTGGTGCCGGTG
>CAUJIW010000050.1 GCA_963205175.1 Pseudomonadota bacterium
CCCCGAGGCTGTCGATCCGGCGGCCAGTGCCGCGGCCATCGCCGCCAGCCTGGCATCGGTGCCGTGAGGCCACAGCCATGACGCTCGACGTCAAGATCTGCGGTCTCACAACGCCGGAGACGCTGGAGGCCGCTATCGGTGCCGGCGCCAGCCATGTCGGCTTCGTGGTCTTTCCCAGGAGTCCGCGCCACCTCGATTTCGAGCGCGGCGCGGCGTTGCGGACCCGGGTGCCGGCGCGGGTGGCCAGCGTCGCCCTGCTCGTCGACCCCGACGACACGCTGGTCGACCAGGCGGTGCGGGCGCTGCGGCCGGACATCATCCAGCTGCACGGCCAGGAGACGCCGGACCGCTGCCTTGATGTGCGCCAGCGCTGGAAGGTCGGCGTCTGGAAGGCCCAGGGGGTGCGCACGGCCACTGACGTGCAGACGGCCGGTCGCTATGCCGGCACGGTCGACCTCTTGCTGTTCGACGCCAAACCGCCTACACCCCCGCCGGGCGAAACGGTACTGCCGGGCGGCACCGGCGTGCGCTTCGACTGGCGTCTGCTTGACGGGCTGCGGCTGCCGATGCGCTGGGGTCTGGCGGGCGGTCTCGATGCCGACACCGTCGGCGAGGCGGTCCGGCTGACCCGGCCGGCGCTGGTGGATGTGTCATCGGGCGTCGAGGATGCGCCGGGAGTGAAATCGGTGGCGAGGATCAAGGCCTTCATGGCAGCGGCACGAGCGGGATGACGACAATGCTCAACAGTTACCGGGCCGGACCCGACGAGCGTGGCCATTTCGGCGCCTTCGGCGGCCGCTATGTCGCCGAGACGCTGATGCCGCTGATCCTCGATCTTGAGGCGGCCTATCGCGCCGCCCGGCAGGATCCGGCGTTCCAGGGCGAGTTCGAGGGCCTGCTCAGGCACTTCGTCGGCCGGCCGAGCGCGCTTTACTACGCCGAGCGCCTGACCGAGCATCTGGGCGGCGCCCGGATCTACTTCAAGCGCGAGGATCTCAACCACACCGGCGCGCACAAGATCAACAACTGCATCGGCCAGATCCTGCTGGCTCGCCGCATGGGCAAGACCCGCATCATCGCCGAGACCGGCGCCGGTCAGCACGGCGTGGCCACGGCGACGGTCGCCGCCCGCTTCGGCCTGCCCTGCGTCATCTACATGGGCGCGCGCGACATCGAGCGGCAGGCACCCAACGTGTTCCGCATGAAGCTGCTGGGCGCGGAAGTCCGTCCGGTCACCTCGGGCAGCCAGACGCTCAAGGACGCCATGAACGAGGCGCTGCGCGACTGGGTGACCAATGTGCACGACACCTTCTACATCATCGGCACCGCCGCCGGCCCGCACCCCTACCCCGAGCTGGTGCGCGACTTCCAGTCGGTGATCGGTCGGGAAGCCCGCGAGCAGATTCTCGCCGCCGAGGGCCGGCTGCCGGACAGCCTGGTGGCGGCGGTGGGCGGCGGCTCCAATGCCATCGGTCTGTTCCATCCGTTCCTCGACGATCCGTCGGTGCAGATGTTCGGCGTCGAGGCGGCCGGACACGGGCTCGACACCGAGCAGCACGCGGCGAGTCTCGCCGGGGGTACGCCGGGCGTGCTCCATGGCAACAAGACCTATCTGCTGCAGGACGCCGACGGTCAGATCAGCGAGGCGCACTCCATTTCCGCCGGGCTGGATTACCCCGGCATCGGCCCCGAACACGCCTGGCTGCATTCGGTCGGCCGGGTCAGCTACGTGCCGGCCACCGATCAGGAGGCGGTGTCGGCCTTCCAGCTGTGCACCCGCGTCGAGGGCATCATCCCCGCGCTGGAGTGTGCCCACGCGCTGGCCTACATCATCCGCACGGCGCCCGCCCTGTCGCGCGATCATTTGTGCCTGATGAACCTCAGCGGCCGGGGCGACAAGGACATCGGCACCATTGCCGATCTGCTGGGGGTGAAGCTGTGAGCGACCGTATCGCCGCCCGTTTCACCGCGCTGAAGGAGGAAGGTCGGGCCGGCCTCGTCACCTTCATCACCGCCGGTGACCCCGATCTCGCCACCTCCGCCGCCATCCTCGCGGCCCTGCCCGCCGCCGGGGCGGACATCATCGAGCTGGGCGTGCCGTTCACCGACCCGATGGCCGATGGCCCGGCGATCCAGGAGGCCAACCTGCGGGCGCTGGCCGCCGGCATCAGCCTGCGCAAGATCCTGGGGCTGGTGCGCGACTTCAGGGCGACCGACGACGCCACGCCGATCGTGCTGATGGGCTATTTCAACCCGATCCACGCCTATGGCGTCGACGCCTTCGTGGCCGACGCGCGCGCCGCCGGCGTCGATGGCCTGATCGTTGTCGACGTGCCGCCGGAGGAAGACATCGAGATCGGCGTGCCGGCCCGTGCCGCCGGCCTGCATTTCGTCCGCCTGGCGACGCCGACCACCGATGAGAAGCGGATGCCGGCGGTGGTCAACGCCGCCTCCGGCTTCCTCTACTATGTCTCGGTCGCCGGCATCACCGGCGGCGCGACGGGCGAGGCGACCGCCGTCGGCGCGGCGGTGGAGCGGCTTAAGGCGGCCGGCAACCTGCCGGTGGTGGTTGGCTTCGGCATCAAGACACCCGAACAGGCGGCGGCGACCGCCCGGCTGGCCGACGGCGTGGTGGTGGGCTCCGCCATCGTGTCGCTGATCGGCGAGGCGGCCAGGACCGGCGCCACCGACATTCCGGCGCGGGTGGCGGCGATGGTGTCGGGCCTGGCGGCCGGGGTGCGGTCCGCGCGTTCATCGGAGGTGGCGGCATGAGCTGGTTGACCCGACTGCGGCCGAAACTGAAATTCCCGCGCCGGCGCGACACGCCCGACAATCTCTGGCACAAGTGCCGCAACTGCGGGCAGATGATCTTCCGCAAGGATTTTCTCGCCAACCTGTCGGTGTGCAGCCACTGCGACTTCCACGAGCGCATCGGTCCGGCCGAGCGGTTCGCCCAGCTGTTCGACGGCGGCGCGCATGAGCGCGTGGCCCTGCCGGCGGTGAAGGAAGACCCGCTGCACTTCAAGGACCAGAAGAAATACGTCGACCGCATCCGCGAGGCCCGCGCCTCCACCGGCGCCGACGAGGCGGTGGCGGTGGCCCACGGCCGGGTCGGCGGCGTCGAGACGGTGGTGCTGGTGCAGGACTTCGCCTTCATGGCCGGTTCGATGGGTCTGGCCGTCGGCGAGGCGTTCCTGGCCGCCGCCCGCGAGGCGATCGCCCGCAAATGCCCGATGGTGGCCTTCACCGCCGCCGGCGGCGCGCGGATGCAGGAAGGCATCCTGTCGCTGATGCAGATGCCGCGCACGACGGTCGCCATCGCCGAGCTGCGCGAGGCCCGCCTGCCCTACATCGTCGTGCTGACCGACCCGACCACCGGTGGCGTCACCGCCTCCTACGCCATGCTGGGCGATGTCCAGCTCGCCGAGCCCGGTGCGCTGATCGGCTTCGCCGGCCGCCGCGTCATCGAGCAGACCATCCGCGAGAAGCTGCCCGACGGCTTCCAGCGGTCGGAATATCTCTACGACCACGGCATGCTGGACCAGGTGGTGCCGCGGCGCGAGCTGCGGGCGACGCTGGCCCGGCTGATCGGCCTGCTGATGCTGCCCAAGCCGGCACTGCCGCGCGCGCCGCTGCCGGCACCGCAGGCCTGACCCGGGCCGGGGCTGATGGAAAACCGCGTCGTCGATGCTCTTCTGTCACAGGCGCGGCAGCTCCACCCGCAGGATATCGACCTGTCGCTCGACCGGCTGGCGCGCCTGCTCGACCGGCTCGGCAATCCGCAGGACCGGCTGCCGCCGGTGTTCCACGTCGCCGGCACCAACGGCAAGGGCTCGACCGTCGCCTTCCTGCGCGCCTGTCTGGAGGCCGCCGGCAACCGGGTGCATGTCTACACCTCGCCGCATCTGGTGCGGGTCAACGAGCGCATCCGGCTGGCTGGCAAGCTGATCGACGACGACGCGCTGGTGGCCACCTTGCGCGACGTGCTGCAGGTCAACGCCGGCGCGCCGATCACGGTGTTCGAGATCATCACCGCGGCGGCCTTTCTGGCCTTCTCCCGGGTGCCGGCGGATGCCTGCGTGCTGGAGGTTGGCATGGGTGGCCGGCTGGACGCCACCAATGTCGTCAAGCAGCCCGCCGCCTGCGGCATTGCCCAACTCGGCCTCGACCACACCCAGTTCCTCGGCAGCACCATCCTCGACATCGCCGGCGAGAAGGCCGGCATCGCCAAGGCCGGGGTGCCACTGGTGCTGTCGCGCTATCCGCGCACGGTGACCGCGCGCATCGGTGAGGTCGCCGGCGTCGTCGGTGCCCGGCTGCTGCTGCGCGGCCAGGACTGGGACGCGACGCTCTACAACAACGCGCTGCATTACAAGGACGATGCCGGCAAGCTGGAACTGCCGGCGCCCCGGCTGATCGGCGCCCATCAGATCGACAACGCCGGGCTCGCCATCGCCATGCTGCGCCACCAGGGCGCGGTGCCGGTGCCCGATGCTGCCTTCCGCGCCGGCATGGGCTGGGCGGAGTGGCCGGCACGGCTGCAACGTCTGAGCAGCGGCGCGCTGCATGAGCTGCTGCCGGCCGGCGCCGAGCTGTGGCTCGATGGCGGCCACAATCCGCTGGCCGGCCGGGTGCTTGCGGATCGTTTTCGTGCCCACAACCTCGCCGAACGGCCCTTCTATCTGGTGCTCGGCCTGCTGACGACCAAGGACGCGGCGGGCTTCCTGCGCCCCTTCGCCGGCCGGGCGACGGCGCTGTACGCGGTGCCGATCCCCGGTCATGACAGCCATTCGCCCACGACGCTGGCCGGTCTGGCGGAAGCGATCGCGGTGCCCGGTCGCACGGCGGACTCGGTCGCCGCCGCACTGAAGGCGATCGCCCGTGGTGCCGACCGCCAGCGGCCGCCGGTGGTGCTGGTGTGCGGTTCGCTCTATCTTGCCGGCACGGTGCTTGAAGAGTCGGGGTTGCTGCCCAGCTGAGCCAGCGCCTTGGCGAGTTCGGTGATCACCACCAGCCCCGCCGCCATCGCCAGCACCGTCAGCCACAGATCGCCGGCCACCGGCCCGGATCCCAGTGTGCTCCCCACCCACGGCAGATACTGGCTAGCCACCTGCAGGCCGAGGCCGGCCGCCACCGCCAGCAGCAGCACCGGATTGCCCAGCGGCGACCGCAGGAAAGCCGGCGCGCGCTCCGAGCGCACGGTGAGCACGATGGCGTTCTCGAACAGTACCATCAGCAGCAGCACCACGTTGCGGGCGGCCTCCACCTCGGCGCCGTCCGCCAGCAGCCGTTGATAGAGCCAGATCGCCGTCACCATCATGTACAGTGACACCGGCAGCATCACCGCCAGCATCCGGCGGTCGAGCAGGGACTCGGCGCTGGTGCGCGGCGGCCGGCGCAGGGTGTCGCGTTCGCCGCGCTCGAAGGCCAGCCCGATGTCCTGCACGCCGTTGGTCACCAGATTCAGCCACAGCAGCTGCACCGCTGTGAGCGGTGGCGGCAGCCCCAGCGCCAGCGCCGCGACAAAGAGCAGGATCTCGGCGAGTCCGGTCGTCAGCAGCATCAGCACGATCTTGCGGATGTTATCATAGACCACCCGCCCTTCCTCGACGCCATGAACGATGGAGGCGAAGTTGTCGTCGGTGAGCAGCAGGTCGGCGGCCTCGCGGGCGACGTCGGTGCCGCCAGCACCCATCGCCACGCCGATGTCGGCGGCCGTCAGCGCCGGCGCGTCGTTGACGCCGTCGCCGGTCACCGCCACCCAGTGGCCGGCGCGCTGCATCGCCTGGACGATGGCCAGCTTCTGCGCCGGCTCGACGCGGGCGAAGATGGCGCTGCGGGCCACCCGCGCGTCGAACGCCGCCGGATCGTCGGCCAGCCGCGCCAGTTCAGCACCGGTCACCACCGCGTCCGGCGCGACGGCAAGCCCGATGGCGCGGCCGATGGCCAGCGCGGTGGCCGGGTGGTCGCCGGTCACCATGGTGACGCCGATGCCAGCGGCCCGGCAGTCGGCGATGGCCGCCGGCACTTCGGGGCGCACCGGGTCGATCAGGCCGACGAAGCCCAGCAGGGAGAGATCGTGCAAGGCGCTGGCGATACCGTCGGCGGGGGGCGTATCCAGCGTGCGCCCTGCCACCGCCAGCACCCGGTAGCCCGCCGCCGCGACCGTCTCCGCCAGCCCATGGGCCGGGTGGTCGGCACCCGCGCCGCACATCGGCAGTACGGTTTCCGCCGCGCCCTTGACCAGCAGGCGCGGGATGCCGGCCTGCGACACCACCACCGCGCCCGAACGGCGCGCCGGCTCATAGGGCAGCAGGTCTACCAGTGCCGCCGCCCCGCGCAGGGCGGTCACGTCGAGGGCGGCACCGTCGGCGAGCGCCAGCAGGGCGGCGTCCACCGCATCGTCGCCGTCGCCCTCGGCCTCGTTGCACAATACCAGGGCCTCCATCAGGTCGGCGACCACCGGTGTCGCCAGCGTCGCGGCATCGAGGGCGGCACGATCCAGCGCGCGACCGTCAGGCAGCACCAGCCGTTCAGCGGCCAGCCGGTTGACGGTGAGCGTGCCGGTCTTGTCGGTGGCGATCATCGAGCAGGCGCCCAGCCCCTCCACCGCCGGCAGGGCGCGGACGATGACGTGGCGCCCGGCCATGCGGCGGGCGGCGATCGACAGCGCCACGGTGATGGCCACCGGAAGGCCCTCGGGGATCGCCGACACCGCGAGCGCCACGGCGAGGAAGAAGATGTCGGCCGCGCCCATGCCGCGGGCGTATTGCAGCAGCCCCAGCAGGATGATGATGGCGACGGTCGCCACGGCCAGCCAGCGGCTGAACCGCTCCAGCCGCACCAGCAGCGGTGGCGGCACCGGCGGGACATCCGCCAGCGACAGGGCGATCTGTCCCAGCGCGGTACCGCCGCCGGTCGCCACCACCACGCCCTCGGCCCGACCCTGCGCCACGGTGGTGCCGGCGTGCAGCAGGGTGGCGCGCTCCGCCAGCATGGCATGGTCAGCGACGACGGCGCGGGCGTCCTTGACGACGGCGCCGGACTCGCCGGTCAGCGCCGCTTCATTGACGGTGAGGTCGATGGCACTGAGCAGGCGGATGTCGGCCGGCACCCGCTGGCCGGCGGTCAGCAGCACGATATCGCCGGCCACCAGCTGGTCCGCCGGCACATCGGCCAGCCGCCCGTCGCGGCGGACCCGGGCGGCAAGCCGGATCATCCGCTGCAAGGCGGCGGCGCTGTCGCCGGCCTGCCACTCCTGAAAGGCGCCGATGCCGGCGTTCAGGCTGAGCACCACGAGGATGAAGCCCGCGTCGGTCCAGTCGCCGAGCAGGATCGACACTCCGGCGGCGGCCAGCAGCAGGTAGATCAGCGGGCTGAGGAACTGGCGGCCGAACAGCCGGACAAGGCCCGGCGGCGGTTTGTGCGGCAGCCGGTTGGCGCCATCACGCGCCAGCCGGGCTTGCGCCTCGGCGGTGCTCAGGCCACCGGGGCTACTGTCGAGGCGTGCCAGACAGGCCTCGGGCGCCAGCCGGTGCCAGCACCCGGGGACATCGGTCATTCGGCGTCGTTGGCGCCGACCTCGTAGCGCTCGGAATAGCGTCGGGTGATACGCTCGACGGGCAGCAGAATGAATACGTCGACGGTGTTGAACTGGTGGTCGACGAAAGCGCCATCACCGATCAGGCAGCCCAGCCGCAGATAGCCCTTGATCAGCGGCGGCAGCGCCCGCAGCCCGTCCTTGGGATCATAGCTGCCGGGCGCCAGCCGGTCCATCGGCACATAATGGTTGGGCAGCGCCCGCACCCGCAGATCCTCCGGTACCAGATGGTGGTGGTGGAGGTAGGACAGCGGCAGCGCATGCTCGGCCGGGTCGGTGCCGTGCAGCGAGGCGCAGCCGAACATGTAGCCGATGCGGTTGGTGTGCAGGTAGGAGGCGATGCCGCGCCACAGCAGGTTGATGGTGGTGTTGTTGCGGTAGGCGGCGGCGACGCAGGAACGGCCCAGTTCCAGCAGCTGCCGCCCCTCGCCGATGCGGTTCTGGAAGGTCATGCCGAGCAGCGGCGACAGATCATATTCAGCGCTGGAATAGAAGCCGCGGTGCTGCTGGGCCACCACCTGGCGCAGCAGCCGATAGGTGCCCACCACATGCGGCTTGCCGTCGAGGCCGTGGTCGATCACCAGCAGGTGGTCACAGATGCTGTCGTAGTCGTCGATGTCGCGTCGGGCCGCCCGTACCGGCAATGTCGGCGTCGCCCCCATTTCCTCGTAGAAAATCTGGTAGCGCAGCGCCTGGGCGGCGGCGATTTCCTCCTCCGAGGTGGCGAGCCGGACGTCGAGCTGGCCGGCCTTGTGGATGTAGGGGGCGGCAGCCAGCGTAGCGGCGGCCACGGCGGTCGATCCAATGGTCTGATAGGGCATGGGACCTCTTGCGGCTTTGTGCCGGTCATCACCGCGGACCTGTCGCGGGCGGTCGGCACTTCCTAAGAACGCGTTAATCCCGGATTGTGACAATTGTGTCAAACCTGCGGCGACAAATGCAACGTTTCTGTCGCCCGGTGTGTTGTCAGGGTGACGAGGCGCGGTCAGCAGGGGGCGCCGACGTTGCCGTGAACCCGCGCCGCCACAGCAGCCACAGCAGCAGCAGACCCGGCAGCGCGACGATCGTGGTCAGCACATAGAAGCCGACCCAGCCGAACATCTCGGCGAGATAACCGGACGGTGTCGACAGCCAGGTGCGCCCGACCGCCGCCAGCGACGACAGCAGGGCGAACTGGGTGGCGGTATAGGCGACGTTGGCCAGCCCCGACAGATAGGTGACGAACACGGTCAACCCGAGCCCGGAGGTGAAGTTCTCGATGCCCACCGACAGGCCCAGCATCAGCGGATCGTGGCCCACCATGGCCAGCGCGGCGAAGCCGAGGTTGGAGACCATCATCAGCACCCCGGAGACGAACAGTGCCCGCCCGAGCCCCAGCAGGTTGACGAACGGGGCGGCGGCGGCGGCGCCGGCGATCAGCGCCCAGAAGCCCACCAGTTTGTTGGCCTCGATATATTCGATGTCACTGAAGCCCAGCTCGACGATCAGCGGGTTCTGCATCACCTGGCCCATGGCGTCGCCGAGTTTGTAGATCAGCACGAACAGCAGGATCAGGCTGGCGCCGGTCCAGCCGTTGCGGCGGAAGAACTCGGCGAACGGGCCGATCAGGGTCGTTCGCAGCCAGGCGCCCAGCCGGGCGGTCAGCGGACGGGCATCCGCCGGAGTCATGCCGTCATCCCGGCTGGCGCCCTGGTGCGCGGTGGTGCCGGCCCACAGCGCGGCCAGCGCGCCCGGCACTACCAGCAACGCCGTGACGGCGTAGGCGAGCGCCCAGCCCAGTCCGGCGGCCGTGGCCAGATAGACGGTGCCGGCGCCGGCCAGCAGGTTGCCGGTACGATAGCCGAACTGGTTGAGCGCGGTGCCATGGGGCAGCTGTTCGGGCGGCAGGATCTCGATGCGGTAGGCATCGATGACGATGTCCTGGGTCGCCGACAGGAAGGCGACGATGATCGCCCACAGGGCGAAGGCGCCGAGGTCCGTCACCGGATCGCTGAAGCCGAGCTTGACGATGGCGCCGGCAAGCAGCAGCTGCACCAGCAGCAGCCAGGCCCGTCGCTGGCCCAGCAGTGGCGTGAGCAGTGGCAACCGGATACGGTCGATCAGCGGTGACCACAGGAACTTCAGCGTGTAGGGCGTGGTCAGGCCGACCGCGAAGCCGATGGTCTTCTTGTCGATGCCGACCTTGCTCAGCCAGTAGGTCATGGTGGCGATCAGCAGGGTCAGCGGGAAGCCGCTGGAGATGCCGAGCAGGAAGGCGGCCAGCGGCCGGGGACGAAAATAAAGACCGATGGCGTGCAGGACGGACGGCCTGGCGGCGGGCGCTGAAGCGGGCTCTGACATGGCCGCATCCTAGCGAGGTCCGGGCGGTTGGGAAGGGGCTTGCACGCCGGCCGCATCGGCGCGAAGCTCGGGCGCAACAAGAACAAGGGGGATGGGTGATGGAGATGCCCGTCGCAAGGGTGCCCACGCCGGGTCAGCTGGCGCTGGCGCGGGCCATTCCACAGATGGCCGGCCGCGAGGCCCGCGTGCAGTCAAGCCTGCCGGCGGCGGTCTATCTCGACCCCGAGCGGTTCGCCCGCGAGCAGGCGCGGCTGTTCCGACGGCTGCCGGTGGCGGTGGCGCCCGGCGCGCTGCTGCCCGAGCCCGGCATGGCGGTGACCCACGACGGCTATGGTATGCCGCTGCTGCTGACCCGCGACGCGCGCGGGCAGGCGCGCGCCTTCCTCAACGTCTGCCGCCATCGCGGCACCCGGCTGGTGGAAACCGACGCGCCGACGCGCGCGCCCCGGCTGGTGTGCCCCTATCACGCCTGGACCTACGGGCTGGACGGCCGGCTGGTCGGCCTGCCGCGCCCCGAGACCTTCCCCGACCTCGACAAGGGCGCCCACGGATTGACGCCGCTGGCCTGCGCCGAG
>CAUJIW010000051.1 GCA_963205175.1 Pseudomonadota bacterium
GACGTCGTCGATGCTCTTGACGATGGTTTCCAGTGGCTTGGTGATCAGTTCGACGGCGTCGGGCGCCTTGAGACCGGCAGCGTCGATGGTGATGTCCACCATCGGCACCGTGATCTGCGGCTCCTCCTCGCGCGGAATCGAGATCAGCGCCACCAGGCCGACGGCAAAGGCGGCCAGCAGGAACAGGGGCGTCAGCGGCGAGTTGATCGACGCCTTGGTGAGAAAACCGGAAATGCCGAGTTTCATGGGCGCACCAGCACGTCGCCGGCGCGCACGCCGGACAGCAGTTCAATGCCATCGGTGATGCCGGGCGCGGTCATCGCCGCGCCGCGCTGCACCGGCACGTCGAGCGTCTTGCCGCTCTTGACCAGCAGTTTGACGTAATCGACGCCGAAGCGGGTCACCACATAGCCGCGCGGCACCACGATCGCCTTGCGCTGGCCCAGCGGCACCGCCACGCGCACGCGCGCGCCCATCCGGTCGTTCCTCAGCCCCGGCACCGCCACATCCGCCATCACCCGGCCGCTGGCGACCGAGGGGTAAACCTGCTCGATGGTGCCGGTACGCACGGCGCCGGCGGCAGCGCCGTTGAGAATGCCGACCTCAAGCCCCACCTTCAGCGCGCCGGCCTGACGTTCCGGCATGTCGATGCGCAGCACGGTACGGTCCACCGCGATGGCGGCGATCGACTGGCCGGCCGTCACCACCGAGCCCAGCGGCACCGGCGCGGCCGTCACCAGCCCGGCCTCGGGGGCGAACACCTTGCCCTGATCACCCAGTTCGGCGGCGGCCGCCTTCTGGGCGCGCGCCGCCTCCAGCGCGCCGGCGGCGGCCTTGGCGGCCGCTTCCGCCTGGTCCAGCCGGGCCTTGGCGTACCAGCCTTTCTCGTAGAGCGGCTTGACGCGGTCATACTCGGCGCGGGCGTTGGCATACTGGGCCTCCGCCGCCGCCACCTGGGCGTCGTAGGCGCGGGTCTCGAAGGTCAGGCGGTCGTCGACCACCACCGCCAGCAGCTGGCCCCGGCGCACCCGCTGGCCCTCGTCCACCAGCCGCCTGACCAGGGTGCCGCCAATGCGGGCGCGGGCCTCCGCCATGTCCTTGGTGGCGATGGTGGCCGCCACCACCTTGGTGTCCGGCACCAGGCGCTCGCGCACCGTGAGACGCGACGCGGCGGGCGCCGCCGCCACCAGCACGAGGCCGAGGCCGATAGCCGCCAGATGGCGGGAAAGCAGGCGGGCAGGGGTGGTCATGCTCATCCGGTTCCGGTCCTTGCTGTCGATCCGGGGTGTCGGGGTCGTGCGCCCCGTCCCGCCCGTTGTGCTGCGATCATATCCCCACATGACGTATAGCCCTTATCCTGGCCTCGTTCAGGCCTTGCCTTGATCTGTTTCCTGTCGGCGGCAGTGATGTTGTGCCAGAGTCTCGACGATCGCGCGCGCCGCGGCGCTGTCGATCGCGTAGTAGATGGTCTGGGCGTCGCGCCGGGCGCAGACGATATGCTCCCGCCGCAGCAGCGCCAGATGTTGTGACACCAGGGACTCGCTGGCGCCCAGATCATCGGCCAGCGCGCCCACCGACCGTTCGCCGTCGATGAGACGGCAGACGATCATCAGGCGGTTGGGGTTGGCCAGCGCCTTGAGCAGGGTGCTCGCCTTTTCCGCCTCGCACCGGTCGGTCATGGTTTCAATATTCATACTTGCGCATTTTATAAATTAAAAATATATAGTCAAGGGAGGACAGGCGAAAACGCCATGGCGGACTGGGGAATCGGGAAGGATCGGCAATGAGTGCAAGCAATCCTCATGTGGTGGTTCTGGGCGCGGGGCTGGGGGGTGTCATTGCCGCCTACGAAATCCGCCATGAGCTGGGCAATCGCATCGACCTGACGGTGGTGTCGCGCGGCGATACCTTCCATTTCGTACCGTCGAACCCGTGGGTGGCGGTGCGCTGGCGCGAGCCTGATGACATCGAGGTTTCGCTGAGCGAGGTGTTTGCCCGCAAGAAGACGCCGTTCATTCCGGTGGGCGCCAGCCGGGTGATGCCGGCGGAGAACCGGCTGGAACTGGAGGACGGCCGCGTCCTCGACTATGATTATCTGGTCATCGCCACCGGGCCGGAACTGGCGTTCGACGAGATCGAGGGCCTGGGGCCGCACACCGGCTTCACCCAGTCGGTCTGTCACGTCGACCACGCGACCAGCGCGGCGGATGCCTTCGACCGGCTGGCGGCCGATCCTGGCCCGGTGATCGTTGGCGCGGTGCAGGGCGCCTCCTGCTTCGGCCCGGCCTACGAATTCGCCATGATCCTCGACACCGAACTGCGCAAGCGGCGGGTGCGTGACCGGGTGCCGATGACCTTTGTCACCTCCGAGCCCTACATCGGCCATCTCGGTCTCGATGGCGTTGGCGACACCAAGGGGCTGCTGGAAAGCGAAATGCGCAACCGGCACATCAAGTGGGTGACCAACGCCCGCGTCGCCAGGGTGACGCCGGGCATGATGCACGTGGAGGAAGTCGCCGACGACGGCGCGGTGAAGGCGGCCCACGAATTGCCGTTCGCCTTCTCGATGATGCTGCCGGCGTTCCGTGGTGTCGGCGCCGTGCGCGGCGTCGAGGGGCTGGTCAATCCGCGCGGCTTCGTGCTGGTGGACGAGTTCCAGCGCAACCCGACGTTCCCCAACGTGTTCAGCCTCGGCGTCTGCGTCGCCATTCCGCCGATCGGCAAGACGCCGGTGCCGGTGGGCGTGCCCAAGACCGGCTTCATGATCGAGACCATGGTGACGGCGGTGGCCAAGAATCTCAAAGCGGTGATCGATGGCCAGATGCCCAGCCAGCGCGCGTCGTGGAATGCCGTGTGTCTGGCTGATTTCGGCGACGGCGGTGTCGCCTTCGTCGCCCAGCCGCAGATTCCGCCGCGCAACGTCAACTGGTCATCCGACGGCAAGTGGGTGCACCTGGCCAAAATCGGCTTCGAGAAATATTTCCTGCGCAAGGTCAGGCGCGGCGAGAGCGAGCCCTTCTATGAGAAGCTGGCGCTGGAGCTGCTGGGCATCAACAAGCTGAAGTCCTGAGAACCGAACGGAGCACGGGAGGTTGTCCATGCGTCAGGTGCTGTGTCCCGTCTGTGCCACGCCCAACCGGGTGCCGGAAGACCGGCCCCCGGCGCAGGCCAGGTGCGGCCGCTGCGGCGAGGCCCTGTTCCAGGGCCAGCCGGTCGAGGTCGACGGGGCCGGGCTGACGCGCTATCTCGAAAAGACGCGCGGCGGCGTGCTGCTGGATGTGTGGGCGCCGTGGTGCGGCCCGTGCCGGATGATGGCGCCGCATTTCCAGGCCGCCGCCGCCCGGCTGGAACCCGACGTGCAGCTCATCAAGCTCAATTCGGAAGCGCACCCGCAGGCCTCGGCGCGGCTGGGCATCCAGGGCATCCCGACCCTGATCCTGTTCCGCGACGGCCGGCCGGTGGCGCGGTCGAGCGGCGCCATGAGCGTGGAGCAGATTGTCGCGTGGACGCGCGACGGGCTGGCGCGCGGCTGAGGCCGCCTCGTCCGCCGATAGATAGAAGGAGAAAGAGCGATGACCGTTGATCGTGCCGTGCTTGCCTTCGCGGGTTTTGTCGTCCTACTGGGCGTGGTGCTGTCGCTGACCGTGCATCCCTACTGGATCGGCCTGCCGATCTTCGCCGGCCTCAATATGATCCAGGCCGCGTTCACCGGCTTCTGCCCGGCGGCGATGATCTTCAAGAAGCTCGGTATCCGCCCCGGCGTCGCCTTCAACTGATCGCGCTGTCAGTCGCCGGCAGGGGACGGCGGCGCATCAAGCGACGCCAGCAGCTGGTCGATCAGCGCCGTCACCCGCGGCAGGCGCGGGCGTTCGGATTCCAGCACGGCGCGGAAGGCGCGCTGCTTCAGCGCGGCGATCCTGTCCGCCGGAATGGTGACAGCGCCGCTGACGCTGGACAGCACGATGTCGATCAGTCTCTCCACGGCGTGCAGCCGGCCCCACAGATAATCGTTCTCGCGGTAGGCACGGGAGAGGAAGGCGCCGAAGGTGGCGAACTCGATGCCCTTGAGCGTCGCCGCCGCGCCACCACGGCGCAGGGTGGTTGCATCCGACGGCGACAGCCGGTCCACCTTCACCGCGTCCAGTTCGTCGATGGTCGGGTCAAGCATCGGCAGCGCCACGATGTCGAAGAACGGGAAGCCGACATAGGCCATCAGCAGCGCGCGCGCGACGCTGCCATCCTTGATGCAGCCCAGACTCTGCGCCACCAGCACGTCGACCGTGTCGTCCACTTCCGTCAGGTCCATCGCCTCGCCCAGGCCGGCGATGGCGTCGTCGATGTTGCCGCGCGCGCGCGCGCAGCGGGCCATGCAGTCGGCGTGGAAGAAGTCACGGTTGCGCCGTTTGATGAACGGGGCCAGCGCCGAGTACAGCAGGGCCTTGGCATCATCCAGCTCGGCGTGGTCAAGCAGCCGGGTGGCGCCATAGAGCTGGTTCAGCCGCCGGATGACAAAACGCAGCCGGCGGATACGGAAGCCGAGGTCATAGCTGCGCAGGAACTGCACCCACGGCAGATGTTCCCCCAGCAGCCGGGTATCCTCGATGCGGGGAATCGGGGTGATGCCGCCGCGTGCCGCCCAGTCCATCACCAGTCGTTGCAGATCCTGACGCTCCGACGGGCCGGCGTTGCTCTGGAACAGGCAGAGCTGTTCGGCGAGGTCGCTCAGCACCCGCGTCAGCTTGAGCTCGGCATAGGCCTTGTAGGCGAAGCCGGCGCCGCGCGCCGCCTGCTGCTGGGCGATGTCGCGCCATTGCGCCAGCGCGTCGGGCGACAGTTGCGACATGTCGAGGTGGGCGCCGAGCCCTTCCTCCACCGCCTGCTCGACATCGGGGGCGACGCTGGCGATGACGCCGCGCGACAGCGCCAGTCTTTGTGAAAGGTC
Source organism: Pseudomonadota bacterium (assembly GCA_963205175.1). Classification (GTDB taxonomy): domain Bacteria; phylum Pseudomonadota; class Alphaproteobacteria; order Sphingomonadales; family Sphingomonadaceae; genus CAUJIW01. The sequence goes on from CAUJIW010000051.1 coordinate 4,943, forward strand.
CTGCAGCCACTCCAGTTCGTCGCGGATCGGCTGCTGGCGCGGGATGCTCGACAGCGAGCCGATGATGGCGCTGAAAAAGCCCGGCACCTGCTCGTCATCGTGGCCGCGCGGCGGCTTCGGGTTGGGTTCGATGTAGACGATGCGCCGGTCCACCTCGCGGTGGGCGGGGCGGTCGCGCAGCGCGGCGATGGCGGCGCCGAACGGCTTGTTGTTGAGCACGCTGCCGTCGATCAGCGCCGCCACGCGCGGATCGCGGCCGTTGCTCGCCCAGCCGGGGAACAACTGGTCGATGAAGGTCATCCGGTCCAGCCAGTTGTGGCCCTTGGTGGCGACCAGCCGGTCGATCTCGCCGATCTGGGCGGGCGGAAAGGCACCGGGGAAGGAGGCGGTGGCACGGGCGGCGAAGGCGAGGCTGGGCAGGTCGGCCAGCCGGCGCGTGCCGTTAAGCCCGAGACCGGAATCGTGGAAGCTGATCACCAGCCGGTGCTCGCGCTCGTCGATCTCCGGCGGTGAGTGCAGGCGCAGCTTCTCCGAATGGCCGTGGAAATCGGTGACGGTGACCATCAGGTCGAGCGGGTAGCCCGGCGGCAGCAGCGAGTCGGTGCCCGAGCGACTGTCCTCCATCGCCATCAGGCCGTCGTAGAGCAGGGTGGCGAAGCCCTGGCCGGAGAAGGGTGGCTCGAACCAGCGCGAGCGGATGAAGCGGGAGAGCTTGCGCCGCACCTCCGGGCTTGCCTCGCGGCCCACCAGTTCGTCGACCCGGCGCGCCTGCCAGCGGCCGAACAGCCACACCAGCGGGCGCAGGTAAAGCTTGCTCCAGCGGCCCGAGGCACCGCTGGGATCGAGCAGGCGTTCGACATCGGCGTTCTTCAGCCAGAGGTCGGTCAGCGGTTCCAGCGACAGATCCTCGGCGATGGCTTTCGCCAGGAAGATGCCGTTGATGCCGCCGGCCGAGGCGCCGGCGATGATGTCCACCAGCACGCGCAGCTCGATGGTCTCGCCGATCAGGCCCAGCAGATCGAAATAGATCGCCTCGGTGTCGGCCGGGCGGCCGGAGCGTTCGACGTCGGAGAACCCCGATTCCGCTTCGGCGCCTGCCCGGCCCAGCAGGTCGCGTCGGGCCTTGGAAGCGCGCTGGAGTTTCCAGATCTCCTTGGTCAGGCCGTGCATGTACACGGTCAGCGACACCCCGCCATAACAGACGAGGGCGAGCCGGAGTTCCTTTTCCTTCATGATGCGCGACGCCTCCCCCACGGACAGACTAGAGGCGTGGGCGCGGAATGTGGAGCGGTGATTACGGGCCGGGGATCATGAGCCGGAGATCATGAGGCGGTGATTTCCAGCGGCATGCCGGCGAGCGCGGCTTCCGCTTCCTGCTGCTGGGCCGCCCACATGGCGGCGTAGCGCCCGCCGGCGGCCAGCAGTGCCGCGTGGGCGCCGCGCTCGGCCACCCGGCCGTCTTCCAGCACGATGATCTCGTCGGCGCCGACCACGGTGGACAGCCGGTGGGCGATGATCAGGGTGGTGCGATCGGCGGCGGCCGCGTCGAGGGCGGCCTGGATTTCGCGCTCGGTGCGGGTGTCCAGCGCCGAGGTCGCCTCGTCGAGAATCAGGATCGGCGGGTTCTTGAGCAGGGTGCGGGCGATCGCCACCCGCTGCTTCTCGCCGCCCGACAGCTTCAGGCCGCGTTCGCCGACCACGGTATCGTAGCCGTCCGGCAGGCCTGCGATGAAGTTGTGGATCTGGGCGCGCGTCGCCGCCGCCTCGATCTCGGCCTGGCTGGCCTCGGGTCGGCCGTAGGCGATGTTGTAGCGGATGGTGTCGTTGAACAGCACGGTGTCCTGCGGCACGATGCCGATGGCCCGGCGCAGGCTGTCCTGCCGCACGTCGCGGATGTCCTGCCCGTCGATGCACACCCGGCCGGCGCTGATGTCGTAGAAGCGGTAGAGGATGCGCGCCAGCGTCGACTTGCCGGCGCCCGACGGGCCGACGACCGCCAGTGTGTGGCCGGCCGGCACCGTGAAGCTGACGCCGTGGAGGATTTCGCGGCGCGGCTCGTAGGCGAAATGGACGTCCTCGAAGCGCAGCGCGCCGCCGCTGACGGCAAGGTCCGGCGCGCCGGGCTTGTCCTGGATCTCCATCGGCTGGTCGAGCAGGGTGAACAGCTGCTCCATGTCGATCAGGCCCTGCTTGATCTCGCGATACACCCAGCCGAGGATGTCGAGCGGCCGGAACAGCTGCATCAGCATGGTGTTGACCAGCACCAGATCGCCGATGGTCGCCCGCTTGGCGCCGATGTCCACCGCCACCAGCGCCATGCAGCCGAACAGGCACAGCGCCGTCAGCAGGCCCTGGCCGATGTTGAGCAGCGCCAGCGAACCGTCCGACTTGGTGGCGGCGTTCTCGTAACGCTTCAGCGCCTGGTCGTACTGGCGGAACTCATGCTCCTCGTTGTTGAAGTACTTCACCGTCTCGTAGTTGAGCAGGGAGTCGACGGCACGGGCATTGGCGCGGGTGTCGGTCTCCACCATGTCGCGGCGCAGCTTGGCCCGCCATTCGGTGACGACGCCGGTGAACAGGATGTAGGCGGCCACACACGCCAGCGTGATCGCCACCACCTTCCAGCCGAAGGCGGCGCCGAAAATGACGCACACCGCGCCCATCTCCAGAATGGTCGGCGCGATGTTGAACATGATGAAGTAGAGCATCTCGTCGATGCTCTTGGTGCCGCGCTCGATGATCTTCGACAAGCCGCCGGTGCGGCGCTCCAGATGGAAACGCAGCGACAGCGCGTGGACATGGCGGAACACGCTGAGCGCCAGCCGCCGCAACGCCCGCTGGCCGACCCGGACATAGACGGCGTCGCGGCTGTACTGGAACACGCTGGAGCCGAAGCGCACCGCCGCGTAGCCGCCCAGCAGGCCGACCGCCAGCGCCACCGCCGGGCCCTGCGGCCGCACCAGCGCGTCGGTGGCCCATTTCATGAAGAACGGCACCACCAGCACGCTGGCCTTGGCGGCCAGCATCAGCACCATCGCCAGCACGATTCGCAGCTTCAGGTCGACGTCGGCGGCCGGCCAGACGTAGGGGAGGAACCTTCGGAAAGTGGCCCACACAGGGGCTTTGCGCACGGCAGCCATGGGATTCCAAGTCGTTAGCCAGTTGGAGTGAGAAAATAGCGCAACTTTGGTCGAGCGCTATCATTTTTGCGTTGCAACATTTTGTGCCGCACTGCACAATGATTGGCGTAACGAACAATACGGATGGCTGTTCGGTTTGTCATCCCTCGAGCACCAGGAGACACTGATGCGCATGACCAAGATCCTCTTTGCCGCCGCTGCTTTCAGCATGGTTGCCCCCGCAGCGTTCGCCTCCAGCGCCGTGGCCCCGATCAGCAGTTTCACCGATGCCAAGACCGGCTTCCGCGTGGTCACCCGTTCGATGTCGGGCGGTGACCTGCTGCTGATCGGCAAGCATCCGGAAACCGGCGAGAATTTCCGCCTGAAGGTCCGTACCAGTGGCGCCGTGAAGGGCGAGCTGAACGGCCAGCCGGTCGAATTCTCGGTGCCGGAAGAGAAGCTGAAGGCTGCCACCAGCCTCTAACGCTCTGACGCTCCGTTGCTATTGAGATCGCCGCGTCCGGGCTGCCCGGGCGCGGCGTTTTCATGTGCCTGAGCCGCCCGCCGGGGTGGCG
>CAUJIW010000052.1 GCA_963205175.1 Pseudomonadota bacterium
TCACGGCCGCCGCCGCCAGCCGCTGGACATAATGCCGCCTGGCGACCTGCCGCACCCGCTCGTCGAGGAAGGCGGCGATCGGCGCCGCCACCAGATCGAAGGGCAGCACGGCGCCCTCGACCCGCCTGTCGAGCCGGACCACGTGGACGCCATAGCGGGTTTCCACCGGCGATGGCGCGATCACGCCCACCGGCAGTGTTGCCAGCGCCCGCTCGAACTCGGGCACGGTCTGGCCGGGGCCGATCTGCCCCAGCGCGCCGCCGACCCCGGCCGACGGGCAGTCGGAGTGGGCGCGGGCGAGGTCGGCGAAGCGCTCCGGCTGCGTTCGCAGCAGCCCGATCAACCGCGCCGCCTCGGTGCGGGCAACCGCCCGGGCGGCGCCGTCGCGCGGATCGCAGGCGAGCAGGATATGCGCCGCCAGATGCAGATCGGGCGACCGGAAACGCGCCTGGTTGGCCTCGTAGTAGCGGCGGCATTCGTCAGGGGTGGCGCTGGGCACCGCGACCTGCTGCTCGATCAGCCGCCGGATCAGGGCCTCCTCCGGGGTCTCCTCGCGGCCGTCGTCGTCGCGCGCCGGCGCCGCCTCAACGCCCAGCCGCGCCGCCTCATCGAGCAGCAGCTGCCGGATCACCAGCGCCATCGCCGCCTGGCGCCGGGCCTCGATCAGCGACGCGGCGGGGTGAAACTGGGCCTCCTGCGCGATGGCCGCGCGCGGGATCTCCCGGCCGTTGACGCTAACGGGTCGCATGGGGCCGCCCGATCGTGCCGGCGGGCTTGCGGGTGCGGACCACCTGATAGCCGCGACGGCCCAGATACCACACCGGCGCGCTCAGCATGTGCACCAGCCGCGTGAACGGAAACACCAGGAAGATGGTCAGGCCCAGCAGCAGGTGCGCCTTGAAGATGGGGTGGGCATCGGCCACCAGCACCGCCGCGTCGGGCCGCAGGGTGAGGATGTGCTGCGCCCAGGTCATGAAACGGACCATCTCGTGGCCGACGAGGTGGGTCGCCGAGATCGGGATCGTCGCCAGCCCGAGGGTCAGCTGCGCCCACAGCAGCAGCAGGATGGCGATGTCGGAGACGCTCGACGTGCGCCGGATGCGCGGATCGAACAGCCGCCGGTGGGCGAGCAGCGAAATCCCGATGAAGCAGGCGACACCGGCGATCCCGCCGGCGACGATGGCGAGCAGCTGCTTGGCGCCATGGCTGATGCCCAGCGCGTCGAACACCTGGATCGGCGTCAGCAGGCCGAAGAAATGGCCGACGAAGATAACCAGGATGCCGACATGAAAGAGGTTGGAGCCCCAGATCAGCTGGCGTCGCCGCAACAGCTGGCTGGAGCCGCTGCGCCAGGAATATTGCTCCCGCTCGAAGCGGATGATGCAACCCAGCGCCATGACGCTCAGCGCGATGTACGGGTAGACACCGAACAGCAGCGTGTCGAGCATGTTGACCTCCTCAGGCGCGTGTCACCGGGTGTGGGGGCAGGAAGGGTGGAACATCGGCGGATGCCGGGCATGCCGGGCCGGGGGCGCCGGCGCCGCCCATGAAGGTGACGGCGGCGTCCTCCCAGGCGCGATCGAGCGCGGCAAGATCGGCGGGGTCGTCCTCGTGCGGCGTCACCAGCGGCTCGACCCCGGCCGGCGGCGACTCCGCCAGCGCGCACAGCGCCTCGAAAACCGCCGCGTAGGGACTGTCTCGTCGCGCCAGCCGGGTGGCGAGCGCGTCGAGGATATGGGCCGTCTGCCCCAGCAGCTCGGCGGCGGCGTCGCCGGGCAGCAACGACAGGAACTCCAGGAACAGCGGCAGATAGTCGGGCAGTTCGCGTTCGGTCATCGCCAGGCCGTGGCGTTCGTACAGTGCCAGCAGGTCGGTCATTGCCTGGCCGCGATCGCGGCTCTCGCCGTGAATATGCTCGAACAGGTGCAGGGACAGCGACCGGCTGCGATCGAACAGCAGGACGTAATTTTCCTGCAACGTGTAGAGATCGTCGCCGGCCAGCCGCACGACAAGGGCGTCCAGGGCCCGCCGGGTGCGACGGCCGAGGCCGGCCTCCTCGCGCACGCAAGCGGCAATCGCCGGCAGCGCCGCCTGAAGCTCGTCGGTGGGGTAAAACAGCAGCGCCGCAAGCGCCTTGTAGACCGGACGTGGCATCACCGCACCTCCATCGGCGTGCGCGCCCGGCGCGGCTTGCCGAACAGCGTCGGCGCGGTCTCGCCACCGGAACAGCCGTTGCCGAAACTGAATCCGCAGTCGCCGCGCAGCGCATAGGCATCCTCGCCGGTCTCGCGGTGGGCGGTGGGAATGACAAAGCGGTCCTCGTAGTTGGCGATCGCCATGATGCGGTACATCTCGTCGATCTGGGCGGGGGTCAGACCGACGCGATCGCACAGCGGCAGGTCGATCCGGCCGGCCAGCGTCCGTGTGCGCATATAGGCGCGCATGGCCAGCATGCGCTCAAGCGCCCGCACGACCGGCGGCTCGTTGCCGGCGGTCAGCAGGTTGGCGAGATAGCGCACGGGGATGCGCAGGCTGCGAACGTCGGGCAGCTCGTCGGCGAGCGCGATCTGGCCGGCCTCGGCCGCCGACTGGATCGGCGACAGCGGTGGCACATACCAGACCATCGGCAGCGTGCGGTATTCCGGATGCAGCGGAAACGCCACCTTCCACTCCATCGCCATCTTCCACACCGGCGAGCGGCGGGCGGCCTCCAGCCACGCGTCCGGCACGCCGTCGGCGCGCGCCTGCGCCCGCACCGCCTCGTCATGGGGATCGAGAAACACATCGAGCTGGGCCTGGTGGAGATCGGCGGGGTCTGGCGTCGCCGCGGCTCCGGCGATGCGGTCGGCGTCATAGAGCAGCACGCCGAGATAGCGGATGCGCCCGACGCAGGTCTCGGAACACACCGTCGGCTGTCCGGCCTCGATGCGCGGATAGCAGAAGATGCACTTCTCCGATTTGCCGCTCGACCAGTTGTAGTAGATTTTCTTGTACGGGCAGCCGGACACGCACATCCGCCAGCCACGGCACTTGTCCTGGTCGATGAGGACGATGCCGTCCTCCTCCCGCTTGTAGATCGCACCCGATGGGCAGGCGGCGACGCAGGTGGGGTTGAGGCAGTGCTCGCAAAGGCGTGGCAGGTACATCATGAAGGTGTTTTCAAACGCGCCGTAGATGTCTTTCTCGACGCCGGCGAAATTGTAGTCGGCCGATCGCTTGGCGAACTCGCCGCCCAGTATCTCCTCCCAGTTCGGCCCCCAGTTGATCTTTTCCATGCGATCACCGGTGACCAGCGAGCGCGGCCGGGCGGTGGGCGCGGCACGGGATTCCGCCGACGCCTGGAGGTGTTCGTAGTCGAAGGTGAAGGGTTCGTAATAGTCGTCGATTTCCGGCAGGTCGGGATTGGCGAAAATCTTGGCGAGAATCCGCCATTTCGACCCCATGCGCGGCTCCAGGCCGCCACCGCGGGTGCGGCGCCAGCCGCCGTTCCAGCGGTCCTGGTTCTCCCAGTCGCGCGGATAGCCGATGCCGGGCTTGGTCTCGACATTGTTGAACCAGGCGTATTCGACGCCTTCCCGGTTGGTCCAGACATTCTTGCAGGTCACGGAGCAGGTGTGGCAGCCGATGCACTTGTCGAGATTGAGCACCATGCCGATCTGGGCGCGAATTTTCATGGTCGTCTCTCCTCAGCGGACCGGTGCCGCGCGATTGCCGGCCGCCGGCGCGCCTTCAAGCCAGTCGACGAACGGCAGTCGCCGGACGATGACGAACTCGTCGCGGTTCGACCCCACGGTGCCGTAATAGTTGAAGCCGTAGGATTGCTGGGCATAGCCGCCGATCATGTGGGTGGGCTTCAGCGTCGTTCTGGTGACGGAGTTGTGGATGCCGCCGCGCTGGCCGGTCACTGGCGACCCCGGCGTGTTGATGATCTTTTCCTGCGCGTGGTACATGAACAGCGTGCCTTCCCGCATCCGCTGCGACACCACCGCGCGGGCGACCAGCGCGCCGTTGCTGTTGTAGGCCTCCACCCAGTCGTTGTCGGCGATGCCGGCCCTTGCCGCGTCGACCTCGCTCAGCCAGACCACCGGGCCGCCGCGATTGAGGGTCAGCATCAGCAGATTGTCGGTGTAGGTGGAATGAATGCCCCATTTCTGGTGCGGGGTGATGAAATTGAGGATGACCTGCGGTCCGTCGCCGCCGCGCGCCTTGATCTCCGGCGAGATGGAACGGGTGTCGATGGGCGGACGGTACACGCAGAAGCCCTCGCCGAAGGCCCGCATCCACAGGTGATCCTGATAGAGCTGCTGACGGCCGGTCAGCGTTCGCCAGGGGATGCGCTCGTGCACGTTGGTGTAACCGGCATTGTAGCAGACATGTTCGGACTCCAGACCCGACCAGGTGGGTGAGGAGATGATCTTGCGCGGCTGGGCGACGATATCGCGGAAGCGGATCTTCTCGTCCTCCTTGGGCAGCGCAAGATGGCGATGGTCGCGCCCGGTTGTCTGCGACAGCGCCTGCCATGCCTTGACCGCGACCTCGCCGTTGGTCTCCGGCGCCAGCGCCAGGATGACCTCGGTGGCATCGACGTCACTGTCGATACGGGGCAGCCCCTCGGTGGCACCGGGCTCGCTGACGGCGCCGTTGAGCCGCTTCAGGAACTCGACCTCGTGCTCGGTGTTCCAGCCGATACCCTTGCCGCCGTTGCCGAGGCTGGTCATCAGTGGCCCCAGCGCGGTGAACCGCTTGTAGACATTGGGGTAGTCGCGCTCGACCACGGCAATCTGCGGCATCGAGCGACCCGGTTCGGGAGGCGCGTCGCCGCGTGCCCAGTCGGCCACGTCGAGCGGCTGGGCGAGTTCGCCTGGCGTGTCGTGAAGGATGGGCGACAGCACGACGTCGGTTTCCACGCCCAGCACTTCGGGTGCCACCAGCGAGAATTTGCGGGCGATGGCCTTGTAGATGTCCCAGTCGCTGCGGCACTCCCACAGCGGATCGACCGCCGCCGTCAGCGGGTGGATGAACGGGTGCATGTCGGAGGTGTTGAGGTCGTTCTTCTCGTACCAGGTGGCGGTGGGCAGCACGATGTCGGAATAGACGCAGGTGGTCGACATACGGAAGTCGAGCGTCACCAGCAGGTCGAGCTTGCCCTGTGGCGCCTCGTCGTGCCAGGCCACCTCGCGCGGCCGCGTCTGGCCGGTTTCTCCCAGATCCTTGCCCTGCACGCCGTGGGCGGTGCCAAGCAGGTGCTTGAGGAAATATTCGTGGCCCTTGCCGCTGGAGCCGAGCAGGTTGGAGCGCCAGACGAACATGTTGCGCGGCCAGTTGTCGGGATGGTCGGGGTCGGTGCAGGCAAAGCGCAGCGCCCCGTTGGCGAGCTGGGCCGCCACATGGGCCTTCGGGTCGCCGCCAGCGGCCCTGGCCTCGCGCCCGACATCCAGCGGGTTGCGCTGCAGTTGCGGCGCCGACGGCAGCCAGCCCATGCGCTCGGCACGCACATTATAGTCGATCAGGCTGCCGTCCCAGTCGCCGGCGGGCGCGGTGGGCGACAGGATGTCGTCGATGCGCAGGGTCTCGTACCGCCACTGGTCGGTGTGGGCGTAGAAGAACGACGTCGAATTCATCTGGCGCGGCGGCCGGCTCCAGTCGAGCGCGAACGCCAGCGGCAGCCAGCCGGTCTGTGGCCGCAGTTTCTCCTGGCCGACATAGTGCGACCAGCCGCCGCCGGACTGGCCGACGCACCCGCACATCACCAACATGTTGATGATGCCGCGGTAGTTCATGTCCATGTGGTACCAGTGATTGAGGCCGGCCCCCAGGATGACCATGGACTTGCCCCGGGTCTGCTCGGCATTGCTGGCGAAGGCGCGGGCGGTGGCGATGATCTGCTGCCGCGCGACGCCGGTGATCCGTTCCGCCCACGCCGGCGTGTAGGGCACCATGTCGTCATAGTCGCAGGCCACGTGCTCGCCGCCGAGGCCGCGATCAAGGCCGTAGTTGGCGACCAGCAGATCGAACACGCTTGCCACCAGCGCATCACCGTCCGCCAGCGCCAGCCGCTTCACCGGCACCCGGCGCATCAGCACGTCGGGGTCGTCGGTGCCGGCGAAGTGATCGTGCTGCAGATTGCCGAAATAGGGGAAGCCTACTTCCACCACATCGTCGCGGATGTCGATGAGCGACAGGCGCAGCGCGGTGTCGTCGCCGCGCCCGGATTTTTCCTCCAGATTCCACTTGCCCTGTTCCCCCCAGCGGAAGCCGATCGCCCCGTTGGGCACGACGAGGTCACCGCTGCGTTCGTCATAGGCGACGGTCTTCCAGGCGGCGTTGTTGGTTTCACCCAGCTGGTGGGTGAAGTCGCTGGCGCGCAGCAGGCGTTCGGGCACCAGTCGCCCGTTCCGGTCGGGCGCCAGCCGGACCAGCATCGGCATGTCGGAGTATTGGCGCACATAGTCGCGGAAATAATCGGGCTGCCGGTCAAGATGGAACTCCCGCAGGATCACATGGCCAAACGCCATGGCGAGGGCGGCGTCGGTGCCCTGTTTGGGGTGAAGCCACAGGTCGGCGAATTTCGAGGCTTCCGAATAGTCGGGGCAGATGACCACCGACTTCGCGCCCTTGTAGCGGACCTCGGTGTAGAAATGTGCGTCCGGGGTGCGGGTCTGCGGCACGTTGGAGCCCCACAGGATCAGGAAGCCGCTGTTGTACCAGTCGGCGCTTTCCGGCACGTCGGTCTGCTCGCCCCAGGTCTGCGGGCTGGCCGGCGGCAGATCGCAGTACCAGTCGTAGAAGCTCATGCAGACGCCGCCCAGCAGCGACAGGTAGCGGGAGCCGGCGGCGTAGGAGACCATCGACATCGCGGGGATTGGCGAAAAGCCGACCACCCGGTCGGGGCCGTGGCGCCGGATGGTATAGGCGTTGGCGGCGGCGATGATCTCGGTGATCTCGTCCCAGTCGGCGCGCACGAAGCCGCCATGGCCGCGAATGGAAATATAGGAGTCCCGCACGGCCGGCGTCTCGACGACCGAGGCCCAGGCCGCCACGGGCGTCAGATTGGCACGGGCGGCGCGCCAGGCCTTGAGCAGGCGACCCCGGATCAGCGGGTATTTCACCCGGTTGCCGCTGTAGAGATACCAGGAGTAGCTGGCGCCGCGCGAACAGCCGCGCGGTTCGTGGTTGGGCAGGTCGGGGCGGGTGCGCGGGTAATCGGTCTGCTGGGTCTCCCAGGTGACGATGCCGCCCTTGACGTAGATCTTCCACGAACACGAGCCGGTGCAGTTGGCGCCGTGGGTGGAGCGCACCACCTTGTCGTGTTGCCAGCGCTGGCGATAGCCGTCTTCCCAGCGCCGGTCCTCCCGCGTGGTGACGCCGTGGCCGTCGGCGAACGTCTCCGGCAGCCGGCGGAAGAAGGTGAGGCGGTCAAGCAGGTGGCTCATGGCTCGGGCTCCGTGGGGATGGTCCGCTGGGCGAGGGGCGCGGCTACTGCGCCGGTTGCGGCGACGGGGGACGGGCGGGCCTGCTTTCGATGTCCCACAGCAGGCTGCCGCGGCGCACATACAGCGCCCAGGTCAACAGCGCGCAGCTGGCGTAGAAAATCAGGAAGCCCCACAGGGCGGCGTCCGGCGCGCCGGTGAGCGTGATCGCCGTGCCGTAGCTCTTGGGGATGAAGAAGGCGCCGTAGGCGGCGATCGCGGACGTGAAGCCGGTGATGGCGGCGGATTCCTTTTCCGCCTGCCGGCGCTGGTCGTCGGGCGCCTTGTGCGGCTCCAGCCGCGCGATTTCCTTGCGCATGATGTTGGGAATCATCTGGAAGGTGGAGGCATTGCCGACGCCGGTGAGGAAGAACAGCACCAGGAAGCAGGCGAAGAAACCGGCGAAGTTGGCGAGATGCAGGAAATAGAGCACACCCAGCACGCCGCCGATCAGGCCCGCGAATACCACCAGCGTGACGCGCGCGCCGCCGAAGCGGTCGGCGATCCAGCCGGTGGCGGCGCGGCTGGCGGCGCCGACCAGCGGCCCCACCCAGGCATAGGCCAGCGCGTTGACCTCGGGGAATGTCGCCTTGATCAGCAGCGGCAGGGCGGCGGAAAAGCCGATGAACGAACCGAAGGTGCCGGTGTAGAGCCAGCACATCAGCCAGTTGTGGCGTCGGGTGAAGATCACCGACTGCTCCGCGAACGACGCCTTGGCCGAGGCGATGTCGTTCATGCCGAGCCAGGCCAGCAGGCTGGACGCGATAATGAAGGGAATCCAGACGAAGCCGGCGTTCTGCAGCCAGAGCCGGGTTTCAACGCCCTTGTCCAGGCCCGTCAGCGGCTCGCCGCCCAGGCTGCCGAACACGCCGGCGGTGATCACCAGCGGCACCAGGAACTGGACCACCGACACGCCGAGATTGCCGAGGCCGGCGTTGAGCGCCAGCGCGTTGCCCTTTTCGCTGCGCGGGAAGAAAAAGCCGATGTTGGCCATCGACGAGGCGAAGTTGCCGCCACCGAAGCCGCACAGCAGGGCGAGGCCGAGGAAGACGATGTAGGGCGTGTCCGGGTTCTGCACCGCCATGCCGATGCCGGCGGCGGGCAGCAGCAGGGACAGCGTCGACAAGGTGGTCCACAGCCGGCCGCCGAAGATCGGCACCATGAAGGAATAGAAGATGCGCAGCGTCGCCCCCGACAGGCCGGGCAGAGCCGCCAGCCAGAACAGCTGGTCGGTGGTGTAGTCGAAGCCGACCAGCGGCAGCTTGGTGACCACCACCGACCACACCATCCAGACCGCGAAGGCCAGCAGCAGCGCGGGGATCGAGATCATCAGGTTGCGCCGGGCGATGGCGCGGCCGCCGGTCCGCCAGAAGACGGGATCTTCCGGCCGCCAGTCGCCGAGCGCGCGCGGCCCCAGCCTGCCGGCCTGGGCCGGCCCGTGCACGGGCTGCATTTCCGGCAGCTCGGGCAGCGCGGTGATGCCGATGCCGCGTTCGGCCGCCCGCCGTTCCATCTGGCGGATGGACACGTGCATCCAGACCAGCGCCGTGGCGACGAGCAGGAACAGCAGCATGAAGCAGCTGGTCCAGATGCCGGTGGCGTCCAGCAGGGCGCCGAAGGCGATCGGCAGCAGGAAGCCGCCCAGGCCGCCGATCATGCCGACCAGACCGCCGACGGCGCCGACATGGTCGGGGTAATAGACCGGGATATGCTTGTACACCGCCGCCTTGCCGAGCGACATGGCGAAGCCGAGCGTGAACATCAGCACCAGGAACGGCACCAGGCCCATGGCGAGCGAGAAGCGCACATCACCGCGGAGGGTGTGCACGCTGTACGTCGCCGGCGGATAGGCCAGCAGGAACAGGCAGAGCCCGGAGACGATGAAGGTGAAGTACATGATCGAGCGGGCGCCGTAGCGGTCCGACAGATGGCCGCCATAGGCCCTGAACAGGCTGGCCGGAATCGAGTAGAGCGCCCCCAGCATGCCGGCGGCGCGGATATCGACCTTGTACACGTCGGTCAGATAATGCGGCAGCCATAGGGCCAGCGCGACGAAGGCGCCGAAGACGAAGAAATAATAGAGCGCGAACCGCCAGACCTGGATGTTCTTCAGCGGTTCAAGCTGCAGCAGCGTGCCCGGAGCCCTGCGACCTTGCGCGCGCATCCGCAACGTCTGCGGGTCGTCGCGGGTGGCCAGCCAGAAGATGATCGCCATCACCACCAGCGCCGCGGCCCAGATTTCCGCAACCCGCTGCCAGCCGAACGCCACCATGACGAACGGCGCCAGGAACTTGGTGACGGCGGCGCCGACATTGCCGGCCCCGAACACGCCCAGCGCCGTGCCCTGCTGCTGGGGGGGGTACCAGCGCGAGACATAGGCGATGCCGACCGCGAACGAGCCGCCGGCGATGCCGACGCCCAATGCCGCGACCAGCAACTGGCCATAGCTCTGGGCGTGGGTGAGCGCCCAGGTGGCGGCCGCCGCGGCCAGCATCACCAGGGTGAAGACGCGTCGCCCGCCATACTGGTCGGTCCAGATGCCCAGCACGACGCGGATCAGCGAGCCGGTCAGGATCGGGGTGCCGACCAGCAGGCCGAACTGCGTGTCGCTGAGGCCGAGTTCAGCCTTCAGTTCGATGCCGATGATGGCGAAGATCGTCCAGACGGCGAAGCAGACCGTGAACGCGAGCGTGCTAACGCCGAGAATGCGGGATGGCTCGCCCGGTCCGGCGCCCTCGACATGATCCATGTTGCCCTCCACCGGCCTGCATGTCAGCGGCAGATGACCGATGTTGACGACAGCGAAGATCGAGATGAATCAGGAATTTGGCTGTCGGGAAAAATGCAAGCGGCCAGTTGATGACGGGGGCATGCAGGGCGCGCCAGTGTATGTGACGTTCTTGCGTATGAGGGTTTGCCTACTTGATTCTCATCAAGTGGTGCTGGAAACTGGCGGCAGCGGAAATGGAATAACACGAGAGGCTGCCCATGCGTTCCGACGATATGCCGCTGATTCGCGATCTGCCGCTGTTCCGGTCGATGGACGACTCTTCGTTCGAGGAGATGGCGGGTCTTGCCTATCTGCAGCGTTTTCCGCAGGGCGTCGATCTGATCACCGAGGGCGATCCCGCCGATTTCCTCCACGTCGTGGTTGATGGCAGCGTCGAGCTTTTTGCCGGCTGGAACGACCGCGAGGCGAGCATGGCAGTGGTCGTGCCGGTGAACACCTTCATTCTGGCAGCGGTTATCCGTGACAGTCCCTACCTGATGTCGGGGCGCACACTGGAGGCTTCCCGCCTGCTGCTGATCCCGGCGGAGGTCGTGCGCAAGCTGTTCCGCACCGACAGCGGCTTTTCCCGCGCCATTGTCGATGAACTGGCGGGCTGCTACCGCGGCCTGGTGCGGGAAAGCAAGAACCTGAAGCTGCGCAGCAGCATCGAACGCCTGGCCAATTATCTGCTGGCCCAGCAACGGGCGCAGGGCGAGCGGGAACACGTCACCTTGCGCTACGAAAAGCGCGTGCTGGCGTCATTGCTCGGGATGACGCCGGAGAATCTCTCCCGCGCCTTCGCCACCCTCGGGCCCTATGGAGTCGAGGTGGACGGACGCACCGTCCGCCTCAGCAAACCCCGGGATCTGCGGGTTCTGGCCAAGCCATCGCCGCTGATCGACGGGCGCGGCGGCGACTGGGGCGCCAACCGGCCGGATCATTGACCGGCCACGGGTATACTGACCTGATTGCGGAAATCCCCCCGGTCCGCCATGAGCCCCGGATCGCGTGTTGGCCGTCATCCCCGGGCTTGACCCGGGGATCCGCGGAGCAGGTTTCCGGCCGCGTCGCCCTGTCCGGTCGGAGCAGTCTCGGCGTGGATGGCCGGGACACGCCCGGCCATGACGTGAGGAACGCGAGAGAACAGGTATACTGTCCCCGGGAAATCCCCCCACTGTCCCCGGAAATCAGTCCCCGGAAATCCCGCCCGGAAATCCCGAAGATCGGGGCGCGGCGACGGTTCGGGATCAAACATGGATCAATGCTCCGAGAGAAGGCCCTGCCAGTTCTGGCCGCCGTAATAGAAGCCGAGAATGATCGCCTGCTCGTCGGTCACCGTGAAAGCGATGGTCACGCGCCGCTCAAAGCCCACGGTGCGAAGGCCGGGGCGAATATCGTCACGCAGCGTCCCGCGTTCGGAAGCGATATCGAAGCCGCGCACATAGGTCTCAAGCCGGTCGATATAGCCAAGCGCGATGTCGGGTGATGCGGCGTCGGCAATCCATTCATACAGGGATAGAAGATCGGCCCGCGCTTCGGGCGATAGAATGACAATGCGGCGCTTCACGTCTAGCCTTTCGTCCGCTCCGCATGACGGGCGCGCACGCTGGCGAACGCATCATCGACGCTGACGCCGCGCGAAGGATCGGCTTTCATGGCATCGAAACTCGGAGCCACCTGATGCTGGAGCCAGCGCCCGATCGCCTCATCTCGTTCTTTCAGAGCGCGGATACCGGCACGGACCACTTCGCTCGCCGAGGCATAATCGCCCGCATCGACCTTTGCGTCGATAAACGCCGCCTGATCGCTCGGCAGGCTGATGGTTCTTTTCTCGATGGTCGCCATGATGCACCTCCAATGTCCATCATATCATGCGGTATGAATTATTCATACCGCAAAGTCGATAGGGTAAGTGCCTCAATTACCGGGAATATGCCCTAAGAACGGCTTCTACCCCTCATATCGAGGATTAAGCCGATGGTGGAGATAGGAAACCAAACTTTCGGGGACAGTACGCTCATTTCGATTTCCAGTGCGATTTCCGGGGACAGTGCACCATTCAGGCCGCATTCCCGGCGAATGCCCGGAGCGGCTTTCCAATAAGTAGTCCTCCGCCCCCCGCCCGTTGATTGCGGTTTTGGCAACAATCGCGTGCGGAAAATCCGTTTGTCCGGCGTGGCAGGCGCGCTCATGCTGTTCCCCGGTCGCCAACGCAGGGCGACAACGCAGGTCGCCAACGCGCAGGGCGCGCGGGATGCGCGCGGTCATCAAAACAGCGCGCGGGATGTGCGCGCATCAGAACAGCGCGCGGCGTGCGTCTTACAAGAGCAGCGCGGGGCGTGCGCGCCCATCGCGCGGGATCACAACGGGATCGGCGAAAAGCCGGGCCGAACGGAACGACAGGGGAGGGTTATGGAGCCGATCAGGAGTCTCGTCGGGGCGGAGTTTCCGCTGTTCGCGTTCAGTCATTGCCGCGACGTGGTGGCGGCGGTCAGCCGCGCCGGCGGCTTCGGCGTGCTGGGCGGCAGCAGTTTCACGCCGGAAACGCTGGAACAGGAACTGGCGTGGATCGACGCGCATGTCGACGGCAAGCCCTACGGCGTCGACATCCTGATCCCCGAGCACCAGACGCTGGGCAGCGATGTCGGCATCGACGCGCTGCTGGCGCGCATCCCCACCGGCCACCTCGACTTCACCGTCGACCTGCTGGCCCGCCACCAGATCAAGGCCGGCCGCGACGACGTGGTGACCCGCGATCTGCCGGCGACCCTGCCGGAGGTGGGCGAGGCGTTGATGGACGTGGCGTTTCGTCACCCGATCCGGCTGATCGTCAACGCGCTGGGCATCGCGCCATCGTCGATGATCGCGCGGGCCCGCCAGGCCGGCGTGCCGGTGGGTGCGCTGGTGGGCGCCAGGGAACACGCCATCCGCCAGGTCAACGCCGGCGTCGATCTCATCGTCGCCCAGGGCGGCGAGGCCGGCGGCCACTGCGGCGAGGTCTCCACCCTGGTGCTGGTGCCGGAGGTGATCCGCGCCATCGCGCCGATCCGCCCGGTGCCGGTGCTGGCGGCCGGCGGCATCATGACCGGCGGCCAGATGGCCGGCTGCATGGCCATGGGCGCGGCCGGGGTATGGACCGGATCGGTGTGGCTGGCGACCTCGGAGGCGGAAACCGGCGAGGCCTTCCGCGACAAGATGATCGCCGCCACCTCGCGCGATACCATCCGCTCGCCCAGCCGCACCGGCAAGCCGAGCCGGCAGCTGAAATCCGCCTGGCACGAGGCGTGGGACGGGCCGGCCAGCCCCGGCGCGCTGCCGATGCCGATGATGTCGATGATCAGCCTGCCGACCTTCCGCGCCATCGACAAGGCGGCCGAGAGCGGCAACGCCAAGGCGCGCGAGCTGGTGAGCTACTGGGTCGGTCAGGGCGTCGGGCTGGTGGACAGCGTGCGCTCGGCGACCACGGTGGTGCAGGAGTTCAAGCAGGACTTCGCCGACGCGGTGGGCCGGCTGGTCGATCTGGCGGGCGCGTAGGCGGGGGCGATGGGTACGGTTTCCGCTTCTGAAAACACTGGCGCCGCAGCCGGCGGCGACCATCCGCTGGCCGGGCTGTTCGCGCCGCGCGCCATCGCCATCGTCGGCGCCTCGGCGACCTCGCCGTGGACGCAACTCACGCTCTCCGGCCTGCACGGCTATGGCTATGAGGGCGCGGTCTATTGCGTCAGCCGGTCGGCGGCGTCGGTCGGCGGCTATCCGGGCTTCCCCTCCTGCCAGGCCATCGGCCGGCCGGTGGATGTCGCCTTCCTGTGCGTGCCGCAGGACGGCGTCCTGGCCGCGCTGGACGACGCGGCGGCCGCCGGCATCCGCAACGCGGTGGTGCTGTCGTCGGGCTATGCCGAAGTGGGCGGGGCGGGCATCGACGCGCAGGCGGCGCTGCTGGCCCACGCCCGCGCGCGGGGGATGCGGCTGTGGGGGCCCAACACGCTGGGCTTCAACAACATCGCCGCGCGCGCCTCGGTGTCGGCGATCCCCGCCGTGCTGCCGGTGCTGTCGCCGGCGCTGCTGCCGGCCATCGCCATTGTCAGCCAGAGCGGCGCCACGGCGTCGGAACTCTATGAGTTCGCCCACAGCCAGAATATCGCCACCAGCTTCGTTGCCGCCACCGGCAACCAGGGCGACATCACGCTGTCGGACGTCATCGATTATCTCGTCGACGATCCACGGACGCGGGCGATCGCGGTGTTCGCCGAGACCATCCGCGATCCGGCTGCCTTCGTCGCCGCCTGCACCCGCGCGCTGGCGCACGCCAAGCCGATCGTCATGCTGAAGATCGGTCGCAGCGAACTGGCCGGCGCGGTGGCGATGGCGCACACCGGCTCGCTGATCGGCGATGACCGGGTGTTTTCCGCCGTCTGCGAACGGCTGGGCATTGTGCGGGTGTTTTCCGGCGAGGCGTTGATCACCACCGCCGGGCTGCTGGCGGCGACCGGCCCGCTGGCCCGGCCGGGGCTGGCGTTCATGTCGATCTCCGGCGGCGCCTGCACGCTGGTCGCCGACGGCGCCGAGGCGGCCGGCGTTACGCTGCCGGCCTATGACGGGCCGACCCGCGCCGCGCTGGCCGAAGCGCTGCCGGGCTTTGCCGCCGGGCTCAACCCGCTCGACATCACCGGGGCGGCCGTGCGCGACCCCGGCCTGTTCGAGCGGGTGATCCCGCTGGTGGCGGGCGCGGCCGATGTCGGGCTGGTGGCGGTGGGGATGACGGTGCCCAACGGTGCCGGTCAGGGGCTGCCGGACGCGCTGGCGGCGATCGGCCGGGCGGTGGCGGTCACCGAAACGCCGGTGGTGCTGGTGCAGACCTGCATGAAGGCGCTCAACGATCTCTCGCGCGAGGCCATCGCCGACAACGGTCTGCCGCCGGTGATCACCGGCATCGAGGCGATGCTGCACGCCGTCGGCCGGGCGATGTGGTGGTCGGCGCGCAGCCGTGCCGCGCCGCCGGCGCTGCTGCTGGCCGCGCCGCCGGCGCACCCGACCGACCGGCTGGCCTCGGAGCGCGCGGTGCTCGACCATCTGGCGGCGGCCGGCGTGCCGGTGATCCCGGCGACGGTGGCGACCAGCCGGGCGGCGGCGGAGGCCTTCGCGGCGGGCCAGACCGCGCCGCTGGTGCTCAAGGTGCTGTCGCCCGACATCGCCCACAAGACCGAGGTCGGCGGCGTGCGGCTCGATGTGCCGCCGGACCAGGCGGGCGCGGCCTACGACGCGCTGCTGCGGGCGGTGCGGACGGCGCGGCCGGCGGCGCGCATCGAGGGCGTCATCCTGTCGCCGATGCGCCGGGGCGGGCTGGAGCTGCTGGTCAGCGTCAGCACCGATGCCACCTGGGGGCCGGTGCTCACCGTCGGGCTGGGCGGCGTGCTGGTGGAGGTCCTGGCCGACGCGGTGGTGGCGCCGCTGCCGGTGACCCGCGCGGACGTTGCCGACATGCTCGGGCGGCTGCGCGGCGCGCGCCTGCTGCGGGGCTTTCGCGGTGCGCCGCCGGCGGATCTCGACCGGCTGGCCGATGTCATCGTCGCCATCGCGGCGGCGGCGGTCCGGCTCGGGCCGGGGCTGGCGTCGCTGGAGATCAACCCGCTGCGGGTGGATGGCGCCACGGTGGAAGCGCTCGATGGCCTGGTGGTCTGGCAGGATGCGGAGGAAACCGATGAACACTGAGAGCGATGACGCGCCGCCGGTGACGCTGGAGCGGCCGGCGCCGCATGTGGCGCTGATCCGGCTCAATCGGCCGGCGGCGCACAACGCCATCAACGCCGCGATGGCGGCGGCGATCGAGGCGCATGTGGCGACGGTCGAGGCGGACCCGCAACTGCGCGTCGGCATCGTCGCCGCCGCCGGGCCGACCTTCTGTGCCGGCGCCGACCTGAAAGAGGTGGCGGCCGGTCGGGCGCAGCTGCTGGCCCGGCCGGAGACCGGCTTCGCCGGCTTCGGCTATGCGCGCCAGACCAAGCCGTGGATCGCCGCCGTGCAGGGCGCGGCGTTCGGCGGCGGCTTCGAGATCGCGCTGGCCTGCGACATGGTGGTGGCGGGCGAGGCGGCCCGTTTCGGCCTGCCGGAGGTGTGCCGGGGGCTGATCGCTGGCGCTGGCGGCGTCTACCGGGTGGCGCGCGCGCTGCCGCGGGCACTGGCGCTGGAGCTGGTGACCACCGGCGCGCCGATCGGTGCGCGGCGGGCCTATGAGGCCGGGCTGGTCAACGCCGTGGTGCCGACCGAGGCGGTGGTCGACGAGGCGCTGCGGCTGGCCGGGCTGATCAGCGCCAATTCGCCGCTGTCGGTGCGGGAGTCGCTGGCGGTGACGCGCGCGGCCGTCGACGGCGACGAAGCGGCGCTGCGCCAGCGCCAGGACGCGGCGATCGCCCGCGTGCTGGCCGGGCCGGACATGATCGAGGGCGCGACCGCCTTCGTCGAGAAGCGGGCGCCGCAATGGCGCAGCTGAACCCCGTGGCGGGCGACGCGACCGACGCCGCCG
>CAUJIW010000053.1 GCA_963205175.1 Pseudomonadota bacterium
CGTCCACCTGGCTGCCGTCGCGGGTGGCCAGCGCGATACGGGAGCCGACGGCCGCGGCCTGGCCGATGCCGCCGATCTCCACCATCAGGCCGCGTACCGCCGACAGACGGCCGTAGTGCTGGCCGGGGGGGATGTTGCGAATGTCCGATTGAAGCGAGCCGAAATGCACCGTGCCGACACCCTTGAAAAATGTTAAGCTAGGGTCGCCAAACACGCTTAAGGAAGGGTGAACGGACGGCCGGTGGGCGCCAAGCCCTTGGCGCGAATCCGGATTTTTTTCTTCCTTGTTGATCTTCGTTCATTATCGTTAACATCGATAACGAAGCGTTAACCTTTCGTCTTAATAATCGTTACCGAACACAGCGAAGGCGATTCCCCCGTAACGATCCGGGGCATAGGGATACAGAGGGCTAAACTATGCGCGTACTGCTGATCGAAGATGATGCCGCGACCGCCAAGAGCATCGAACTGATGCTCACTGTCGAGGGTTTCAACGTCTACACGACCGATCTGGGTGAGGAAGGCCTCGATCTCGGCAAACTCTACGACTACGACATCATCCTGCTCGACCTGCACCTGCCGGACATGCACGGTTATGATGTCCTGAAGAAGCTGCGCATGGCGAAGGTGTCGACGCCGATCCTCATCCTCTCGGGCATGAGCGAGCTGGACACCAAGGTTAAGGGTCTTGGTTTCGGCGCGGACGACTACGTTACCAAGCCGTTCCACAAGGAAGAGCTGGTGGCCCGCATTCACGCGGTGGTCCGCCGTTCCAAGGGCCATTCCCAGTCGGTCATCCGCACCGGCAAGCTCGCCGTCAACCTGGACGCCAAGACCGTCGAGGTGGATGGCCAGCGCGTGCACCTGACCGGCAAGGAATACGCCATGCTGGAGCTGCTCAGCCTGCGCAAGGGCACGACGCTGACCAAGGAAATGTTCCTCAACCACCTCTACGGCGGCATGGACGAACCGGAACTCAAGATCATCGATGTGTTCATCTGCAAGCTGCGCAAGAAGCTGGCGGTTGCCTGCGGTGGTGAAAGCTACATCGAGACCGTCTGGGGCCGCGGCTATGTGCTGCGTGACCCCGAGGACATGGGCGAGGCCGCGCCGGCCAAGGTCGCCGTCGGTCAGTAACCCGCGTTTCCGCAATGCCGGACAGCAGGGGCGTCACCGGAACAGGTGGCGCCTTTTGCGTTTCGCGGGATTTCGGATCGCGCCGCTTGTTTGAGTGGCACTCCAATCTATACTGAAGCGATAACGGATGATCTACGTCCGACGCAGGGGAGTGAATGCCATGGACCAGAGCCTCGCCATCAGCACGCCGGCTTTTCTGCCACCGCCGCCGACCGGGGCGCTGGCGCATATTCCCGGCGAGACGGGCTGGCCGGTCATCGGCACCACGCTGCGGGTGCTGGCTGATCCGCACGGCTACGGCCAGCATCTCTACAACAAGTACGGACCAGTCTACCGCACACGCTCGTTCGGCATGGACAATGTCGCGCTCGCGGGTCCGGACGGCAACGAGCTGGTGCTGTTCGACCGTGACCGGCTGTTCTCGTCGCGTCACGGCTGGGGGCCGGTGCTTGATCTGCTGTTCCCGCGCGGGCTGATGCTGATGGATTTCGATGAACACCGGCTGCATCGGCGGATGCTGTCGGTGGCGTTCAAGACCGAGCCGATGCGCCACTATCTCGACGCGCTCAACGATGGCATCGCCCGCCGGATCGCCCTGTGGCGCAAGACCGGCGAGTTCCTCTTCTACCCGGCGATCAAGGCCCTGACGCTGGATCTCGCCGCGACCTCCTTTCTCGGCATTCCCTGGGGGCCGGAAGCGGACCGTATCAACCAGGCCTTCGTCGACATGGTGGCGGCCTCCATCGCCGTCATCCGCAAGCCGCTGCCCGGCACGCTGATGGCGCGTGGCGTGCGTGGCCGCAAATTCATGAGCGCGTTCTTCGCCCGCGAAATTCCAGCCCGGCGCGGCGCCTCGGGGGACGACATCTTCACCCAGCTCTGCAATGCCACCGACGACGACGGACGGACGTTCTCCGATCAGGAGATCATCGACCACATGATCTTCCTGATGATGGCGGCCCACGACACGCTGACCTCCTCTGTGACCTCGATGGTGTATTTTCTCGCCCGTGATCCCGAATGGCAGCAGCGGCTGCGCGAGGAGCTGGCGTCGGCGGTCGATGACGGCGGCAACCTGGCCTATGAACGGCTGGGTGACGTCCAGCTCACTGAGTATGCCTTCAAGGAGGCGCTGCGCATCAACGCGCCGGTGCCGTCGATCCCGCGCCGGGCGCTGCGCGACTTCGAGTTCAAGGGCTACCACATTCCGGCGGGAACCATGGTGGGGGTCAGCCCGCTGTTCACCCACCGCATGCCGGAGATCTGGCCGGAGCCGATGGCGTTCGACCCGTGGCGCTTCACCCCGGCCAACAGTGCTGGCCGGCACAAATACGCCTGGGTGCCGTTTGGCGGTGGTGGTCATATGTGCCTCGGGCTGCATTTCGCCTACATGCAGGCCAAGGCCTTCCTCGGCCATCTGCTGGTGCACAATCGCGTCCGGTTGCCGGCGGGCTATCAGCCGGAGTGGCAGTTGTGGCCGATGTGCAAGCCGCGCGACGGCATGCCGGTAATCGTTGAGGGCCTGTAGTCCCAGCGGCCGTCAATGGCGGGCGAAGCGAAGCTCACCGGTCATGCCGCCGGCCTCCAGCGCCGCCAGGCAGGCCGCGCGGGTGCTGTCCTCCAGGCTCGCGCCCAGCGGCGTTTCGCTGCCCAGGCGCAACGCCAGATGACTGTCCGTCACCGCACCGTCGAGGCGGACATGCCCCAGTCGGTCAAAGGCGATATCCATCGCGAAGCGGGTGGTGTGGGCCTGCTCCTGTTCTTCCTGCCGCTCGCCGTGCTGTTTTTCGTCCCGACCCGGCCAGAAGCTCATCACCAGCGGCACGGGCCCTGTCGGCGTGCCGAGCGTCAGCGGTACGCGACTGACCGGCGCCTCAGGCAGGCCTTCGCGCGGCAGCGCGGCTTTCTCCATCAGCGCGGCGGTGGCGGCGCGCAGGCGCGTGGCGCTGTCGTCATCGGCGTTATCGCCGCCGGCGGCGGGTTCCGCGGCAAAGCCCGCGCGCTTCAAGGCTTGCAGCAGAAAGCGCACCACCGGCTGGGCCAGCATGCCTTCGGTCATGGGCGCGATGGCAGGCGCCGGGCCGGCGCCGGCGGCGGCTGCCAGCGCGGCGGTCACCATTGGCGGGGCGACGAGGTCGGGGGCCTCGCCGGCATCGGCAACCGACGCGGCGGCGGGGGGGAACGCGGGCGCGCCGGATTTGGGCGCCACGGGTGCCGATGCCGTCGGCGGTGGCGGCGCACGGACCGGCATATCGGCGGCATCCGCTCGTGACCGGGGTGCGGCGTCGGGCCCGGGGGTCGATGCGACGGGGGGCGTGATGGCGGTCGCCGGCGTGGAGGTCGGGGGCGTTGTCAGGGCACTTGCGGCAGCGGGCGCGGGGGCGGGGGCACGCACGGCATCGGGCGGCGTGCTGGCCGGCATGTCGACGACGAACACCAGCCGGGTACCGACCGGCAGAATGCCGGCGGGAAGGGGGGGCGGCATCGTGCCCGCCGTCGCCGCCGGCATCGCGGCCGGAGTCGCCACCGGCATCGCGGCCGGAGTCGCGGCCGGAGTCGCGGGCGCTGCTGACTGACCGGGTGCGCCGGCGGTCGTGCCGGTCACCGCGCTGGCGCCGGGCGCGGCATGACCGGGCAGGGCGAGGCGGTAGACCTGGCCATTGATGTCGAGCCGCAGCATCGCCGATGGGTTGTCGTGGCGGGCAGCGTCGGGGTCGCCGGCCGTCGGTCGCTCGGGCAGGACGGTGGCGGTGGCTAGCCGACCAGCCGCCATCAGTCGGGCGAGCGGGGTCGCCGGCGGCGGGTCGGCGATCGCCGACGGCTCGCCAGGGGCGGCGGTGGCAATCAGGCTGACGTTCAGCGATCTTGCCTCGCTGGCCCCGGCCTCCGGGCGCAGGGTAAGCGCGCCTGGCGCGAACAGGACGTCAACCGCGTGATTGGCCGCCGCCGTTGGTGTCGGGGCTGCGCCGTCTGGCATCAGCGGCGGGGTGAGTGGCGCGGTTGGCGGGGGCGTCGCGCCCGGTGATGCCCGTGCCGGGGCGGCGATGGCGATGCCGCCGGACGGGCTCGCGGTGGTTTTGACGGCCTGACCGAGCAGGATCGCCACCGTCTCGCCGCTGTCGCTGGCGTCGAGAACGGCCGGGGCCGCCGCGTCCGCGATGCTGCCGGCCCGGGGGAGGGGCTGGTGCGGCGCCAGCCGGGTCACGCCGATCATGGTCAGTGCCACCGGCAGCGGTGGCTCCAGCGCCTCGCCGGCCACGGTGGTCAGCAGTCCGGCGATCTGGCGGTCGGCACGGGTGATGACGACGGCGACGTGGCCTTCGGAGGTCAGGGCCGCGGTCGGGTCGATGGCGAAATCACCCTGGGGCGTATGCAGCAGCAGCCGTTCCAGGCCCGGCAGGCGGATGGTGTGGCCGTCCAGAGTCTGACCGGGGGTCAGGCCCGCCAGACTGGCCGCCAGCTGTACGGCCGGGTCCACCAGCAGCCGGTGCGGCGCGCCGTCGGGGGCGTCTGCTGGCGGGAGTGAGCCGGCGGCGGATGGGGTTCGCGCGGCCTCGCCATCGCGGGCGCCGGGCGGCGCGGGGGCTATGACGCCCGCGATACCGCCCGTCTCCGCCATCGGTCAGTTCTTGATCAGATTGGCCGCCAGCGCCTCCACATCCTGGGCGGCGGGGCATTCGGGGTGGCGCACCAGCAGCGAGGTCTGGGCGCGAATGGCGTCCTTGACCTTGGTGTCCCGCCGGATGATGCCGGCCAGCGCTGGTGTGAACTTGAGGAAGCTGGCGCAGGCCTTTGACAGCGTTTCGTAGGTCTGTTCGCCCTCGCGCCGGGTGGAGGCCTGGTTGACGACAATGCGGATGTCGGCGGTGGCATCGCGCATCCGCCGCAGCTTGATGAAGGCGTAGGCGTCGGTGATGGCGGTTGGCTCCGGCGTCACCACCACCAGACAACGACCGCCGTGGTGGGCAAGTATCGCTACCGGCTGCTCGATGCCGGCGCCAAGATCCAGCAGTACGTCGTCGTAGCGCTCGGCGCTGGCGACAAGGTTCTGGCGCAGACCGATCAGGGCATCGCGACCCATACCGATCAGCGATCCGGCGCCCGAGCGGCCGGCAATGACGTCGAAGCCGGCCGATCGGGCGGCCTCGTCATCGTAGCGCGTGACGGCATTGGCCAGTTGCGCCCGGCCGGACATGACGTCGGCGAGGTCGGTCGTGGGTGACAGACCGAGCTGGATGTCGACGTTGGCAAGCCCCAGATCGCCATCGAACAGCAGCACGGCGCGGCCCCGACGGGACAGCGCGTGAGCGAGGCTGATCGCCAGCCAGGTCTTGCCGACGCCCCCCTTGCCGGAGGCAATGGTGATGAGCCGCTTTTCCAGCGGATTCGGGACGGGGCGCAGGGCGGAAACAGAGGCGGTCATGATACGGCCTTTTCTGGGGACTTGTCTTGCACGATGCGCGCGATGTGGGCGGGGTCCGGCTTGTCGAGCAGGAATGCGGCCAGGCGATCGGCGCTGGCGGGCTCGATGAAGTCGGCGAGATAGGGACTGGCGGAAAAGCCGGCCAGTGCCAGGCCGGACCGCAACGGCGCCGTGACGGTGGCGGCAAGCCGGCGGCTGGCATCCAGCCGGGTCACCAGCATACGCCGTACACCGAGCGAGGCGAAGATTTCCGCCATCTCGGCGGCTTCCAGCGCATCGGAACCGGCGGCCATCACCCAGATCGGTTCGGCACCCGAGCGCTTGACCGCGTGGGCCAGCGTTTCGATGTCGGCCAGCGCGTAAGGGTTGATGCCCATCGAATCGATGATGGTGAAGCCGTCATAGACCGGGCGCAGCACCTGTTCGAGGTGGGCCGGATCATTGGCGGCCAGGACATCGACGTCGGCGGCGCCGCAAAAGGCGCGCAACTGCTCCATCGCCCCGGCGGCGGCGGCATCCAGCGTCACGACCCGCGCCAGGCGATCGGCCATGCGCGCTTCCGCCGCCAGCCGGGCCGCGGCCAGGGTCTTGCCCTGACCCGGCGCGCCCAGCAGCAGCAGCGGCCGGGTCATTCGCATGTCGATCGGGCGGGCGGCAACCAGATCGTCCAGCGCATGGGTGAAGGCGTCGATCAGATCGCTGTCGGCACGGGCGGCGGCGCTGGTTTGCAGTCGTGTCGACACCGGTGCCGGCAGGCCGTGGTAGCGCAGGATGGCGGCCAGGTGACCGGCATCGAACGGCTGCGACGGCCGCGTGGTGACCGGGGGCGGTGCCTGTATCGGCTCCGGCGCCGGGCGTTCCTCGATGGCGGCGGTGATTCGCACCGGGCCGCCACGCACCCCGTGGTCGATATTGACGATGACCGCGTCATCGCCCAGCTCGGCACGGACTTTTTCCATCGCCAGCTGGATGGTCTTGGCTGTGAAGATGCGTAAGCGCACGTGGGCAAACCTCGACTCTACGTGGCACCACTGTCGCGCAAAGTTACCAACGACCGGTTAACTATGGGCGGCAACCCGTCGTTATGATTTGCAGCGCCGCAGGTTTGTCAGGGCACCCGGGCGCGGGGCATGCATCAAACCTGACCCAGCGCGCGGATCTTGGCCTTGGCGTGAATTTCGTTCTGGCTCAGCACCACGGTGGCCGGGCGGAAGCGCTCGATGATCGAGCGCACATAGGGGCGGATCGCCGGCGAGGTCAGCAGGCAGGGCAGTTCACCGCGGCTGGCCTGGGTCTCGAAGGCGTCGCGTACCGCGCCGATGAATTCCTGCAACGCCGAGGGTGCCATGGCGAGCTGCTTTTCCTCGCCGTTGCCGATCAACGCCTCGGCGAAACGCTGCTCCCAGACCGGCGACAGGGTGATCAGCGGCACCACGCCGTTGCGGGCATTGGCGCTGGAGATCTGGCGGGCCAGCCGGGTGCGGACGTGCTCGGTGATCAGCACCAGGTTCTGGGTGTAGCCGACCGCCTCGGCGATGCCTTCGAGGATGGTCGGCAGATCGCGGATCGATACCTGCTCGCCCAGCAGGTTCTGCAACACCCGCTGCACGCCGGACACCTGGATGCGGTTGGGCACGAGGTCGGCAATGAGCTTCTGATTTTCCTTCGGCAGTTCGTCCAGCAGCTTCTGTGTTTCGACGTAGGACAGCAGCTCGGGGATGTTTTCCTTGATCGCCTCGGTGAGGTGGGTGGTGACGACGGTGGCGGCATCGACCACGGTATAGCCGCGGAAATTCGCCTCGTCGCGCAGGCTCCGGTCGACCCACATGGCGGGCAGGCCGAAAGCGGGCTCGCGGGTGTTCTCGCCCGGCAGCTCCACAGGCTCGCCGGCGGGGTGCATGACCATCAGCATGTTGGGGCGCAGGTCGCCGCGACCGATTTCGGTCTCCTTGATGTAGAGCACATAGGTGTTGGCCTGCAGCGCCATGTTGTCGAGAATGCGCACTGACGGCATGATGAAGCCGTAGTCGCTGGCGAGCTGGCGCCGCAGTGCCTTGATCTGGTCGGTCAGACGGTAGCCACTGTTGTCATTGACCATGCCGAGCAGGCCATAACCCAGTTCGAGGCGGATCTGGTCCATCGCCAGCGCCGCCGAGATCGGCTCCTCCGCCGGGGTCGCCTTGGCGAGGTCGGCAGCCGCCTGCTCTTCCCTTTCCAGTGTTTCCTTTTCCTTCTGCCGCCGCGAAAGCGTCCAGGCGCCATAGCCGGACACCGCGGCAAGCGCGGCGAATGGCACGAACGGCAGGCCCGGCGTGATGGCGAGGCCGGCCATCAGGGCCGCGACCACGCCCAGCGCCTTGGGATAGTGGGTCAGCTGACCGATGAGTGCCTCGTCGGTCTTGCCGGCGACGCCGCCCTTGGTGACCAGCAGACCGGCGGCGGTCGAGACGATCAGCGCCGGAATCTGGGAGACCAGGCCGTCGCCGACGGTGAGCACGGTGTAGCTGTGGAAGGCGGTCGCGAAGTCGGTGCCCTGCACGCCGACGCCGATGATGAGGCCGACGATGATGTTGATGGCGGTGATCAGCAGGCCTGCCACGGCATCGCCGCGCACGAACTTGGAGGCACCGTCCATGGCGCCGAAGAAGGTGCTTTCGCCCTCCAGCTCCCGCCGGCGGGCCTTCGCGGTCGTCTCGTCGATCAGGCCGGCCGAGAGGTCGGCGTCAATCGCCATCTGCTTGCCGGGCATGGCGTCGAGGCTGAAGCGGGCGGCGACCTCGGCGATACGGCCGGCGCCCTTGGTGATGACGATGAAGTTGATGACGATGAGGATGAGGAAGATGGTGATACCGATGATGGTATCGCCGCCCATGATGAAGGTGCCGAACGCCTGGATGATGCCGCCGGCGGCATGGGTGCCCTCATGACCGTGCGCGAGGATCAGCCGGGTGGTTGCGATGTTGAGGCCCAGCCGCAGCATGGTCGCGATCAGCAGGATGGTCGGGAAGGACGACAACTGCAGCGGCTTCTCGATGAACAGCGTTGTCATCAGGATCAGCACGGACACCGTGATCGAGATGGCCAGGCCGAAGTCGAGCAGCCAGCTCGGCATCGGCAGGATGAGCATGCCGATGATGGCGACCACGCCCAGCGCCAGCGCCACGTCCTGTGAGGGCAGGGCGCCCAGCAGGCGATTCTGCAGGCTCTGGGTCGATGCGGGCGTCGCGTCAGCCATCGGTGTTGGGGCTTCCCGTGCTCTGTCGTTCTGCCGACGGCGCGATCAGGCGTCGCCGGTGAACGGATGATCCGCGTCCGGCAGGCGCGGCGTTAACCACGCCAGTGCCGGGAGCGGGGGCCGCATGTCAATACGCCGCCCGTTCGTTGAGGCCCGGCGCCGGTACGTTCATGCCGGCGGCGGTGTACTCGTTGAGCTTGTTGCGCAGCGTCCGGATCGAGATGCCGAGGATGTTGGCGGCATGCGTCCGGTTGCCGAGGCAGTGCTTGAGCGTGTCGATGATGAGGTCGCGCTCCACGTCGGCGACGGTCCGGCCCACCAGCGTGCCGGTGGGCGCGGTGCCATCGGCGTTGGACTCGGCGTCGTCGCTGGCGGCGATCACGGGCGCGGCCGCCGGCCGGCTGCCGTCAGGCAGCACGATGGCGTCGGCGGAGATCGTCTCGCCCATCGCCAGCAGCACGGCGCGGTGCATGGTGTTCTCCAGCTCGCGCACGTTGCCGGGCCAGGCGTGCGTCAGCAGCGCCCGCAAGGCCGTCTCGTCAATCGGGCGCGTCGGCATCCGGTTGCTCTCGGCGTATTTCTGGGCGAAATGCTCCGCCAGCACCTTGAGGTCTGCCGGACGTTCCCGCAGCGGCGGCAGCTTGACGTTGACGACGTTGAGGCGGAACAGCAGATCCTCGCGGAACGTGCCTTTTTTCACCTCGTCGGCAAGGTTGCGGTTCGAGGTCGCGAGGATGCGGATGTTGACCGGCACCGGGTGGGCGCCGCCGACCCGGTCGATCTGGCGCTCCTGAATGGCGCGCAGCAGCTTGGCTTGCAGCCGGATGTCCATCTCGGAGATTTCGTCCAGCAGCAGCGTGCCGCCATTGGCTTCCTCGAACTTGCCGACCCGGCGTGCCACGGCGCCGGTGAAGGCGCCCTTTTCGTGACCGAACAGTTCGGATTCCAGCAGGTTCTCCGGAATGGCGGCGCAGTTGACCGCCACGAACGGGCGGTCGGCGCGGTTCGACTTCTTGTGAATGTAGCGGGCGATGATTTCCTTGCCGGTGCCGCTCTCGCCGGTGATCAGGATCGAGGCGTCCGACGGCGCGATCTGGTCGACCAGGCCGATGACACGGCCCATGGCGGGGTCGCGGAAAATCAGCTGGTGGCTGTCCTCGGCGACAGCCTGGATGACGGCGGCGATCAGTTCGGCATCGGGCGGCAGCGGGACATATTCCTTGGCACCGGCGCGAATGGCCGTGACCGCCGCACGGGCGTCGGTGCCGATACCGCAGGCGACCACCTCGGTGGCGATGCGCTCCGAACGGATCTGGTCGATGAAGCTGGCGATGTCACAAGCCACGTCGATCATGATGAGATCGGCGCCCCTGGTGCGCACGATATCAAGCGCGGCGGCGGCTTCCGGGGCGTGGGTTACCTTGGCGCCGGCGGCCATTGCCATCTTCGAGGCTGTCGCCAGCTGTCCGCCCAGATGTCCAACCATCAACAAACGCATGGGTCTTGCTCCTTCGCTTCTCGCTGCTTCACGCCTTCTGCGTGTTTCAGGCTGCCTGGACCCGTTCGGTCTCGGGCAGCAGTGCATTCAGTTGTGATTCCAGATGAACCGGATGTTCGCCCCGGCCAAGCGCCGCCGCCGCCGAGGCGCACAGCAGATGAAAACCGCGTTCGCTCGCGGCCTGTGCCTGCACCCGCGCCGCCATCGGCAGCAGCAGGACATGGGCCAGGATCGCGCCGTACAGAGTGGTGAGCAGGGCCAGCGCCAGGCTGGGGCCCAGCTGGGCCGGGTCGGCCATGCGCCCCAGCATCTGCACCAGGCCGATGATGGTGCCGATCAGCCCCATTGCCGGTGCGACGTCGGCCGCGCGCTGCAGCACCGCCGCCAGGCGCAGGCGCCGCTGTTCGGCGGCGTCCGCCTCGGCCAGCAGCAGCTTCTCGATGACGTCCGGCGCCAGCCCGTCGAGCACCAGGCCGAGCGCCCGTTGCAGGAAGGGCAGCTGCCGGAAACCGTGGCGGGCATTTTCCAGGCAGACCACGCCGTCGCGACGCACACGGCCGGCCAGCTCCAGCAACTGCCGGGCGACCCGCCGCTGGTCGATGCTGACGTCGCGAAAGAGGTCGCGCAGGCCGTCCGCGATGTCGCGCCAGTCGCCCTGCCGCACGCCGGTCGCCGTCACGGTCAGCGTGCCGAGGATCACCAGCAGCGCCGAAACGCCGCTGACGAACGCACCCGGCTCGCCCCCCAGCACCACGCTGAGAGCGACAAGGGCAACCGAGGCCAGCAGGAACACCAGTCCCAGCATCAGAGGCGGTCCGCCTTGACGATCTCGGTCATGGTGACGCCCAGATGCTCATCCACCAACACTACCTCGCCACGTGCCACCAGCCGGTTGTTGACGTAGATGTCGATGGCCTCGCCGACCCGACGGTCGAGCTCGACCACGGCCCCCGGCGCCAGCTTGAGCAACTGGCTGACTTCCATTGACGCCTTGCCGAGCACCGCCTGCACCTTGACGGGGACGTCGAATACCGATTCCAGCTCGGCGGCGGTGTGCACTTCCTGTTCGTCCGGCGCGCCGGCCATGCTCATGCCGCCTTCGGGCATCGGCGCGTTGGTGAGGTCATCAAGCGACACCGGGTTCGTGGGTTCGTCAGGATGGGCCATTATGCGTGTCCTTCGGCTGGAACATGGTGCAGGCCGGCGATGAAGGCCTCGACCTGGGCGCGGACCTGGGCGGCGCGGTCAGCGACGCGGGCCTCGACGCCGCCATCAGGCCATTCGATCAGGCAATCGCCGGGGCTGAGCGCCGGATCGGCAAGGAAAATCAGGCGGCCCTGGAAGCCATATGAGGCTGCCATCTGTTCCACCCGCGTGCGGGTGGCATCCAGCAGGGCATCGGCGACCCGGATGACCAGGCGCGGTTCGCTGGCGTGCTCGTTGAGCACCGTATAGACCAGCTGATCGAGTGCCGCATGGAGGTTGCGTTCCAGCGTGACGCCGGCAATCGCGGTGGCCATGGCATGGGTCAGCGCGGTCGCCTCGGCGATCAGCTCGCGCTTGACCTGGGCCAGCTGCTCGAACACGCCGGCGAAATTGCCGCCCATGGCGTTGAGGCTGGCCAGCGTCGCCGCCTCGATTTCCTGCAACGCCTGGGCGCGACCCTGCTCGAACCCCTCCGCCCTCGCGGCGGCGGCAGTGGCCGCCAGCTCGTCGCGGTGCCGCGCCTCGGTCTGCGCCGCGGCTTCGCCGGCGCCGCCGTCGAAGGCCTTGTCGAAGGTGAAGGGAACAACTTTCACGGAACGCCTCAATACACCAGTTCGTCCTCGCCCTTGTTGTCGGCAAGGACGATTTCACCCGAATCCGCCAGGTTCTTGGCGGCGTTGACCATGTACTGCTGGGCCTCGTCGACATCGCGCAGGCGCACCGGACCCATGGCTTCCATGTCCTCGCGCAGGATCTTGGCGGCGCGTTCCGACATGTTGGAGAAGAACAGGTCGCGCAGTTTGTCCGAGGCGCCCTTGAGCGCCATGCCGAGCTTGTCCTTCTCGACATTGCGCAGCAGCGTCTGCACGCCGCCGGGGTCGAGGCGACCGAGATCCTCGAAGGTGAACATCAGCGCCCGGATCTTCTCCGCGGAGTCGCGGTTGCGTTCCTCCAGCGCGGTCAGGAAGCGATCTTCCGACGAGCGGTCGAGATAGTTGAAGATGTCGGCGATGGTTTCGTGGCTGTCCTTGCGGCTGGTGCGCGCGAGGTTGGACATGAACTCGACGCGCAGCGTCTGCTCCACCTTGTCGAGAATGTCCTTCTGCACCGCCTCCATGCGCAGCATGCGCATCACCACTTCCATGGCGAAATCCTCCGGCAGCGCGCCCAGAACCCGCGCGGCGTGCTCCGGCTTGATCTTCTGGAGCACCACGGCGACGGTCTGGGGATATTCGTTCTTCAGGTAGGCGGCCAGCACCTGCTCGTTCACGTTGCCGAGCTTGTCCCACATGGTGCGGCCGGCGGGGCCGCGGATTTCGTCCATGATCTGCTGCACGCGGTCGCGCGGCAGGATGCCGGCCAGCACCCGCTCGGTGCTCTCGTAGGAGCCATAGAGCGAGCCCACCGCGGAAACTTCCGACGCGAAGTGGACGAACAGTTTCTCGACAAGCTGCGCCTTGA
The DNA here is from genome assembly GCA_963205175.1 of Pseudomonadota bacterium. Lineage (GTDB taxonomy): Bacteria > Pseudomonadota > Alphaproteobacteria > Sphingomonadales > Sphingomonadaceae > CAUJIW01. The sequence continues at coordinate 12,961 of CAUJIW010000053.1, forward strand.
CGTTGCCGAGCAGCGACATGGCGGCGGAGAGTTCCTTCACCTCGTCTTCGGTCAGCTGTTCCCAGATCGGCTTGCCGTATTCCTGGCCCAACGCCAGCATGAAGGTGGCGGCCTTCTCGATTCCGGTCATGCGATTGATTTCGGCCAGATCGACGGCATTCATGTTGCTGGACATTACGAGTACATCCACTGACGAACGATTGCTGCGGATTCAACGGGGCTGCGCTGGACAACCTCGCCCACTTTCTTGAGCGCGTTGGACTTCACCCGGCCCTCGATCTGGGCGACATCGATCTCGGCCTCGATCGGCAGGATACCGTTGTTGGTCTCGCGCACCACCTGGATCTGCTTCAGGGCGATTTCGTCACCAGCGGCGGCCCGCTCCAGCAGATCCGCGGTCAGCTGGCCATTGTCGGGCGGTGCCAGCGCCAGGCGCTCCTCGGGGCTGCCGAGCTGGGGCATGCCGCCGGGCATCCCGAGAGCTGGCGCCATCTGGCCGCCGTTGTCGTCGCCGACGGCGCCTGCCCGGCCGGCGCGCAGCATCGGCCGGACGATCAGGAAGAAGGCGAGCAGGCCGATCAGGCCGATGACCAGGGTCTGGGCCACCGTCATCACATCGCTGACCTCAAGCCCCAGCGGCAGACTGCTGCCCGCCTCGGCGCCGGCCATGTCGTCGGTGACGAACTGCAGATTTTCCACGACAACGCTGTCGCCACGTTCGGCGTCGTAGCCGATGGCGTTCTGTACCAGGCGGGTGATCTTCTCCAGTTCCTGCGCCGAGCGCGGGGCGTAGGTTGTCTTGCCGTCCGCGCCCGTGGTGTAGGTGCCATCGACCATCACCGCCACCGACAGCCGCTTGACGGCGCCGGCATCACGCACGGTGGTCGTGCGGGTGCGGGAGTTCTGGTAGTCGACCTGCTCCGACGATTCGTTGGCGGCCGAGGTCGAACGGGCGCCGCCCGCGGCATCGGTCTCGGCCTGGGTCTCGGGCAGGTTGTTGGCGACGGTCACGGGGCCGCCATTCTCCGAGTCGCTGTTCTGCTGGCCGCTTTCCACCGTGGTCGAGCGCAGGACCACCTGGCTGTCGGGGTCGAAGACTTCCGCTTCCTGGCGTACGGTCTCGATATCGAGGGTGGCGGCAATCTCGGCGCGCACCTTGCCGGGGCCGACAATGCGCTCCAGCATGGTCTCGACGTCCGAGCGCAGGCGCGCTTCCATCGCCACGCGCCGCTCCTCCAGGCCCGAGGCGGCGGACGCGACATCGCCGTTCCCGGATTGGGCAAGCAGGGTGCCGGTCTGGTCGACGATGGAGATGCGGCCGGGTTCGAGATCAGCCACCGAGGCGGCAACGAGGTTGCGGATGGCGTCGACCTGGGCCGCGGTCAGCCGGCCGCGCGTTTTCAGCGTGATGGCGGCGGATGGCTTGCGCTGTTCGCGATCGAACAGCTGGCGCTGTGGGATGGAGAGGTGAACCCTTGCCTTCGACACCGCGCTCAGGCTGGCGATGGAGCGGGACAGCTCCCCCTCGATGGCGCGGACGTGATTGACGTTCTGGAGGAAGGCCGTGGTGCCCAGCGCGTCCTGCTTGTCGAGCAGTTCATAGCCGATCTGGCCGGTCATCTGCTCGGCGGCAAGGCTCATACGCAACTCGGCCAGCCGGCTCGCCGGGGCCATGACGCCCGTGCCGTCGGGGGTCAACCGGAAGGGCACATCCATGCCCTTGAGCTTGTCGGTGATGGCCTGGGCCTGGGCCGGCTCAAGGTCGGTAAACAGCAGCCCCATGTTCGGCGAGGTCGCGCGCATCGACAGCGCGACCAGGCCGGCGATCAGCGCCAGCGAGATGACACCCATGGCCGCGGCGCGGCGCATGCCGAAGGTGTTCAGGAGCGTGCGTAGGCTGTCCAAGACCGTCATCCCCGCGATGCGACTTCGGATGGCCCACTGGGACCATCAGGCGATTACGGGGTCAGGCTAGGGTCAACGCGGTGAACAAGTGGTAAACAGGCGGGAAAATTTTGCCGGGTTGTCTGTGTCAGAACGGGACGGTCGCCCGGCGACCGTCCCGTCATGAACGTCGGCCTCAGGATCGGCCGATGACCGTCCGGTAATGTTGGACGCGGGTAACCCGCAGGCCCGGCATGCCGTTCTTCTCGACGGCACGCTGCCAGGACAGATATTCCTCGACCGAGAGATTGTAGCGTCCGCACGCTTCCTCGATGGTCAACAGTCCGCCCTTCACAGCTGCCACGACCTCGGCCTTGCGGCGCACGACCCAGCGGGTGGTGTCTGCCGGTGGCAGGTTGTCGAGACTCAGCGGCTCGCCGAGAGGGCCGATTACCGCTTGGGGACGGAATTTCTGGTTTTCCATCATCTTTTTTCTACTCCACTCCGCACCAGCTCCCTGATGATCGAAGCCTACAGGCAACCGGCCTAACGAAGGGCTAAGCGACGCGGTAAATGATAATGGCAAGGCAGTTGAACGTTGCCCTAACGCCCATGGTTAGCGTGGCCTTAATGTTTCAGGCCACGCCCGCCACGGGCTACCCGGCCTAGCGTTTCACCTGGTTCAGTTCGTTCAGCATTTCGTCGGCGGTGGTGATCACCTTGCTGGCCGCCGAGAAGGCCCGCTGGGTGGTGATCAGGCGGGTGAACTCGCTGGCCAGGTCGACCGTCGAGGCTTCCAGCGTCGAGGGTGCCACCGCGCCGCCGCCGCCCGTACCGGCTTCCACCAGTGAGAACTGGCCCGAGTAGTCCGACACCGTATAGGCGTTGCCCTGGGCTCGTTGCAGGCCGTCGGGGTTCTGGAAGGTCGCGATCGGCAGCTTGTACACCGCGCGGGTGAGACCGTTGTCGAACAGGGCGGTCACGACGCCGTCCTTGCCGATCGAGACGCCGGTGACGTTGCCGAACACCGCGCCGTTGACGTTCGAGGAGATCATGGTCGAGACGCTGTTGAACTGGGTGAGGCCGTCAACCT
>CAUJIW010000054.1 GCA_963205175.1 Pseudomonadota bacterium
CTCGGCCAGCGCGGCCGGCTGGGCTAAGGCACCGCGCGCCGATCGACGCCGCCCCCGTGACCGCGCGGGGCGGCTGCCGGCAGCCCGCTCAGCCGAAAAATCTCAGCCCATGAAGGTGTGGCGGATGCCGTCGAACACGAACTGGGCGGCGAGTGCGGCCAGCAGCACGCCGAGCAGGCGGGTGATGACGCCGGAGATGGTCTTGCCCATCAGCCGCATCAGCGGCCCGGCGGCCAGAAGGGCGGCCAGCGTGATCGCCAGCACGGCGGCGAGCGCCGCCAGCACCACCGCCTGACCCTCCCAGCCCGGCTGCTTGGCGGTGAGCAGCATGGTGGTCGCGATGCTGCCCGGTCCGGCGATCATCGGGATCGCCATCGGGAACACCGAGATGTCCTCCTCTTCGAGGGAGACATGCTTGGTCTCGGCCTCGCGGGCGACCTTCTCGGCCCGCGTCTCCCGGCGCTCGGTGCGCTTCTCGAACACCATGTCCATGGCGATGATGAACAGCAGCACGCCGCCGGCGGTGCGGAAGGCATCCAGGCTGATGCCCAGCGCGCCCAGCAGCGCCTCGCCGGCCAGCGCGAAGGTGAGCAGGATGGCGGCGGCCATCGCCACCGAGCGGATCGCCATCAGCCGCTGATGGCGGGTGCTGGTGCCGGCGGTCAGGCTGGCGAAGATCGGCGCGCAGCCCGGCGGGTCGATGATGACCAGCAAGGTGACGAACGCCGGGATGAATACGTCGAGCATCGGCGCATCAGATCACAGACCGGCCGGGTCGGCCAGCCCGGCCTGACGGCAGGCGGCGACCACGGTGTTGCGCAGCAGGCAGGCGATGGTCATCGGCCCGACACCGCCCGGCACCGGGGTGATGGCGCCGGCGACGGCCGCGGCACTGGCGAAGTCGACATCGCCGACGACACGGGTGGCGCCCTCACCCTTCTCGGGCGCCGGAATCCGGTTGATGCCGACGTCGATCACCGCCGCCCCCGGCTTGATCCAGTCGCCGGTGACCATCCGCGGCCGGCCGACGGCGGCGACCACGATGTCGGCGCCAGCGACCACCGCCGGCAGGTCGCGGGTTTTCGAATGCGCGACCGTGACGGTGCAGCTTTCCGCCAGCAGCAGCTGGGCCATCGGCTTGCCGACGATGTTGGAGCGGCCGATCACCACCGCCGACTTGCCGGCGAGATCGCCCAGCGCGTCTTTCAGCAGCAGCAGGCAGCCATAGGGGGTGCAGGGCACCAGCGCCGGCTGGCCGGTGGCCAGGCGGCCGGCGTTGATGACGTGGAAGCCGTCGACGTCCTTGTCGGGGTCGATGGCGTTGATCACCGCCGCTTCCGAGATGTGCTTGGGCAGCGGCAACTGGACCAGGATGCCGTGGACACCGGCATCGGCGTTGAGCTGGCCGACCAGCGCCAGCAGCTCGGCCTCGCTGGTGGTGGCCGGCAGCTTGTACTCGAACGAGGCCATGCCGGCCTCGACGGTCTGCAGCCCCTTGTTGCGGACATAGATTTCCGAGGCCGGATCCTCGCCCACCAGCACCACCGCGAGCCCCGGCGTCAGGCCGTGATCAGCCTTCAGGCCGGCCACCGCCGCGCCGACACGCTGGCGCAGGGTGGCGGCGAACGCCTTGCCGTCGATGATCCGTGCCGTCACGTCAGTTCTCCGTCGTCAGTTGGGCGAAGCGCGCGGCCAGCACCGCGCCATCGCCGGCAATGTGAATCCGTTTTTCCCGCCCCGTTTCGCCGCGCAGCAGAGTCACCGCCGACTTCGGCACCCCGAAGCTGCGCGCCAGCAGCGCCAGCACGGCGGTATTGGCCTCGCCGTCGGCCGGCGCGGCCCGCACCTTGACCGCCAGCCGTTCGTCGCCACGGGCGTCGACCACCAGCCCGGCGACGGCGTCGCGCCCACCCCTGGGCGTCACCCTGACGGCGACGCACACGCCGCCCGCATCGGGCGACAGCGCCGAACTCACATCATCGCCCCGAAGAACAGCTCCATCAGCAGCTTCCGGGCAAACATGATGAGCAGGATCACCACCAGCGGCGAGAAGTCGACGCCGCCGAGATCCGGCAGCACCCGGCGGATCGGCCGGCACAGCGGCTCGACGATGCGGTTGAGGGAGTCGAGGATGGCGCGGACAAAGGCGTTGTAGGGGTTGATGACGTTGAAGGCCACCAGCCACGAGGCGATGGCGCTGACCACGACCGCGAACATCAGCAGCGCGAGAATTGTGTCGATAAGCCAGTAGACCGCGCCCATGCCATGTCACCCGTCTGGAGTTGATGGGGGCGATGTAGCCGCTACGGCGATATTCTTCAACCCGGCCTCGCGCCGGAGGGCGTCAACCCGGCCTAGCGCCGGAGGGCGTCAACCCGGCCTCGCGCCGGATGGCACCGGCGACAGACTAGAGCGTCCGGCGTGTTAACCCCTTCGCAAGACCCGCTGTTCATAGTCACGCTCACGGAGACGTGTGGTGACCAACAACTACTCGATCAACTATGCGGCCTTGATGTCGACGGTGAGCCTGTCATCGTCGGCCGCCACCAGCTATACCCCGATCCAGATGGACCTCTCCGGGTTGATCACCAACGTCAACCCCGCGCCCGTGGTCTCGCAGAAAACGCTGTCCAAGTTCGACACGCCGGCCGTCATCGCGCCGTGGAACGACAGCGACGGCAGCAGCAGCGCCTCGCTTTACCAGGCCGCGCAATCGGCACTGGCGCTCGACTCCTTCATCAACCTGAAATCGGACGCGGTCGGCAAGGCCGAGGGTGACGCCGACCTGAAAACGCTGTTCGGGCTCTACCAGGCGCTCGACAACCTCAAGGCGCTGGCCGCCTATGGCGCGGAAAAGACCACGCCGTCGACCGCGCTGGCCCAGCTCAGCGCCAAGTTCGCCGAGGGCCTGGCGGAAGTGCAGAAATTCACCGCCACCAGCGCCACCGACAAGCTGGCGCTGATGTTCGGCACCAAGAAGTCGCAGTTGGAAACGGTGACCCTCCCCAAGACCGCCACCAAGATCGAGGGCATCGGCATCGTCGAGGAAGACCCCACCAAGGCACTGAGCGGGCTCACCGGCGCCGAGAGCTTCACCATCCGGTTGTCATCCTCGACCAAAGACGAGACCTTCACCATCGACCTGTCGCAGATCACCACCACGCTGTCGCTGGGCGCCGTGGTCGGCCTCATCAACCAGCAGATCAGCGCCTCGGTGGTGCTGGACTCCAACGGCGACCCGCTGCTGTCGGGCGACGGCGAACCCATGTCCCGCTTCCGCACCCGCGCGGAACTCTACAAGACCGGCGACGACATGTGGGGCATCCGCTTCGCCGGCTCGTCCACCGAGACGATCACCCTGGGCGACCCCGCCGTCACCGAGCCGTCGATCTATGTGCTGAGCCAGAACAGCAGCAGCGGCAACCCCACCATCGGCGGCCTGCGCCGCCTTGACGACATCGACAACACCCTGACGCTCGGCAACGCCTCGACGGTGGCCGGCCTCGACACCGGCGCCACGGCACTGGCCGCGGCGGTGTACAAGTCCGGCAAGACTTCCGACGGCGAGGGCGCCCCCGGCGACATCGCCGCCACCACCACCGCCCGCAACATGGCGGTGGATTCCCAGGGTTTTCTCTATGTCGTCGGCACGTCTTCCGGCGACTTCGGCATCGCCAAGGGCGACGGCGAGAATGACCTGTTCCTGACCAAATACGCCCCCGACGGCAAGGTGATCTATTCCCGTCTGGTCGGCGGCGGCGGCGTCAATGAGGGCTATGCCGTCGCCGTCGACAAGGATGACAATGTCATCGTCGCCGGCTCCACCACCGGCAACCTCGCGCCCAATGACGCCTTCAACGGCCAGGATGCCTTCGTCACCAAGTTCACCTCTGACGGCACCGAACTGTTCACCACCCAGATCGACCGGGTGGCGGTCAACGCCGGTACCGCGCTCACCACCGACGCCGACGGTAACATCTATCTCGCCGGCACGGTGACCGGCACCATCAGCCCCACCGACGCCGCCGTGGGCGGCCAGGACGTGTTCGTCGCCAAGATCGACGGCGCCAAGCGGGTGGTGGAAGGTGTGACCAGCCGGGTGATGTCGATCACCCAGTTCGGCACCACCGGCGCCGACAGCGTCGCCGACATCGCGGTAGGCGCGGACGGCGCGGTGCTTGTCGCCACCACCGAGAGCGGCCGCGCCATCGTGCGCAAGCTGGACTCCGCCGACCTCGACGCCCAGCTCGGCCAGATCGACCTTGGCGCTGTCGGCTCCGGCGGGCTGACCGGCATTGCCGTCGATCCCGACACCGGCACGGTGGTGGTGGTGGGATCAACCACCAGCGGATCGCTCGACGCCGGACCGGCCACCGGCTCGCCCGCCGGCTTCATGGACGGCTTCGTCGCCCGCCTCGACGGTGCGCTGACCGCCCAGGGTGTCACCTACATCGGCACCGACCAGGGCGACCGCATCAGTGACGTCGCCATCCGCGACGGCAACATCTACGTCAGCGGCTCCACCACCGGCGTGCTCGCCGGCAGCGGTCGCAAGGGCTCGGTGGACAGCTTCGTCTCCCGCCTCGACCTCGGCTCCGGCGCCGTCGAGGCCACCGCCCAGTACGGCGCGGTGGAGACCGCCACCGCCGGCGTGGCGCTGGCACTCAATACCCAGGGCTATTCGAGCACGCTGGCCCGGCTGGGCCTGACCGCCGGCGTCCAGAACCCGGCGCAGTCCTCCGACCTGCTGAGCCAGACCAGTCTGCGCAAGGGCGACTATTTCTACATTTCCGTCGACGGCGGCACGAAGCGCAAGATCACCATCCGCGAAGGGGACACGCTGAAGTCGTTGTCGGTGCGGATCAAGGCAATCTCTTCCAGCCTCGATGTCTCCGTGAGCACCCTGTCCACCGGCACCAAGCTGCAGATCAAGGTTAAGGGCGACGCCACCGTCGACGTCCTCGCCGGCGACAACGGACGGGACGCGCTCGCCAAGCTCGGCATGGAACCCACCAAGCTGCTGTCGGCCGAGCGGCTCTACGGCCTGGGTGGCGAGGACGAGATGGAAACGCTGCTGACGCCGGGCGGCAGTTACGCGCTGGGACTGACCAGTGCGCTTACCTTCGATGACAAGCGTTCGGCGAGCTACGTGCTGAGCCAGATCAGCAACGCCATGTCGACCATCCAGCGGGCCTATCGCTCGCTCTATTACGACGAAACCCGGGTGCAGCTGGCGCAGAACGCCAAATATGCCGGCTCCGGCAGCGCGCCGGCCTATCTCACCAAGCAGCTCGCCAACTACCAGGATGCCCTGTCGCGGCTGGGCGGCGGCGTCAGTTCGAGCACGCTGATATGATCGGCCGGCTGCTGTCCCTGCTGGTGGCGGTGTTGCTGCTGGCCGCGCCGGCGCAGGCGGCCGGCGGCGGCGAGAGCAGCGACAAGGAGGGCGCGCCGACCTTCGTCCGCTTCGAGCCGATCATCGTGCCGCTGTTCGATGACACCCGTGTCGCCGGCATGATGTCGGTGACGGTGACCCTGCAGGTGCCCAAGCCCGAGGACAAGGATGCCATCGAGGCGCGGCGCATCCGCTACATCGACGCCTTCAACACCGCGCTGATGCAGCTGGGCCGGCTCAAGCTCGACCCGCGCCGGCCGCTCGATGTCCGGCTTCTGGCCGCCGAGGTGCAACGCGCCGCCGACCGCACCCATGGCAAGCCGGGCCTGAAGGCCTTCGTGGTGGACGCCAGCGCCCGCAAGCTGTGAGGCCCGCACGGGTCGCGCCTTCCGCCATCACTCGGCCCCGGCCACTCGGGTGGAGTCACTCCCGGCGCCGTCACATCGCCGAGATGCCGCCGTCGATATAGAGCTCCGAGCCGGTGACGAACTTCGACTCGTCGGAGCACAGATAGACGGCGGCGTAGGCCACGTCGTCGGGCTCGCCGACCCGACCCACCGGAATCTGCCGGCCGAGCTTGGCCAGCAGCTGCTCGCGCTCGACGCCCGGCCCGATGTCGTCGAGAATCGGGGTGTCGATGAACGTCGGGTGCACCGAGTTGCAGGTGATGGCATAACCGGCGCGGGCACAGTGCAGCGCCACCGACTTGGTGAGATGGCGCACCGCCGCCTTGGCGGAGTTGTAGGAGGCGAGGTTGGCGGCGGCGATGACGCCGGCGATCGACGACACGTTGAGCACCGCCCCCCGGCTGCCTTCCCGCCGGGTGGTCTCGGCGATCACCGGCAGCGCGTATTTGCACCCCAGGAACACCGAGTCGAGGTCGACGGCGTGCACCCGTCGCCAGTCCTCCAGCGTCGTGTCCTCAACAGTGCCGGCCGCGCCGATGCCCGCGCAGTTGACCAGGATATGCAGGCCGCCGAAGCTGGCGACCACGGCATCGAGCGTGTCCTGCCACTGCTCGGCGCTGGTGACGTCATGGCGGATGGCGGCGGCCCGGTCACCCAGGCCGGCGGCCACCGCAGCGGCTCCTTCGCCATTGAGATCGCTCAGCAATACCCGCGCACCCTGGGCAACGAACAGGGCCGCGATCGCCCGCCCGAGCCCCGACGCCGCACCCGTCACGATTGCCACCTTACCCGCCAGCCGACCTTGCGATTCCATCGATTCCGCCTCTTGAACAGGAGCCTGAAAAACCGACTCTAGCCCGCCCGAGTGTTGTTTGAACAGCACAGCAGTCAAAAGATCTGACATTTTTGCTGGGTTCTCGGCTTGCGCGAATTCACAACCGTTTCTAGCTTCTTGCTAATGGCAACCGCGCGCCGGGCACTCTTGTCCGCGGACGACGCGGGGGAATCGGGGAAGTTCTTTGGGGAGACATCATGCGTAAATCTATTCTTTTGGCATCCGCCGCGGCACTCGCCGCTTCCTGCGTCAGCCTGTCGGCCGCTCGGGCCCAGGACGAAACCGCCCAGAACGAGTCGATCGACTTCGGCGATATCATCGTCACCGCCACCAAGCGCGCCCAGAGCCTGCAGGATGTGCCGATCGCCGTGTCGGCGGTGAGCGCCGAGCAGCTCAAGAACGCCGGCGTCACCGACATCCGCGAGCTGCAGAACCTGGCGCCGAGCCTGTTCCTGTCCGCCTCGTCGTCGGAAGTGGCCGGCACCACCGCCCGCGTCCGCGGCGTCGGCACCACCGGCGACAACCCCGGCCTGGAGTCGGCGGTCGCCGTGTTCATCGACGGTGTCTACCGCTCGCGCAACAACGTCGGCCTGACCGAACTCGGCGAGGTCGAGCGCATCGAGGTGCTGCGTGGCCCGCAGGGCACGCTGTTCGGCCGCAACGCCTCGGCCGGCCTGATCAACGTCGTCACCGCCGGGCCGAAGTTCACCACCGGCGGCTATGGCGAGGCCAGCTACGGTAACTATGACGCCATCCGCTTCGCCGGCGGCATCACCGGCGCGGTGGTCGAAGACAAGCTCGCCGCCCGCATCGATGGTGTCTATACCAAGCGCGACGGCATGATCGATGACGTCGTCAATGGCGCCTCCTACAACGACCGCGACCGCTGGCTGCTGCGCGGTCAGATGCTGTTCACCCCCAACGACGACCTGTCGGTGCGGCTGATCGCCGACTATTCCAAGCGCAACGAGAACTGCTGCGCCGCGGTGACCCTGGTGCGCGGCTCGACCGCCGCCATCATCGAGGCGCTGGGCGGCCAGCTCGGCTCGGGCGCCGGCGGGGCCTCGTCGGACGACCCTTATGACCGCGAGTCGGCGACCACGCCGGGCCGCGGATTCCAGCAGGACGTTACCGAATGGGGCATGTCGGGCGAGGTCAACTGGGACTTCGGTGACACCTCGATGACCTCGATCACCGCCTACCGCGACTGGAAGGCGTGGCGCAGCCAGGACATCGACTACACCAGCGCCGACATCCTCTACCGCGACACCGACGGCATGGTGCAGGAATTCAAGACCTTCAGCCAGGAACTGCGGTTCAACGGCAAGGTCGGCATTCTCGACTGGCTGGTCGGTGCCTATTACGCGCATGAGGTGCTGACCCTCGACGACGCGGTGCGGGTCGGCTCGGACTATGGCGCCTATGCCGACGCGCTGGTGCGCGCCTCGGTGCCGACCTTCCCGGGCTATGCCCTGTTCCGGCCGTTCGTCCAGGCGGCGACCGGCTCGGCGGCGCTGGCCAGCCTGGCACCGGCCTCGCTGACCTTCCCCGAAGGCTCCGGCGTGGTGCAGGACAGCTGGAAGCAGACCTCCGACAACTGGGCGCTGTTCACCCACAACATCATCAACGTCACCGACAAGTTCTCGGTGTCGCTGGGCCTGCGCTACACCGAGGAAAAGAAGAAGCTGAAGGCCAACCTGCTGGCCAACAACCAGGCCTGCGACGACCTGATGGGCTTCCTCACCAACCCGGCGGTGCCCTCGGCGGTGGCCTCGGCGCTGTCGAGCCTGGCCACCCTGCCCTGCCTGCCGTTCTTCAACTCGGCGGTGGACGGCAACTACAACTCCTCGCGCAAGGAGACTGAATGGACCGGCACGGCGGCGCTGAACTACAAGTTCACCAACCGGATGTCGGCCTATGTCTCCTACGCCAAGGGCTACAAGGCGGGCGGCTTCAACCTCGACCGCGCCGCCATGTCGACCGCGGCACCGAGCGCCGATGAACTGCAGTTCGACGCCGAGAAGGTGGACGCTTACGAAGTCGGCATGAAGTTCCGTAACGACAGCGGCACCTTCGGCATCAATGCCGCCGCTTTCTACTCGGATTTCAAGGACTTCCAGCTCAATACCTTCAACGGCATCAGCTATGTGGTGGCCAACCTGCCGGGCAGCACGGTGTCGAAGGGCATCGAGATCGAGACCTATGTGACGCCGATCGATGCGCTGATGCTCAACGGCGGCCTGACCATCGCCTCGACCAAATATGACGACAACCTCGGCAACACCGGCCTGTTCGCGCCGCCGTCCGCCTCGGCACCCGCCGGCGGCGCGCTGTGGCAGCTGGCCGGCCGGCAGATCACCAGCGCGCCGAAATATTCGATCTCGGGCGGCGCCACCTACAAGGAGAACCTGCCGGGCTCCAGCCTGATGGGTCTGGTGCATGTCGACGTCCGCTACACCAGCGACATCAACACCGGCTCCGACCTCGATGCCGAAAAGATCCAGGACAGCGTGTTCCTGATCAACGCCCGCATCGGCGTGCTCGGCGAGGACGAGCGCTGGGGCGTCGAGCTGTGGGGCCGCAACCTGACCAACAAGAACTACATGCAGGTCGGCTTCGACGGTCCGCTGCAGGGATCGGGGACCAAGAACGCGCTGGTCAACACCCAGACCTTCAACGCCTTCCTGGCCGAGCCGCGGACCTATGGCATCACGCTGCGCGCTCGGTTCTGACGCCTCGCACCAACTAACGGCAACCAGACTGCACCCGCCCCGGCCCCTGCCGGGGCGGGTTTTCTCTGCCCGCGCGGCGGCGATACTCGACTAGTCTATAAATTCTAGTCTCGCCATTCGGACAATGTTATAGGCGGGGCAAACACGGCTCAGGCAGGGGGACGCCGTCAATGACTGCAGAGGATACAGGCCTCGGGGAGGCCGCGCGCCTGGCCGCGTTGCAGCGATTGCGCGACGC
>CAUJIW010000055.1 GCA_963205175.1 Pseudomonadota bacterium
GATCATGGGCAATCTGACGGGGCGGGTGGCGCTGGTGACGGGGGCTGCCAACGGCATCGGGCTTGCCATCGCGGGCACGCTGGAGGCCGCCGGCGCCCAGGTGGTGACCACCGACATCGTACCGGCGCAGGCGCCGGTCGGACGCTTCCTCGCCCATGACGTGACCTCGCCCGAACAGTGGGCCGGGGTGCTGGCGACCGTCGAGCGCGAATTCGGCCGGCTCGACGTGCTGGTGAACAATGCCGGCATCGTCCATTCGGCGCCGGTGGAGACGACGAGCCTGGAGGACTGGCGGCGGGTGACGGCGGTCAACGTCGATGGCGTGTTCCTGGGCGTCAAGGCGGCACTGCCGCTGATGCGCGCGAGCGCCGCGACGACGCCGTTCGGCGGCTCGATCATCAACGTGTCCTCGGTGGCCGGTCTGGTCGGCGCGCCGCTGTTCAGCGCCTACTGCATGAGCAAGGGCGCGGTGCGGCTGTTCACCAAGGCGACGGCGGCCGAGTTCGGCGTGCTGGGCCACAAGATCCGCGTCAACTCCGTCCATCCCGGTGGCGTCGATACCGCGATGATGGATCGCATCTACGCGCGTGCCGTCGAGCAGGGGCTGGTGGAGTCGGTGGAGGCGGCGCGTGCCGGCGTGGTCGCCACTCATCCGCTGGGCCGGCTCGCCAACCCGGACGACATCGCCAAGGTGGTGCGCTTCCTCGCCTCCGACGATGCCGGCTACATGACCGGCTCGGAAGTGGTGGTGGACGGCGGCCACACCGCGATCTGAGCCCGGCCGGCGGTTGGCGCCGGCATTGCTGTCATCACTCTCAGGCGCTGCCCAGCGGGTAGCGTTCGAGGATGGTGTAGACCGCGCCGTCGCGGCTGAGCGTGCTTTCGTAGAGGCAGAAGTCGTCCACCGGGAAGGGGGGACCGCTGATGCCGCCCTGGTCGGTCATGAAGCCGCCCAGCGGGCCGGTGCGGCCATTCAGGCGGGCGATGGTGATGTGCGGCTTGAACTGGCGCGTCTCCGGCGCGATGCCAACGCGGGCGAGTGCCTGATCGACCTTGTTGTGCAGCGCCTTCACCGCCGCCTCCGGGGTGACGCCGATCCACAGCGCCTCCGGCCGGGTGGGCTTGCCGAACACGCCCGCGCCGGCGAGCGACAGGCTGAAACGCGGGTGGTGGACGCCCGCCAGCGCGGCCGCCGCGTCGGCGGCCTGGTGGCGGTCCAGCTCGCCGAGGAAGCGCAGCGTCAGGTGCAACTGGTCGGCGCTTTGCCAGCGGGCACCGGAGACACCGCCTTGGGCCAGCAGCAGCCGCTGCTTGATGTCTTCCGGCGGATCGAGGGCGACGAACAGGCGCATGGCGGCGAAATCCAGGTGGTCGGGGCGCACGAGTGGGTACGCGTGGCGCTAGCGTAGCGCCTGTTTCACCGCCGGCGCCAGTCTGTCGACAATCACCCGCACGCCCTGGGCGTTGGGGTGCATGCCGTCGGCCTGGTTGAGTTTCGGGTTGGCGGCGACGCCATCGAGAAAGAACGGATAGAGCGCCACGCCATGGGCCTTGGCGAGGGTGGGATAGATGGGATCGAACGCCCGGGCATAGTCCTGGCCCAGGTTGCGCGGCGCCATCATGCCCGCCAGCAGTACGCGGATCTTGCGCCGCTTCAGGTCGCCCAGCATGGCGTCGAGGTTGGCGCGGGTCAGCTTCGGGTCGATGCCGCGCAGCGCGTCGTTGGCGCCGAGTTCAAGAATCACCAGGTCGGGTTTGGTCTTCAGCGACGCCAGCACCCAGGCCAGTCGCGCCCTGCCGCCGGTGGTGGTGTCGCCCGAGACGCCAGCGTTGTGAACCCGTACCTTGAGCCCGTCGGCGCGCAGTTTCGCCTCCAGCCGGGGCACGACGCCTTCGCCGGGGCCCAGGCCATAACCGGCGGTCAGGCTGTCACCGAAGGCGAGAATCAGCTTTTCCGCGGCCACGGCTGGCAGGCTGATGGTTGCGACCAGCACTGCCAGGCTCAGGACGAGTGGATTGAACATCCGCTTGAACACACCATATCCCCGGGTCATGGTTACACCTTCGCAATCGCATCAATTCCAGCACAGGCCTGAAACAATGGGCACTTTGGCGCCGGTCATCAAGTTGCAGTCCGTCCGGCTGAGCCTGACGAGCGGCGCGGGGAGGGTGGACATCCTCAAAGGCGTCGATCTGAGCGTCGGCGCGGCCGAGACGGTGGCGATCCTGGGGCCGTCGGGCTCCGGCAAGTCTTCGCTGATGGCGATCATGGCCGGCCTTGAGCAGGCGAGCAGCGGCTCGGTGCTGGTCGACGGGCAGGACTTCTCGGCGCTGAACGAAGACGCGCTGGCGCGCGCCCGGCGCGGGCGCATCGGCATCGTGCTGCAGGCCTTCCACCTCATCCCGACGATGACGGCGCTGGAGAATGTCGCCGCCCCGCTAGAACTGGCCGGCGCGGCCGACGCCTTCGGTCAGGCGGCCCGCCAGCTCGAAGCGGTGGGCCTAGGGCACCGGCTCGACCACTATCCGGCCCAGCTTTCCGGCGGCGAGCAGCAGCGGGTGGCGCTGGCGCGCGCGGTGGCGACGCGGCCGGCCATCCTGTTCGCCGACGAACCCACCGGCAACCTCGACGGCGCCACCGGCGAGGCGATCATCGAGCTGATGTTCGCCCTGCACGCAAGCGCCGGCATGACGCTGGTGCTGATCACCCACGACCGCGACCTCGCCCGCCGCTGTGCCCGCGTCGTCGAGATGCGCGACGGGCTGATCGTCGCCGATCATCCGGCGGCCCAGTTGCCCGCCAGTGTCCTGAAAGCCGCCGAGTGAGCGGCACCCGTTTTCTGGGCCTGCGCTGGGCGGTGCGCGACCTGCGCGGCGGGCTTGCCGGCCTGCGTCTGCTGTTCATCTGCCTAATGCTGGGCGTCGCCGCCATCGCCGGCGTCGGCAGTCTGTCGGCGAGTATTGTCGCCGGGCTCGCCGACAAGGGCCAGTCGCTGCTGGGCGGTGACCTGGAGCTGCGCCTGACCCAGCGCACCGCCACGCCCGCCGAACAGCAGGCGTTCGGGCGTCTCGGTGAGGTATCGGAGACCGCGCGCCTGCGGGCGATGGCGCGCAACCCGGTCACCGGGGGCGCGCAACTGGTCGAGCTGAAGGCGGTGGATGCGGCCTATCCCCTCTATGGCCGTTTCGGATTGACCGACGCCCGCGCCCTGCAACCGGCGATCCGGTCGGCCGGCGCGGTCATCGATCCGCTGCTGGCGCGTCGGCTGGGGCTCAAGGTCGGCGATACGGTGCAGATTGGCGAGGGCCGCTTCACGGTGCGCGGCCTGATCGCCGACGAGCCGGACCGGGCGAGCGAGGGCTTCGCGCTGGGGCCCTCGGTGCTGATCGCGATGGACGATTTCGTCTCCACCGGGCTGGTGCAGCCGGGCAGCCTG
>CAUJIW010000056.1 GCA_963205175.1 Pseudomonadota bacterium
CCAAGGGCATTGGCACCACCGTCACCGGCGGCAAGTACCTCACCAACCGGGTCTATATGGCGGTCTCGACCGACGGCAGCGGCTACACCTCGACCCTGATCGAGGTCGATCTCACCCGCACGCTGTCGATCCTGTCGCAGATCGGCTCGCTGGGCACCACCAACGTCAGCCTGAAGTGGTCGAAGGACTATTGAGGAACCTGTCCTGCCAACCGATGGCGGGCAGGACAGGTTGCCCTCAGAACCAGAACCGTACCCCGGCGACCACGGCGGCCTCGCGTGGCGATGCGCCGTCGGCGCGGGCTAGATCGGCGGTGCGGCCGAGTTTCGCGGTCCAGCTCACCCCCACATAGGGGGCGAATTCGCGGCGAAACTCGTAGCGCAGGCGGGCACCCAGCGTGACCTCCGACAGGCCCCGGCCGATGCCGCGTGCCCGGTCGGTCTCGCTGTAGGCATCGGCCTCCAGTTCGGGCGTCAGCACCAGCCGCTGGGTCAGCAGCAGCTCGTACTCGACGTTGAGCCGCGCCGCCAGCCGGCCGGACGGGCCGGCGTAGAGGCTGGCTCGCACGTCGAACCAGTAGGGCGCCAGGCCCTCGATGCCGATGCCGAGCCAGCCGCGCTCAGGCCCGTCGCCGACATCCTGCCGGATGCCGGCTTGCACCTCCCAGAACGGGCTGACGGCGCGGGCCCAGAACACCTCGACAGCCGCCTCCACCTCATGACCGGCGGCGGCGCCTTCGCTGCGCCACCCCAGCCGGTCGATGTCGCCACCGGACCAGCCCTGGATGTCCCAGGCCAGACCGTCGGCCGAGCGGGTGTTGCCCTGGTATTCGAGCTTGTCCACCAGCAGCAGGAAGGTACGCGGTGGCGCCATGTGATGGGCCGACATCGGTTCGTTGTCGTACCCGCTGGCATAGGCGTGGGGGTCGCGCGGACCGGAGGCGGGTGTCTCCGGCAGCGCCGAAGGTGCCGCTGACGGCGTGGCGGGGTGGCTCATCTGGCCGTGGTCCATGCCTGAATGGTCCATGCCTGAATGGTCCATGACCGAGTGATCCATGGTGCCGTGGTCCGGCGCGATGGCGGGCGCGGGAGTCGGGGCCGGCGCGTGGTCATGGACGTGCTGGGCCAGCGCCGGTGGGGCGCTCAGTGTCAGGGCGAGAAGGGTGAGGGAGATCCTAGTCATGCGACGATCACCTCCCGGAACATGCCGCCGGCCATGTGGTAGAGCAGGTGGCAGTGAAAGGCCCAGCGGCCCGGTGCGTCGGCGGTGACCCCGAAACGCACCCGCTGCGCCGGCTGCACCGAGACGGTGTGCTTGCGCACCAGAAAGCGCCCCCGCGGGTCTTCCAGTTCGCTCCACATGCCGTGCAGATGGATGGGGTGGGTCATCATGGTGTCGTTGACCAGCACGAAGCGCACCCGTTCGCCGTACGTCAGGTGGATCGGCTTGCCCTCGGGATAGGCCAGGCCGTCGAAGCCCCAGACATAGCGTTCCATGTTGCCGGTGAGGTGCAGTTCGATGTCGCGCGCCGGCGCCCGTGCGTCGAGCGGCCCGCCCAGTGTCCGCAGGTCGGCGTAGGTCAGCACTCGCCGGCCGTTGTCGCGCAGGCCGATGCCGGGGTCGTCGAGGTTGTCGCGCGGGCTGTCGACCCGCATGTCGACGCTCGGGCCGAACTCGCTGCTGGCGTGGCGGGCAGGCAGCGGCGGGGCGCGATGACCCGCATGTCCGCCGTGGGCGCCGTGGCTCATCGCGCCCATCATGTCGATCATGTCGAGGCGGACCCGCGGGTCCATCGCCGGCACGGCGGCGCTCATGCCGGCACGCGGCGCCAGCGTCGCGCGGGCAAAGCCCGAGCGGTCGATGGACTGGGCGAACAGGGTGTAGGCGCGATCGTCGGCCGGGCGCACCAGCACGTCATAGATTTCCGCCACGTTGAGCCGCAGCTCGTCCACCGCGACCGGCGCCACCGGCTGGCCGTCGGCGGCGACCACGGTCAGCGTCAGGCCGGGGATGCGCAGGTCGAAGATGGTCGAGGCCGAGCCATTGATCAGCCGCAGCCGCACCGTCTCGCCGGGGCGGAACAGCCCGGTCCAGTTGGCGGCCGGCGGCTGGCCGTTGACCAGGTAGGTGTAGGCCGCTCCCGAGACGTCGGCCAGGTCGCTGGGGTCCATGCGCATGGTCGCCCACATGCCGTCCGGCAGGTTGCCCAGCGTCGGTTTGCCGTGGTTGTAGTAGTGGCTCATCTTCTTCAGCCGCGCCTGGATGGTGGCGGGCGGCGTGTCCGACCAGTCGCCGAGGAAGATCACATGCTCGCGGTCGGCCTCGATCGGGTCCGGCCCGGCGGGGTCGATGATCAGCGGCGCGGCAAGGCCGGTCTGCTCCTGGAAGCCCGAATGGGCATGGTACCAGTAGGTGCCGGATTGCCGGACCGGGAAGCGGTAGGTGAAGGTCTCGCCCGGCCGGATGCCGGGGAAGGACAGGCCAGGCACGCCGTCCATCCCGACCGGCAGGATGAGCCCGTGCCAGTGGATGGAGGTATCCACCTTCAGCCGGTTGGTGACGTGCAGCGTGACCTCCGTGCCTTCCCTCCAGCGCAGGGTCGGGCCGGCGAACTGGCCGTTGACGCAGGTAGCGATGCGCGGTCGGCCGGTGATGTTCACCGGTGTCTCGACGACATCGAGGTTGAACTCGGTGCCGGTGAGCACGGTGGGTGTGGGTGCAGGCCGGGCCGCGCGGGCGTGGCGCGGGGCGAGCAGGCCGCTGCTCGCCAGCGCGCCACTGGCGGCAAGGCCGGTGACGAAGCGCCGGCGGCTGAGGCCGGGCGGAATCAGGGACATGGAGAGGACTCCCGAAGCTTGGACAGGCGGATCGCGCGGACCAGCGGCCACGCGCGGCGGGCCGGTCAGCCGATCGGGGGGCGCAGTGGCGGCGGCGCGTGTTGCGGCGGTGGCGTGTCGGCGTGTTCGGGCCTCGCTGGCGCGCGCGGCAGGGCGAGGGCGATGACGGCCGGCAGCGGCAGGGTCAGGCTGGCAAGGCCCGCACAGCCGCAGCCATGGCCGGTCGGGCAGGCAGCCATGCCACCCTGGTCGCAGCAGTCGTGACCGGCCGGTGGTGGCGCGGCCGTGCCGGCGTCGGGGTGCGCCATCCTCCGGTCGCTGGGTGCAGGCATCGCGCTGTCATGGCAGGGGCTGTCCGGCGTTGCCGTGGCGGCGGCCGCGCGGCTCGCCTGGCCGGCCATCGGCATCGCCTGTGCCGACGGGGCGGCGGGGACCAGCACCGCCAGCACCAACGCCAGCATCAGCCGGCCGACAGGGCGCGTCCAACTTGTCATCGGCTCAAACTAGGGTGAGCATGACCGGCATTCAAGCGGCCCGCGGTTCAGTGGTGGTTCAGCGGCGGTTCACCGCCACTCTGCCAGCAAGGAGGCCGCACCAACCGGAGAGAGCAAATGCGCACCCTTCCTCTTGCCATTGTCGCCCTGACCGCACCGCTGGCGCCCTTGCCGGCGCTGGCGGATGGCGTCAGCCTGACCATCTACAACGAAGATCTCGCCATGGTGCGTGACAGCCGCACCATCGCCTTTCCGGCCGGCGGCGGCGCGATCGCCTTCGATGGCGTGTCGGCGCGCATCCGTCCCGAGACCGCGGCGTTGAAGGCCGACGGCGTGCGGGTGGAGCAGCAGAACTTCGATTTCGATCTGATTTCGCCGCCCAAACTGCTGGAAAAGGCCGTCGGCAAGCCGGTGACCATCCTGCGGCTGAACCCCGCCACCGGCAAGGAGGAGGCGACCCGGGCGACGGTGCTGGCGGCCAACGGCGAGCCGCTGTTCGTGATCGACGGGCGTATCGAGACGCTGGGTGCGGGCGCGCGGGTGGCGTTCGACAGCCTGCCGGAGACGCTGAAATCCCGCCCCACCCTGTCGATGCAGGTGGTCAGTGCGCGCGCCGGCAGCCGGCCCGCCCGCCTGACCTACCTCACCGGCGGCCTCGGCTGGAACGCCGACTATGTCGGGCAGTATGACGAGGCGCGCGGTCTGCTGAATCTGCAGGGCTGGGTGACCATCCGCAACCAGAGCGGCACCGACTTCGTCAACGCCCGGACCCAGGTCGTCGCCGGCGACATCAATCAGGCGACCCGCGAGATCATGGTCACCGCCTACCGCAAGGATGCCATGGCGATGCCGGCGCCCCCGGCCGAGCCCGCGCGCGAGGCGGTGGGTGACTATCACCTCTATACCCTGCCGACGCCGCTGACGCTGACCAACAACCAGACCAAGCAGGTGGCGCTGCTGCACGCGGCCTCGGTGAAGGCCGCCCGATCCTACCGCTACGAGGCGCATGGCTTCTCGACCCAGGAGCAGCCGCAGAATGTCGAGGTGCGGGTGCGGTTCGCCAACACCGCCGCCAATGGCCTCGGTCAGCCGCTGCCGGGCGGGGTGGTGCGCCTGTACGGACAGGACAAGGCCGGCGAGTCGCAGTTCCTCGGCGAGGATTCCATCGCCCATACGCCGGACGGCAACACGGTGGACCTGACGCTCGGGCGCGCGTTCGACGTGACGGTGCAACCGCTGCTGGAGGGGCGGCGCATCGTCGCCCGGGACGACAACGGCCAGACCGTCGAGTGGTCGATGGTCTATACGCTGCGCAATCGCAAGGATGCCGCCACCACCGTCGATCTGCGCCAGAGCGGTCTCTACGGTGACTGGCAGCTGCTGGGCGAGTCGCTGAAACACCAGAAGCTGGATGCCGACACCATCGGCTGGCAGGTGCCGGTGCCGGCCAAGGGCGAGACAGTGGTGAAATTCACCCTGCGACAAAGAAACTGACACAAACACCCTGTGCGGGGCCTTGCGTTTCCCGGATCGCTTGCGCTATAGACCCGCGTCCGACGGCGGCAGCTCCTCTGACGGGGAATAGCTCAGCCTGGTAGAGCACTGTGTTCGGGACGCAGGGGCCGGAGGTTCGAATCCTCTTTCCCCGACCAATCGCAGGGGCTGCCGCGAAAATCGGCGCAAGATCAAGGGGCTGGCGGAAACGCCAGCCCCTTCTTCGTTGTGGCTCCCGTGTTCGCGGCCCCATGAGGAGCCAGGTGCGCGAGCGCCGCCCAATGAAAACGCCGGCGTGTGGCACGCCGGCGTTGTCGATGAACCCGTGTTGGGGGTTGGCTCAGAACGGAATATCGTCGTCGAGATCGTCCTGCCGGCTGGAGCGCTGCTGGCCGCCAAAGCCGCCGCCGCCGCCCGACGACCGGCCGCCGCCCGAACGGTAACCGCCGCCCTGGTCCTCGCCGAAGCCGCCGCTACCGCTGCTGCCCCCGCTGTAACCGCCTTCCTCGCCACCGCCGCCGCGGCCGTCGAGGATGGTCAACTCGCCACGGAAACGCTGCAGCACCACCTCGGTGGTGTACTTCTCCTGGCCCTGCTGGTCGGTCCACTTGCGGGTCTGCAGCTGGCCCTCGATGTAGACCTTGGTGCCCTTGCGCAGATACTGCTCGGCGACCTTGGCGAGGTTCTCGTTGAAGATCACCACATTGTGCCACTCGGTGCGCTCGCGCCGCTCGCCCGAGGCGCGGTCGCGCCAGCTTTCCGAGGTGGCGATGCGCAGGTTGACGACCTTTGAACCGTCGTTGAGCGAGCGCACTTCCGGGTCGCGTCCGAGGTTGCCGATGAGAATGACTTTATTGACGCTGCCCGCCATGCGCGCTCCTTGTCGTGATTGGGCTTTGAAAAGGCCGGGCAGCATAGCAGCCCGCGCGCTGAACGCCAGTCGTCAACCAAGCAGCGCGCGGGAAATCCAGTAGGTGGCGCCGGCGGCTATGTAGGCCATCACGAACAGGTAGACGAACATGAAGGTGGTCCAGCGCCAGCCATTGGTCTCGCGGCGGACCACCGCCAGCGTCGACAGACATTGCGGCGCGAACACGTACCAGGCGAGGAAGGCGAGTGCCGTTGGCAGCGACCAGGCGGCCCGCAGGGTCTCGACCAGTTGCGCCTCGCCGCCTTGCAGCGCATAGACGGTGCCCAGAGCACCGACCGCCACCTCGCGCGCGGCCATGCCGGGCACCAGGGCGAGCGCGATCTCCTTGTTGAAGCCGATCGGCGCGAAGATCACATGCAGGCCGTGGGCGATGGTGCCGGCGATGGAATAGTCGAGAGCTGGGCCGCTGGCGCCTTCCGGCGGCGCCGGGAAGGTCAGCAGCACCCACAGCACGATCATCGAAATCAGGATGATGGTGCCGGCGCGCTTCAGGAATACCATGGCACGCTGATAGAGGCCGATGACGACGTCGCGCCACACCGGCAGCTGGTACTTCGGCATTTCCAGCAGGAATGTCTGCGAGGCGCCCTTGACCAGCGAGTTTCGCAGCACCCAGGCGACGACCAGCGCACTGACGATGCCGGCGAGATACAGCACGAACAGCACCAGCCCCTGCAGGCCGACCGGCCCCAGCACGGCCTTGTTGGGGATGAAGGCGGCGATGATGACGGCATAGACCGGCAGGCGGGCGGAGCAGGTCATCAGGGGGGCGATCATGATGGTGGTCAGGCGGTCGCGCGGGTTGTCGATGCTGCGGGCGGCCATGATGCCGGGGATGGCGCAGGCGAACGACGACAGCAGCGGAATGAATGCCCGGCCGTTGAGGCCGACACGCGCCATGATGCGATCCATCAGGAAGGCGGCGCGGGTCATGTAGCCGGACTGTTCCAGCAGCAGGATGAAGGCGAACAGGATCAGGATCTGCGGCAGGAACACCACCACCGAGCCAACGCCCGACAGGATGCCGTCGTTGATCAGCGAGCGCAGCAGCCCCTCGGGCAGCGATGTGGCCACCAGCGTCTGCAGTCCGGCGATACCGTCCTCGATCCAGGTCATCGGCGCTTCGGCCCAGGCGAACACCGCCTGGAAGACGACGAACATCAGGGTGGCGAGAATCAGGGGGCCGGCGACGGGATGCAGCACCACCCGGTCGACGCTCTGGGTGATCCTGCGGGCCTGACCCTGGGACAGGATGACGTCAGCAGCGATGGCGCGCGCTTCCGCCTGCAGGGTGCGGACGTCCGCCGGTGGCAGCGGAGGCGATGCCTCGGCACGATCGATGAGGGCCGGCAGGGCGGCCATCAGATCGTCAAGGCCCCGCCGGCGCACCGCCACGGTTGGCACGATGGGCACGCCCAGTGTCGCGCTCAGCCGTTCGAGGTCCAGCTTCAGGCCGTCGCGTTCGGCGAGGTCCATCATGTTGAGCGCCAGCACGATGGGTACGCCGAGCCGTTTGAGTTCGAGCACGAAGCGCAGGTGATTGCGCAGGTTGGTGGCGTCCACCACGCACACCATGGCGGCGGGTCTGGTCTCGCCTTCCTGGGTGCCCAGCAGCACCCGCCGGGTAACCTCCTCGTCGGGGCTGCGCGGGGTGAGGCTGTAGGCGCCGGGCAGGTCGACGAGGTCGATGTCGCGGCCGTCCTTCAGGGTCATGCGGGCGGATTTGCGCTCGACGGTGACGCCCGGATAGTTGCCTACCTTCTGGCGCGCGCCGGTCAGCGCGTTGAACAACGAGGTCTTGCCGGCGTTGGGGTTGCCGACGACGGCAACCGTTGCGGCGATGCTCATTCCGCGGCCTCACGCTTGGCCAGCATGCCGGCATGTTTCGTTGCGTCGACCTCGACATGGACATGCGCCGCGTCGGCCTGGCGCATGGCGATGACGCAGCCGCCCACCCGCACCGCAACGGGGTCGCCACCAAACGGTCCCCGATGCAGCATTTCCACATCGACTCCTTCGTCGAAGCCCATCTCGTGCAGACGCAAGTCGAGATCCCCGGCCGAGGCGGCCGGATCGATCGCCAATATGGTTGCCCGCTGGCTGGGGCGAAGTGCGCCGAGGGTGGTCGGTCCGGTCATTCACTGCTTCCAAACGAATGTTGTTGCGAACAATTATCAAAACGTTTGATCAGGGTCGAGTCCCGTCTTCGCGTCGTACGGTGGTCGGCGATGAAAATCAGGCGGGGCGTGTGCGGCGTGGGGTCAGGATGCGGGATAGCGCAGCCGTCCGAGGAAGCGGCTGAGGCTCGGCAGGCGGGCCTGGCTCTCCCGCAAGCGATACTTGAAGGTCTCGAAACGAATGATGCCGTCCAGCCGGCGATCGAGGAAGGCCAACGTTTCCGCCTGATCGTCCGACTCGTCGTCGAGCCACACCGCAAGGGTGGCGGCGTAAACGCCGCCCAGTGTCA
Organism: Pseudomonadota bacterium; assembly: GCA_963205175.1. Lineage (GTDB taxonomy): Bacteria > Pseudomonadota > Alphaproteobacteria > Sphingomonadales > Sphingomonadaceae > CAUJIW01. The sequence continues at coordinate 8,224 of CAUJIW010000056.1, forward strand.
GCCGCTTGGTATAGTGGTTGAAGTCTGTCGCCGTGTCGCCGGCCAGCCGCCACATGGTGTCGGCGGTCCGCCACAGCAGGCGGGCCCCACGCATTGCGTTGGCGGGCAGTGCAAGCACAGCCAGTGCCCGGCGAATCGCTTCGCGGTGCGGCGCGGCCTGGGCCAGCCGGGTGGTGATGCACAACCGGATGCGGGCGCGAATCTTTAGGCTCGCCAGGGTTGCCGGATCGAGCGTGTCAGCCATGTCGGCATCCGCCCTGGCAATAAAGCCGGCGATCATGTCAATGGCCCCGCCAGGGAAGACGAGCGCGGCCCGGTCGGCGGGAATGCCGAGGTCGTCCGCTGCGCGCGCCAGCGCCTGCGGGGTCCAGCCATCGAAGGGCACATGCGGCAGTACCGCGTCGATCAGGCGTGGCGCCAGGTCGTCCAGCGTCAGGTCGTCCGGCGGCGTCAGGTCGGGGGTGGCCGAGGGCATTGTCATGAGTCAGTATATAGCCTGCAACCGCAGGCCTGTGGAAAGGCCAATTGCCGCAGATTCGAGGCTTCACAGACAGCCCCTGTTCTGATAGGGAGGCCGCTCGCGTCGTGGGCGGACGGCTCTCGGCGAACCTATTCCGATTGGAGAGAGACGGCTCTTTATGCAAATTATCGTTCGCGACAACAACGTCGACCAGGCCCTGCGCGCGCTGAAGAAGAAGCTGCAGCGCGAAGGTGTGTACCGGGAGATGAAGCTTCGGCGCCATTACGAGAAGCCCTCGGAAAAGCGCGCCCGCGAACGTGCCGCCGCTGTCCGCCGCGCCCGCAAGCTGGAGCGCAAGCGCCAGGAACGTGACGGCGCCAGCCGTTAAGACGCGGATCGTGACTGGCGGGAGCCGCCCCTGACGGGCGGCTTTCGTCATTTGACAGCAGTGGTGAGTGGGGGGCCGTGATGGCGCGTTGGATCGTCCTTCTGGGTGCGTTGATCGTGGGTGCCGTCGTGCTGGCGCGTGTGCTGCAACCGTCATCATTGCATCAGGAGGCCGCCGGCCGGGCTTTCCTGGCCGAGAATGCCCGCAAGCCCGGCGTCGTGATCCTCGACTCGGGCCTTCAGATCGAGACGCTGCGTCCTGGTCAGGGTGACAAACCGCGTCCGCAGGACATGGTGATGGTCCACTACAAGGGCTGGCTGGTCGACGGCACCGAGTTCGACTCCAGCTATGCCCGTGGCGAGCCGGCTGTTTTTGGCGTCGGCGATGTCATTCCCGGCTGGTCGGAGGGGCTGCAGCAGATGCAGCCGGGCGGCAAGTACCGTCTCTTTATCCCCAGCGATCTGGCCTATGGGCCGGAAGGAGCGGGCGGCGTGATTCCGCCCAATGCGGTGCTGTCGTTTGAGGTGGAGTTGTTGGCCGTGAAGCCGTTGCCTCTTCCGTCGGCGTCACCCGGTGCGGCGGCGCCTCAGCAGTAATCCCTCGGATCGCGGCAAGTCAGAAGCCCGGGCCCCCGTCAGGCCCGGGTTTTTTGCGTCGTGCTGGGGGGGGCGTCAGCGAGGGCGGAAGAGTGCCGCCGGCAGCAGCAGGCTGAGCCAGCCCAGGATCATCAGGCTGCCTCCCGCGGGGGCGGCCATTGGAAACAGGCGGTATCCGGCCAGTTCGCGCAGGGCGACATCACCGGCAAACAACAGTGCACCCAGCGTGATTGTCCATCCAGACAGGCGCAGCAGCGCGGCGGTGCGAGCCGATATCGGTAACGTGCTGCCCAAAGCCAGCGTGACGCCGGTGGCGGCGTGCAGGATTGCCATGGTGGCAGCCGTGCCAAGCGCCGGTGTCTGCACCGCGTGGGCGGCGACCGCCGCCAGTGCCACGCCAGCGCCGCCCAACCCGGCACCGGTGGCCAGCAGCAGGCGTGCCGAGACGTGCATCAGAAGGCGCGTTCCAGGCGGTCGAGCAACTGGCGCGCGGGACTGGCGGCGGCACTTTCCTCATGCATCTGCTCTTCCAGCCGGTGGACCCGTTCGTAGAGGTCCTGGCTGCGGCGGATCAGGGTGAGCGCGAACGACGGCAATGCCGACAGGCGGGGGTCGGTGCGCTCGTCGGAAATCGAGGCGCGTCCCAGCTTGCGGTCGGGGTGATCAGCCTCGGCTTCACTCATTTCGCCGGCGGCCACCGCCTTGCGCACCAGCAGCCATGAAATGACATGCATGATACGGGTGGTGACCTTCAGCGACTCGCAGGAGAATACCACCCGGTCCATCGGCTCCAGCCGTTTGCGGTCCCACTGGCCGATCTTCTCGAAATAGCCACGGGCTTCGTCGGCAAGCTCCATGGCTTCGCTGTACAGCGAGTCCACCAGCAGCGGCGTCAGGGACGCCTGGGGTCGATCGTCGGCCATGACCTGACTATGCCCACAGAATGCCGCAGGCGACAACCACCTCTTGAAAGAAAGAGAGTTAATGCCCAACTTGAAAATCGTCGGGTGCCGCAAGTGGCGGGCTCGATGCTCAAGAAACCTGGCCCCTGTGGCAGGTATTGAAGCCAATTGCTCAAAGAGGAGAATAGGCTTATGCGTGCTTCCGACTTTGCTCCGTTGCTCCGGTCTTCCATCGGATTTGAAAATCTCAATCGACTTGTCGATTTCGCTACTCGGGTTGATGGTGCCGATAACGCTTATCCGCCCTACAATATCGAGAAAGTGAGTGAGGACGAGTATCGTGTTTCTTTGGCGGTCGCCGGGTTCAGCGCCGATGAACTGGATGTCACCACCCAGGAGAACACGCTCATCATTACGGGTCGCGGCAAGGAGGAGGCCAGCGGTCAGACGCGGACCTTCCTGCATCGCGGTATCGCCAAGCGGGCGTTCGAGCGCCGGTTCCAGTTGGCTGACACCATCAAGGTGACCAACGCCAGCTATGCCGACGGCCTGCTCAACGTTGAGCTTGTACGCGTGGTGCCCGAGCACAAGAAGCCCCGCAAGATCGAGATCGCCGCTGCGGTTCCGGCGGCCTCGGTCATCGAGGGTCAGCGACTGGCGGCCGAATAGAGACAGCTTTCAGTTCGTCTTCCCCTGTTACCTTGACCTTGCGGCTCCCGGACTCGGTTCGGGAGCCGGTTTTCTTGTTGGCGGTACGGCCAACCGTATGTCCGCCCCGGTGCCCGCTCGTGTGCCGGGCGTCGCCGCGCATGGTCAGGCGCGATCATGATTGCAAATGAGTTGCATGACTATTCCTATATGTCTATCTGTTCTTGCGAATCGGTCGCATTCTCTATTTCGGATCGGAATGATCGGAAAAATGCGGCTTGCGGTTGATGATGTTCGTCAGGGGGCGAAAATGCGTGTGACGGTATCGAAGTTGGCACTGGTGAGCGTGATGCTGCTGCCGGTGGGCGTGGCCCGGGCAGCGGAAGGCGATCGACTGCCGCAGGTGACGGTGGAGGAGACCGCCAAGGCTCCATCGGCTTACAAGATCGGCGATCCCATCGATTCCGGCACCACCAGCATCGATCGCGCGGCGATCGATGCGCGCAATTCGGGTAACGGCGACGCCAACGAACTGCTGAAGGTGCTGCCGCATGTGCAGTTCGACCGCAATCAGGCCAGTGGTAATCGTGCCGATATCCGCGATCTGCGGCCCGCCGACATCTCCATCTCCGGCGGCCGCTTCTACGACAACTTCATCTCGGTCGATGGTGTGGGCGTCAATTCCCGTCTTGACGTCACCAACGACAACCCGGCCGATGCCCAGGACGTGGCGGGCGTCAGCGCCCAGACCGTCTGGGTGGATGCCGATCTGGTGGGGTCGATCACGCTGCGTGACAGCAATGTCTCCGCGGAATATGGCGGTTTCACCGGCGGCGTGCTGGAGATCGAGACCCGCGATCCCGGTGACCGGGTGGGGGCGTCGGTGGGCATCGCCTGCACCAGCGAGGATTTCACCAAGTTCGAACTGGACCGCGAGACCAGGGCGTCGCTGAGCGAGCCCTATCCCAGCAAGCCGTCGTTCGAGAAATGCCGCTACACCGGATCGGTCGACCTGCCGGCCAGCGAGAAGGTCAAATTCCTGTTCGCGGCCAGCGAACAGAGCGCCAAGGTCACCAACGAGTGGTCGGCCTATTATGGCGGCGGCAACTACGTGACCGAAAGCCACAAGCGCGAGTTTCTCGGCAAGGCGGTCATCACCCTGTCCGACAGTCTGACGCTGCGGGCCGAGGCCAAGTATGCGCCCTATTCCGAGGAGTCGTCGATCAACAACTCGCGCAATGCCTATGTTGAGAGCCAGGGCGGCGGTACCACCGCCCGGCTGCGGCTGGATGGCACGCGCGGCGAGGCGAGCTGGCAGCTGGAGGCGAGCTACGCCCGGTCGGTGACCGACCGCAACGCGCCCAACGGCTCCTACAGCTGGTCGTCGGCCGCCAGCGCGATCGACTGGTGCACGCTGTCGAGCTGCAGCGAGGGCGGCCATGGCGACATCGATCAGCGCCAGGAGGACATGGTGGTGAAAGGCCAGTGGCAGCAGCCGCTGGGCATCGGCGAGTGGCGCGCCGGTTTCAATTATGGCCATGTCTCGGCCGACAAGCAGCGGCTGGAGGACCTCTACCAGTACAGCCGCGGCACCTACGACACCCGCACGGTCTGCGCCGATGCCAGCGACACCGCCTGCATCACGGGCCAGATCGCGCTTGCCCAGTACAACTATTATGCCGCCTATCATGCCAAGGTGAACCTCGACAGCATCGGCGCCTGGACCGAATACCAGTTCAGTCTCGCCGACCTGACGGTGCGTGCCGGCCTGCGCTATGACCATGAAAGCTTTCTCGGCAACCACAATGTCGCGCCGCGTCTGTCGGCGAGCTATGCGCTGCCACTGGGCCTCAACCTGACCTTCGGCGCCAATCGCTATTACAGCCGCAGCTTCCTGTCCTACGCGATCATGGAGCAGATGCCGGATACCTACATCTACCGCCGTACCGGCACGCTGACCAACGGCTCACTGGTGTTCTCCGACAACTGGACGCTCTACCAGCACACCCGCCCGGCGCAATATTCCAGCGCCGATTTGAAGACGCCCTATTCCGACGAACTGACGGGCGCGCTCATGGGCCAGGCGCTTGGTGGTCAATTCCGCCTGAAGGGCGTCATCCGACACAACAAGGATGAGTTCTCTCGCTCGCTGAACGAGATCGTCAGCTACGATCGGGAGACGGGCGGCACCTCGGTGCACGCCAGCTATGACCTCACCAACGACGGCGGCACGCGTTACCGCAGCCTGTCAGCCGAATGGGTCGGCCAGTTCGGCCGCCATGCGCTGGCGTTCAACGTGCAGTGGGAAAAGACTCGCACCACCAACGACGACTACTGGGAAACCTATGAGGAAGACGCGTTCGACATCGACTATGTCGTCTTCAACGGCGCTGTGATCAGCGAGCGCGAACTGCGCTGGAACAACCGTCGCGCCAATTACGGCGGCTCCTGGAAGGCGACGGCCGACTGGACCTCGGTGTGGCTGGATGACCGCCTGAGCGTCAATCTGAACGCCCAGTGGCGGGACAAGTATCGCCGGCTGGAGGACACCGGCGTCAACACCAGCATCGATGGCGTAACCTATGACGTGTACGACTGGGTGCGTTACAAGTCGCTGGTGACCGTGAACATGAATGTGATGGCCGACATCATGCGCAGCCGCTTTGGGCGCCTGATCGGTGAAGTGCGGGTGACGAATCTGCTCTCCAATGCCGTGGATACCGACACGGTCACGACGTCCGAGCCCTACGAGATCGGCCGCGCCGTATGGTTGGGCCTGCGGTACAAATATTGATGCGCGGCGCGCGGAGTGAGGCGGAGATGACGGGCAGGCCGGGCTGGCGCCGGACTCTGGGTTTGCAGGTGTTGGCGGCGTCGGCCCTGCTGGGGGCGGGAACGGCCAGTCCGCCTGACATCGCCACCTTGCGGACGCTCTATGCCGGTCCGCCCGACAGCTGGCCGGCGCCGACCCTGCATGAGGGCGCGCGGTTCACCGAGTTTGGTCCCCGGCCACCTGTCAAGCATCCGGCCGACAACCCGCCCAGCCCGGCCAAGGTCGCGTTGGGTGAGCGGCTGTTCAATGATCCGAAACTTTCGGGGTCAGGCCAGTTTGCCTGCGCCTCCTGCCACAACCCGGAGCTGGGTCTGGGCGACGGCCTGAAAACCGCCTTCGGCCATGACCGCCAGCGCGGTCAGCGCAATGCGCCACACCTTTTCGCGGTGGCCTGGCAGAGCAGCTTCTTCTGGGATGGGCGCGCGGCCAGCCTGGAGGAGCAGGCGCTGATGCCGATCGCCAACCCTATCGAGATGGCCGGAGACGGCGATGTCATCGTCGAGCGACTGTATGCGGTGCCGGACTATCGCGCCGATTTTGCCAAAGCCTTCGGGGATGAGAGTATATCGCTGGAACGGATTGCCCAGGCGCTGGCCACATTCGAGCGAACGTTGAAACCCCGTTCCAGCCTATGGGATCGGGCACTGGAGCGCGGCACCGGCGTGTTCAACGATCAGCAGTTGTTGGGCCTGCATCTGTTCCGCACCAAGGCGGGCTGCGCCAACTGTCACAGTGGGCCGCTGTTCACCGACGACGGCTTTCACAACATCGGACTGACCTACTACGGGCGAAAGCTGGAGGACCTCGGTCGCTTCACGATGACGGGCGTTTCGGCGGACGTCGGTCGCTTCAAGACGCCATCACTGCGCGGTCTCTCGCGAACCGGCCCCTACATGCACAATGGTGTCATGCCGCGCCTGCAAGGCGTGGTGGCCTTCTACAACGGCGGCGGCGCCAACCCGAGGCCCACGGCTGAACAGGCCGATGATCCGAAATTTCCGCGCACAGATCCGTTGCTCAAGCCGCTCGACCTCAGTCGCGAGGAGCAGGCGGCGTTGGTCGCCTTCCTGGAAACGCTTTAGCTGCCTGCACTAACCAGCCGTCGCCGGTCGCCGGATGTGAAACGCCAGTGGCACCTCGAACTGGCGGACCCGCCAGCGGGTGCCGTGTGGCGGCGGCGGGAAGGGGCTGGCCGCCTTCAGTTGCCGCATGGCGACAAGGTCGAGCGCCGGCGCGCCGCTACCCGCGCGCAGCCTGACGTCGAGCACCCTCCCGCGACGATCCAGCGTGAAGGCGATCAGCACGACGCCCTCGATCTGGCGCCCGGCGACATCGCGCGGGTAGGCCTTGTGCTTTTCGATCCACGCCAGGACGGTCGCGGCGTAGGGATCGGCGGCACCCCGCCCGGCGCCGGTCGCCGGCGTTTTCCCTGTTGCGCCATCGGCGGCGACAAGTCCGTCATGACGATCAACTGCCGCCGCCGGGCCTGGCGCCCCTTGAGACGTTGGCTGGTTGGCCGCTGACTCGGTTCCGGCGTCTGGCATCGGGAGGGGGGCGGCATTCTGGGCAGCGTCGCTGGTAACGGTGATACTGGGCTCTGCTGGTGGCGCCATGCGGACCGGCAGCAGGGTGGGCGCGGGGACCGGCGCGACCTGTTGCGCGGCGGCGGCCG
>CAUJIW010000057.1 GCA_963205175.1 Pseudomonadota bacterium
GTGCTGGTGGCCCAGGCGCTGCACTGGTTCGATGTGCCGCGCTTCTACGACGAGGTGGCGCGCGTCTGCCGGCCGGGCAGCCTGTTCGTCGCGGTGATGTATGAGCTGGCCAGCATCGACGCCGCCATCGACGATGCCGTGCTGGCCTTCTACCAGGGCGACATCGGCCCCTACTGGCCAGGCGACCGCCGGCATATCGAGACCGGCTATGCCACCATCCCCCGCCGCTTCCCCGAAGTGCCCTTCCCCGCCCTCACCATGACCGCCGCCTGGACGCTGGACCAGTTCATGGGCTACCTCGCCACCTGGTCGGCGGTGCAGCGCTACCGCAACGCCACCGGCCGCGACCCGCTGCCGGCGCTGGCCGGGACGCTGGCGCCGCTGTGGGGCGCTGCGGCCGACACCGTCCGCACCGTCAGCTGGCCGTTGCGCACCATCACCGGCCGGGTGGGGTGAGCGCGGAGGGGGGCCTCAGCCGACCGCCCAGTCGCCAAATTCGTCGTCGGGCAGTGGCTCGTTGAAGCGCGCGTCCATGGCGATCCTGCCCCGCAGCGCCCCGAAGCAGCGACGGCCGCGCGGCACCACCGGCACCAGCCGCACCACCGGCACGTTTCCGCGAGCGATGACCACCTCGTCGCCGGCCAGCGCGTCAGCGATCAGCCCGGACAGGTTGGTCTTGGCGTCCGATACGGAGAACCGGGCCATGGGCAGCTTCTTAGCTCACCATATTGCGAGATACGAGGGCCGACGAGGGATGCCCTGAGGGCGGCTTGGCACCCGGCGATGGCGCGCCGATGGCAACCGGGGGTGGGCAAGAATCAATATACTATCCTCGGAAAACCCGTCCCCGGAAATTCCACTCAGGGCTGGATGAAAGTTCCATGGCAGGCCATCGCCGGAGAATTCTGAGTTCGCCGCCACCAATAATTCCGTCCTCAATATATCTACTCGCCATTAACATTTGCCGCTTCTGGTAGCGCATTCATTGTCCGATAAAGATGTGGATTTTGCGTACACTCCTCCCTAACTCGGTTCATCCAGTTATCATACCAGCACCAAGTCTGCCCGACCGCTACAGCACCATAGCCTTTATTATGATTCTTGGCATCCAGATTCTTCCAAAGCTTGGTGTGACTATGCATATTAAATAGATCCCAACCCTCGGCGTTCATCTGATGCACGATCTCGCCGGGCAGATATTTCTTCTTCTCGACCTCTTTAAGAGCGATGTTAAATTTCTGTTCCACTTCCGATCCGGGAGGCACGATTTCGACAGCCAAGTCAGCGCCCGAGGAGCGGTTGGCCGTGCGGCCGACCATGAAGACACGAAAAGCATAGCGCGGATCGGCCTGCTGTTCAGGCGTCAGATGGCTCTCGAACCCACTCAGCATGGCCTCGACATTACGTGGCAGGCCACCGCCCTTCTTCAATATCGCGCGCTGATCTGGACTGAGGGCTACGAATTGCAAAGCTATCGGCAGGCGGCGTTCAAGAGCGTACTGCAAACCGAATAGGCGTTTAATCGCGTCGTTGAAGTTGATACAGCAGGCTTGGAGCTTAGCACTGATAGTATCGTCAATTCGATTGGTCGATCGATGTTCGATCTCGTGCCTTAATTGGAGAAGAAAATTTAAATTATCCTTTTCGCCGTGCTCGATCGGGCACCGTCCACACTTCAAACACTGACTCAAGTCCCAGAATTTATCCGCACCATTGTGCGTAGTGATGACCACCCTTTGACCATTCTGATTTTTCGTGTGGCGATAGTCGATTCCCTCACGTTTGAACCAAGCATGTAGCAGATAGGTCCAGGCAATAACGGCCGTGACGATGAACAATTCGGCCCGGAAGGTCAGTCCGGCGCTGTTGAAAATATGAACCGCCGCGATCATGGCCTCGCGCGCTTTTATCAATAATTCGTCACCACATAGGGACAAACCGGTTTCAGCGTCGACTTCTGGCCACCATGATAAAAAGGCGTTAAGGTCATCCGCTGTAGCGGAACGAACGCCGGCGTGTTTTGCAGATGTGCGAATTTCGGCGATGGCACGGTGATTGATCGACCGGGTGGGACGCGTGAAATAGGCTAGAATATCTTGGTCATTCGGCCAGCGACCATCGGCGATCATCGCCTTTATCAGGGATATCTCCCAACGCTCTAGCCTGTTACCTCGTCTACGGACCGGCACTAGATATCTCCCAACAGACTGACAACATTTCGAAATGCCCTTGGGGCCCGCCTTCCCGCTGCACGATCACCGCTAATGCCATAACGGCCTCGCCTGCCAGTCGGCAGGGAAACCCATGGCCGCCAGATCCCCGGTCGGGTGCGTCTGGACATGCGCCGCGATATCCGCCCACCAGGTCGAGGCCGGCGCCACCGTCCGCACGACATGGCCGATCATGGTCAGGCCGTTGTAGAGCTTTGCCGGCGCCTGGCGCGCCGCCTGATCCAGCGACTGCCGCAAGGCCTCCGGCTTGTCGCCCAGCTTCGGCGGCGCCAGGAAGCCCCGGTTCCACAGCCGGCCGTGGTGGGCGCAGATGTTGCGCACGTCGGTGACGTGCCGGATCAGCGGCACGAGGACGGTTTCCGGCAAGCCCAACGGCTGGGCGATGCGGTTGCGCAGGCTTCGATCAGCCAGGTTGGAATACCAGCGCGACAGGTGGCCGAACGACATCATCTCGGCCACCATCCACACCGGTGGCAGCGCCGGGTCGTCATAACGGTCACGATAATGCTTGATGTAGGTCTCGCGTGACACCCCCACTTCAGCCGCCAGTTTGGCCAGGCTGCTGTGGAATTCATCCCGTTTGCTGTAGAGGCTGGCATTGAGATAGGCATGGCCGCCCCCAAGCTGACCCAGCTGATAGGCCCAGCTGCCGCGCAGTGCCACCTCGACATGCTCCGTCCCTCGCATGACGAGACGACGCAGAAGGCGATCAAAATCGTACAGCGCGGTGACGTCCTCGAAGCGGGTACCGTCCCGAAAGCGCGGGCCAAGCTGTTCCTTCGGGTGTTCAAAATAGAGCCAATAGGCACTCAGCCGGTAATAGCTGACATGGCGCAACCAGAATGCGGCGGCCGCTTCATCGTCGACACGCATGCCCTTGGCGCGCAGATGGCCGATCTGCTCCGGCAGAGTGAGCGCGGCCTTGGCATAGGACCGCGTCACGCGGCGCGCCCCAAGGTCGCCGCGGTCGTCAGTCCCCCTGCCTTCGCTTGAGCCTGAAAACAAAAGACCCGCCCAGTGTGCATGTCCCGAGAGACAGAGGCCGGGCGGGTGCGATCAATATGCACATAGTGCGCATAGCTGAACAAATCAATAAGCCTGACCCGTGGCTCAACCGATCGTTGAGATCGGCCGGGCGCGGCGCGGATGGTGGGGCATGGCACGGGCGGGCATGGCGGGAGCGACCACTCCCTACCGCCCTTCCCCAATCGCCGGCACAATAACGGACCGCCTGTCATGACGGCATGATAACAACCCCGGCGGGCGCGTCCATAGCCGTTTTCGCGCAACCAGACAGCGCAGGCGCCACCCGCGCGCGGCACCAGGGGGCACCTTGATCCGCCGCCCACCTCGCGCGAACCGGCGAGCCGGCCGCTGTTTCACCGCTGTTACCCCTCGCCAGGCGCGTTTCAGGCGCGTGTTGGGGGTGTTTCGCGCGGCATTTCACCGTGATCTGGCGCGTTTTTTCGATGATGGATGGTGTTTTGCGGGTGGAATCGCGGGGTTCACCGCCCCGAACACTCGTTTTCGCGGCCATTTTCACCCCTTTTGCGGCCGTTGCACGGGTGTTGTGCCGGGGGTGTTCCCCCCCCTGCCCGCGTCACGACAGGATGGCCGGGGACTGGCGACATGGCCCGAAGGATTGCTTTTTACCCGTCATTGATGTATAAAACCTACATCGCCCGTGTCCGCCGGTTGTTGCCGGCCGGCGCGGGCGGTGGGTCCGGGGTCGTGCGAGCCCGCCGGACGCGCTGTAACCTGTTGTTTTCTCGTGGCTCTTTGTTATCGTCGGCTCACCCCTCGCCCGTCGGCGCGGGGCCTCTCGCCCGGCGGACCGGACGGTTCGTGCGGCGGCGGTGGCCGTGCGTCCGCCCCCTGCCATCGGGAGGCCGTTCGCCCGCGAACAACGATTGCGAACAACGCCTTCAGGCGAAATCACCAACACGCTGAAAATGCGGCACAATTTCCCGGTCGACCCTGTCCGGCGCCCCTAGTCGGCGAACACCACCGTCTTGCGGCCGTTGAGCATCACCCGGTCATCGAGGTGATAGCGGATGGCGCGCGCCAGCACCCGGCGCTCGATGTCGCGGCCCTTGCGCACCAGATCCTCCGGCTTGTCGGCGTGGCTGATGCGCTCGACGTCCTGCTCGATGATCGGGCCTTCGTCGAGGTCCGAGGTCACGTAATGCGCGGTGGCGCCGATGATCTTCACCCCGCGCGCGTGCGCCTGGTGGTAGGGCCTGGCGCCCTTGAAGCTGGGCAGGAAGCTGTGGTGGATGTTGATGCAGCGGCCCGACAGCGCCGCCGACAGCTGGTCCGACAGGATCTGCATGTAGCGGGCCAGCACCACCAGATCGGTGCCGGTATCGTGCACCAGCCGCAGGATTTCAGCCTCCTGAGCGGCCTTGTTGTCCTTGCCCGCCGTGTCCTTGCCTACCGGCAGATAGTGGAACGGAATGCCGTCGAAATCGAGGTGGGCGTAGGTCTCGCGCGGGTGGTTGGCGACAATGGCCGCGATGTCCATCTCCAGCTCGCCGATGCGCCAGCGGTACAGCAGGTCGGCCAGGCAGTGGTCGAACTTCGAGACCAGGATCATCACCCGGCGGCGCTGGCGGCGGTCGCGCAGCGTCCAGGTCATGGCGAACCGGTCGGCAACCTCGGCGAACTCGGCGGTCAGGGCGTCGCGCCCGCGCAGGTCGCCCACCGGGTTGAACAGCACCCGCATGAAGAAGCGATCGCTCTCCATGTCGTCGAACTGCTCCGCCTCGAAGATGTTGCAGTCATGCTGGAACAGGAAGGTCGCCACCGCCGCCACGATGCCGGGGCGGTTGGGGCACGAAAGGGTGAGCGCGTAGGTTTCGGTCGTCATGGCCGCCTGCCTTTAGCATCAACGGGTTAAAATTCATCGGCAAAAGTGTCGCCGGTCAGGGCAGGCCCGAGCGGGTCTCCCCGGCGGCGGCCGGCGCCAGCACATCGATGCCCGCCGCCGCGCCCGCGCTCACCAGCGCGTGCCACAGGCTGGCGGCGAAGGTCGAGAAGCAGGCGATGTCATAGACGGGATCGTCCGCCACCTGCCACAACGCCACGCTGAGCTGGGCCATGCGGGTCAGCACCACGTCACCGGGGCGGAAAACGTCCGGGTGGAGGTCGATGCCGGCGAGCTTGGCCAACGTCGCCCGCGCCGCCGGTCCGGCCAGCCGCAGCACCGTCCGCCCGTCCGACTGGTCGGCGACCGAGGCCCGCCCCGCCAGCGCGCGCGCCAGCCCCGGCACGAAGCCCGGCGCCACCCCCGCCGCTGTACCGCCCTCGGCCAGCAACAGCCACTGGCGCGGCCCGGCCCACACGGCGGTGACGCCCTCGGCCGCGACCCAGCGCGGCGTGTCCGGCAGGTCGAGCCCGTCGAGACCGAGCCCGTCGAGACCGAGCCGGTCGACGCCGGCGCGCGCGATCACCGTCGCCAGCGCCAGGCCCCGGCGCTCCCGCAGCACCAGCCCCGCCGGCCCGTCGGCGCGGCCGAGCCGGCCCGGCACCGCGAGGTCCGCCAGCGGCGAGGTGGCGACTAGGGGGAACAGCGGCTCAGACACGCAGGCGGACTCCTTCCGGGTCGACAAAGCAGGGCGCGCAGACCTCCAGCAGCAGCTCGGGCCCGCCGCGCACCGGATCGACGGCGCGCACCCGCTCGCCCAGCCGGTCCGGCCCGCCGGCCAGCAGGCCGAGCCCGATCCACTGGCCGAGGCTCGGCGAGAACGCCACCGAGGTGACGTAGCCGGCGTCGTGGGCGGCATCCGCCGGGTCGGCGAGCGCCACCAGATGGGCACCCGCGCGCAACCGGGCGGCGGGGTCCAGTGGCCGCAACCCGACCAGGCGGGGGCGCGCCGGATCGGTCAGCGCCGGCCGCTCGGCCATGCGCCGGCCGATGAAGTCCTTGGTCTTCGAGAGCATCCGCCCCAGCCCGAGGTCGGTGGCGGTGGTCTGGCCGGAGAGTTCGGCACCGGCGGCGTGCCCCTTCTCGATGCGCATCACGCCCAGCGCCTCGGTGCCGTAGGGGCAGATGCCGAAGTCGGCGCCAGCGGCCATGATCGCCGCCGCCACCGCCTCGCCATAGCGGGCCGGCACCGCCAGCTCATAGGCCAGCTCGCCGGAGAAGGAGATGCGGAACAGCCGGGCCGGCAGGCCGCCGCCAATGGTGAGCTCGGCCGCGCCCATATAGGGGAAGGCCTCGTTGGCGAGATCGAACGGTGCGTCGACCAGGCGGGCCAGCGTCTCGCGCGACCGTGGCCCGGCGACGGCGAACTGCGCCCACTGGTCGGTGACCGAGGCCAGCTGCACGTCCAGCGTCGGCCACAGCACCTGATGGCAGTATTCCAGATGCTGGAACACCCGCGCGGCATTGGCGGTGGTGGTGGTGAGGATGAAATGGTCCGCCGCCAGCCGGGCGGTGGTGCCATCGTCCATCACGAAGCCGTCCTCGCGCAGCATCACGCCATAACGGGCGCGACCGACCGCGAGTGACGCCCAGCCGTTGATGTAGACGCGCTCCAGAAACGCGGCCGCGTCGGCGCCCTGCACGTCGATCTTGCCGAGCGTGGACACGTCACACAGGCCGACGCTGGAGCGCACCGTCGTCACCTCCCGGCTCACCGTCGTCAGCCAGTCCGTCTCGCCGGCGCGCGGGAAATACTGCGCCCGCAACCACTGGCCGGCCTCGACGAACACCGCGCCCTGGCGCACCGCCCAGCCGTGCGCCGCCGGCAGCCGGGTCGGGCGGAAATCCCGCCCGCGATGCGGCCCGGCCAGCGCCCCGATGGCGACCGGCGCATAGGGTGGCCGCGCCATGGTCAGCCCGACATCGGGGATCGCGGCACCGCGCGCTTCCGCCAGCACCATGAGACCGTTGAGGTTGGCGGTGCGACCCTGGTCGGTCGCCATGCCCAGCGTGGTGTAGCGTTTGACATGCTCCACCGAGCGATAGCCCTCGCGCTCGGCCAGCCGGATGTCGGCGGCGGTCACGTCATGCTGGAAGTCGATGAAGCTCTTGCCCTTGGCCGGCGGTGCCGGCAGGTCGACCAGCGGCGCCAGCCCCTCGCCGGCCGCGCGGCCAACCACGCGCATCCCCGGTGGCGGCGCGCCGGGCAGGAAGCTTTGCAGCACCTCGTCCCAGCGCGGCTTGCCGCCGTGATGATGGGTGAGCGCCAGATTGGGCGTCCAGCCGCCGGAGACCGCCAGCAGATCGCAGCGCAGTGTCACCGTCTGGCCATGGGCGTCAACGACGCGCGCCCCCCGCAGCGCCCGCCCGCCCAGCGCCCGGACCACCCGCGCGCCGATCAGCCGCCGCGCGCCGCTGGCAACGACGCCGGCCTGCACCGCCTCGGCCACCGCGCCACGCGGGTCAACAATCGCCTCGATCGTCACACCGGCCGCATACAGGTCCGCCGCCAGCTGCCAGCCCTCGTCGGTGCTGGTGTAAACCACCGCGCGTCGCCCCGGCACCACACCGAAGCGATGCAGATAGGTCGCGACCGCGCCGGCCAGCATGACGCCGGGCCGGTCGTTGTCGGCGAACGGGATCGGCCGTTCCAGCGCGCCGGCCGCCAGTACGCTCTCATGTGCGATGACCTTCCACAACCGCTGGCGCGGCGTGAACGGCGCCGGCTCGGGCAGATGATCGCTCACCTTCTCCAGCGCGCCATAGACGCCGCCGTCGTAGACCCCGAACACGCTGGTGCGCGGCATCAGTGTCACGCGCGGATTGGCCGCCAGCTCCACCAGCATCGCCGCCAGCGCGTCCGCATCACCGGGTCGGGTAAGAGCGCGCCCGCCCAGGCGCGTGTCCTCGTCCGCGACGATGACGCGCTTGCCTTCGCGGGCCGCCGCCAGTGCCGCGGCAAGGCCGCTGCGGCCGCCGCCGATCACCAGCACGTCACAGAAGGCGTGCGACTTTTCGTAGGCGTCGGGGTCGGCCTCGCCGCTGGCCCGGCCAAGCCCGGCAGCACGCCGGATCAGCGGCTCGTAGAGCGCCTCCCAGGCTTTCGCCGGCCACATGAAGGTCTTGTAGTAGAAGCCGGCGACGAACAGCGGCGACAACAGGCCATTCAACGACAGCAGATCGACCGCCAGCGACGGCCAGCGGTTCTGGCTCGCCGCCTCCAGCCCGTCGTACAGCTCGACGGTGGTGGCCTTGGTGTTGGGCTCGCGACGAGCCCCGGAACGCAGTTCCACCAGCGCATTGGGCTCTTCCGGGCCGGCGGTCAGAATACCGCGCGGCCGGTGATATTTGAACGAGCGGCCGACCAGGCGCACGCCGTTGGCGAGCAACGCCGAGGCCAGCGTATCGCCCGCGAAGCCTTCATAGTCCTGGCCGTCGAAACGAAAGCGCAGCGACTGCCGGCGATCGACCAGCCCACCGGACACGAGGCGGAAAGGCTGCCCGCTCATCGCGCCACCTCCACGCCGATGATTTGGTGGGTGCGGGTGTCCCGCGTCACCACCAGCCACGCATGACAACCGGCGGCGTGATACCAGTGCTCCCGGTGCGCGCCGGCGGGGTTGTCGCGCAGATAAACATAATCCGTCCAGGCCTCGTCGGAGGCGTCATAGGCGGGGCGCTGGCGCGTGGCGTCGCCATGGCAGACGAACTCCTCCGACAATCGGGCACCGCAATGGGGACAGGGGATCAGCATCGCGCGGCCTCAGTGCAGGTTCGGGTGGGCGCCCTGGCCCTTTTCGTCGATCACCGCGCCGCGACCGAAGCGATCGAGCCGGAAAGCGGTGGCGGTCTCGTGCGGCGTATCGGTGGCCAGCAGATGAGCGAAGCTCAGGCCCGAGCCCGGCGTCGCCTTGAAGCCGCCATAGCACCAACCGGCGTTGAGATAGAGGCCGTCGACCGGCGCGCGGTCGATGATCGGCGAACCGTCCATGCTCATGTCCATGATGCCGCCCCAGTGGCGCAGCAGGCGCAGCCGGCCGATCATCGGCATCAGCGCCATGCCGCCCTCGCAGACGTCCTCGATCACCGGCAGATTGCCGCGCTGGGCGTAGCTGTTGTAGCCGTCGATGTCGCCGCCGAACACCAGCCCGCCCTTGTCGGACTGGCTGATGTAGAAATGCCCGGCGCCGAAGGTGACGACGGTGTCGATCAGCGGCTTCACGCCTTCCGACACGAAGGCCTGCAACACATGGCTCTCAATCGGCAGCCGCAGCCCGGCCATCGCCGCCAGCCGCGAGGAATTGCCGGCGACCGCCAGCCCGACCTTGGCGGCACCGATGAACCCGCGCGTCGTCTCGATGCCGACCACCCGGCCCTGTTCAGAACGGATGCCGGTGACCTCGCAGTTCTGGATGATGTCGACGCCCAGCCGGTCGGCGGCGCGGGCATAGCCCCACACCACTGCGTCGTGGCGGGCGGTGCCGCCCCGGCGCTGCAGCAACCCGCCCTGAATGGGGAAGCGGGCATTGTCGAAATCGAGATAGGGCAGCATCCGCTTGACCGCCGCCCGGTCCAGCAGTTCGGCGTCGACGCCATGCAGGCGCATGGCATTGCCGCGCCGGGCATAGGCGTCGCGCTGGGCATCCGAATGATAGAGGTTCAGCACGCCGCGCTGGCTGACCATGGCGTTGTAATTCAGCTCCTGCTCCAACCCTTCCCACAGCTGCATCGACAGTTCGTAGAACGGGATGTTGCCCGGCAGCAGATAGTTGGAGCGGATGATGGTGGTGTTGCGTCCGGCGTAGCCCGAACCGATCCAGCCTTTTTCCACCACCGCCACCCGGCGCACGCCGTAAACGCGCGCCAGATAATAAGCGGTGGCGAGCCCGTGGCCGCCGCCGCCGACGATGACCACGTCGTATTGCGCTTGCGGCGCGGCATCACGCCAGGCCGGCCGCCAATGGCGATGGCCGGTCAGCGCGTTCTTCAGCAGGGAGAAAGCGGAATAACCCATGATCTAGCAGTCCAGCGTCGCCTCGCGTTCCCATCCCGAAAGGTGCCGGGCATAGTCGTTCCATTCGCCGAGTTTCAGCTTGGCGTAAGCCGCCATGAACTCCGGCCCGAACGCCTCGGCGAGCACCGATGACTTCTCGAAGGCGCGCAACGCATCAAGCAGGTTGAGCGGCAACTTCTTGGCGCCGCGCACCTTGTGACCGTCGGTGTACATGTTGATGTCCAGCCGCTTGCCGGGGTCGCGCTTGTTGGCAATGCCGTCGAGCCCCGCCGCCAGCAGGGCCGCCTGCAGCAGATACGGGTTCGCCGAACCGTCGGCCAGCCGGAACTCGAAGCGGCCATCGTCGGGAATGCGGATCATGTGGGTGCGGTTGTTGCCGGTGTAGGTCACGGTGTTGGGCGACCAGGTGGCGCCCGAGAGCGTGACCGGCGCGTTGATCCGCTTGTAGCTGTTGACCGTCGGGTTGGTGAGCGCGGTCAGGCCTTCCGCCGAGTGCATCAGGCCGGCGATGAACTGATAGCCCAGCGGCGACAGCCCGAGTTCGCCTTTGGCATCGCCGAACAGGTTCTTCTTGGTCTTGGTCGACCACAGCGAGACGTGCGCATGGCAGCCGTTGCCGGTGAGATGGGTGAACGGCTTGGGCATGAAAGTCGCCTTCAGGCCGTGCTTTTCCGCCACCGATTTCACCATGAACTTGAAAAAGGCATGGCGGTCGGCGGTAATGAGCGCGCTGTCATACTCCCAGTTCATCTCGAACTGGCCGTTGGCGTCCTCATGATCGTTCTGATAGGGCTTCCAGCCCAGCGCCAGCATGGCGTCGCAGATTTCCGTGATGACATCGTAGCGGCGCATCAGCGCCTGCTGATCGTAGCAGGGCTTGGCCTGCTTGTCGGCGGCGTCCGAAATCATGCTGCCGTCGGCCGAGAGCAGGAAGAACTCGCACTCGACGCCGGACTTCATCTCGAAGCCTTTGTCGGCGGCGGCGACGATCATCCGCTTGAGCACATTGCGCGGCGCGTGCTCCACCAGATCACCATTCATCACCGGGTCGGCGGCGAGCCAGCCGACTTCCGGCTTCCACGGCAATTGAATCAGGCTGTCCGGGTCGGGCACCGCGAACATGTCGGAGTCCGCCGGGCTCATATCGAGCCAGGTGGCAAAGCCGGCGAAGCCCGCGCCGGTTTTCACCATCTCGCCGATCGCGGCGGCCGGCACCAGCTTGGAGCGCTGCACGCCGAACAGGTCGGTGAAGGAGATCAGAAAATATTTGATGCCGCGGTCCTTGGCCGCCTTGGCGAGATCAATCGGCATAATCGGCACCCCCTGCAGTTGGCCTTCGGTCCCTTGCGCTCTCTCGCCGGCCGGTCACCGGTTCCTGTGATTATTTTTTTGCGTCAAAATCCCGTCTTGCCGGGAATCCAGCCGGTGCCGGCCAGCGGCACCTGCGCCATGGCGGCGGCCTCGATGCTCAGCGCCACCAGATCCTCCGGTTCAAGATTATGCACGTGGCTCTTGCCGCAGGCGCGCGCGATGGTCTGCGCCTCCAGCGTCATCACCGCGAGATAATTGGCCAGCCGCCGGCCGGCCGCCACCGGATCGAGCCGGGCGGCGAGCGCGGCATCCTGCGTCGTGATGCCGGCCGGATCGCGGCCCTCGTGCCAGTCGTCATAGGCGCCAGCCGTGGTGCCGAGCTGCTGGTACTCAGCCTCCAACGCCGGATCATTGTCACCCAGCGCCACCAGGGCCGCGGGGCCGATCGACACCGCGTCGGCGCCCAGCGCCAGCGCCTTGGCGACGTCGGCGCCGTTGCGGATGCCGCCGGAGACGATGAGCTGGACCTTACGGTGCATGCCCAGATCCTGCAACGCCTGCACGGCGGGACGGATGGCGGCGAGCGTCGGGATGCCGACATGCTCGATGAACACTTCCTGGGTCGCCGCCGTACCGCCCTGCATGCCGTCGAGCACCACGACATCAGCGCCCGATTTCACCGCCAGCGCGGTATCGTAATAGGGCCGCGTCGCACCGACCTTGACGTAGATCGGCTTCTCCCAGTCGGTGATCTCGCGCAGTTCCTCGATCTTGATCTCCAGATCGTCCGGCCCGGTCCAGTCCGGATGCCGGCAGGCGGAACGCTGGTCGATGCCCTTGGGCAGGGTGCGCATTTCCGCCACCCGGTCGGAGATTTTCTGGCCCAGCAGCATCCCGCCGCCACCGGGCTTGGCACCCTGGCCGATCACCACCTCGATGGCGTCGGCCTTGCGCAGATCGACCGGGTTCATACCGTAACGCGACGGCAGATATTGATAGACCAGCGTCTGCGACTGGCCGCGTTCCTCCGGCGTCATGCCGCCATCACCCGTGGTGGTCGAGGTGCCGGCAAGGGTGGCGCCACGTCCCAGCGCTTCCTTGGCCTGGGCCGACAGCGAACCGAAGCTCATGCCGGCAATGGTGACCGGGATTTTCAGATGAATGGGCTTTTTGGCGAAACGCGTGCCGAGCCAGACGTCGGTGGCGCATTTCTCGCGGTAACCTTCGAGCGGATAGCGCGACACGGACGCACCGAGAAAGACCAGATCGTCGAAATGGGGCACGCGCCGCTTGGCGCCACCGCCACGTATATCGTAGATGCCGGTGGCCGCCGCGCGACGGATTTCCGACAGCGTATAATCGTCGAAGGTCGAAGATTTGCGCGGCGTGGTGTGGGGGATGTTGGCGATGTCCATGATGTCCCCCTCAGTAAGCGGCGGCGTTGTCGACGTGGAAATTGTACAGCGTGCGCCCCGAACCGTAGCGGCGGAAGGCCGTTGTCGGCACGTCGGCGAGATCGGCGGCATCGAGCAGCGCGCGCAACTCGGCGTGATGCTCCTCGCGCATCGGCTTCTCGATACAGTCGGCACCCAGCGATTTCACCGCCCCGCGCACATAGAGGCGGGCCTCGTAGATCGAGTCCCCCAGCGCGTCACCGGCATCCCCCAGCACCACCAGCCGGCCCGCCTGGGCCATGAACGCCGACATCGGGCCGATATTGCCTTTGACCACGATGTCGATGCCCTTCATCGAAATGCCGCAGCGGGCCGACGCGTTGCCGTCGATCACCAACAGCCCGCCGCGCCCGGTGGCGCCGGCCGCCTGGCTGGCGTCACCCTTCACATGCACCCGGCCCGACATCATGTTTTCCGCCACCCCGACGCCGGCCGAACCCGCGACAATGATGGTGGCCCGCTCATTCATGCCGGCACAATAATAGCCGACATGACCGGCGACCTCGACCGTCACCGGCACCGCGACGCCGACCGCCACCGAGTGACGACCGCGCGGGTTGGTGACGGTCCAGTGGGTGTCGGGCGTGTCGAGTGACAGCGCGTGCAGCGCCGCGTTCAGGTCGCGCAGCGGCGTGGTGGCGAGATCGACGCTGGGCATCAGTGGCGCTCCCAGAAATAGACGGTGGCGGGTTCCGGCTCCCACACGCGGGCCTGCTCGATGCCGGGCAGGTCGACCAGCGCGCGATACTCCGAACCGAAGGCGACATAGTCGGGCGTTTCCGCCATCACCGCCGGCTTGCAGGCGATGGGGTCGCGCAGCACGCCAAAGCCGCTCTCGGTGCCGACCACAAAGGTGTAGAAGCCGTCGAGATCGTCCAGCGCCTCTTCCAGCGCACCGCCCAGTGTCGAGCCCTCGCGCATCCGCCAGGTCAGGTAGCCGGCGGCGACTTCGGAATCATTGTCGGTGGCGATGCGCAGGCCCTCGCGCAGCAAGGTGCGGCGCACGCCGTTGTGATTGGACAGCGAACCGTTGTGCACCAGGCACTGGTCGGCGCCAGTGGTGAACGGGTGGGCGCCGCGCGTCGTCACCGCGCTTTCCGTCGCCATGCGGGTGTGGCCGATGCCGTGGGTGCCGCGCATCCGCTCCAGACCGAAGCGCCGGGCCACCTCCGGCGGCAGGCCGACCTCCTTGTAGATTTCCATCCGCCCGCCGGCCGACACCACGTCGAGACCGGGCACCAGCGCCGCCAGTTCGGTACGCACCGCCGTCTCCAGCGCCATCGGCACGCTCAGCACCGCGTGGGTATCGCGCACCACGATCGGCAGCGTCGCGCCCAGCCGGGCGGTCAGTTCAGCGGCGAGCGCGGGAAAATCGCTGGCCTCGGGGTCCCGCAAGGTCAGCTTGACGCGGCCGGCATCGCCCTCGCCATAAACGGCGAAGCCCGCGCTGTCCGGCCCGCGATCGCTCATGGTAGCCAGCATCACCGACAGCATGGCGCCCAGCTCGGGCTCCAGCCCCGGGTTCCGCAGAAACAATCCGACAATTCCGCACATGGCCCGCTCACTCGCCGCGTTCGACTCGATGGCCTGATGCTGCATTGCGGCAGCAATCTTGTCAATCAATGAGAAAGAGTTTTTCTTGACAGGAAAATCAATCCGGCTTGCAATGGCACCGTCAACATGCTCCCAGTGCGAGACCTGACAGGGACGAGCCATGCCACGCGAGCGGACCCGCAAGAATACACCCGACACCACGGACGCCGAGCCGCTGGCCACCGGCTCCGGTGCGCCCGAAGGAGCGCCGACGCGCTCGATCGAGCTGGCCATCGGTGCCGAGGTGCGCGCCCTGCGCAAACAGATGGAACGTACGGTGCAGGAACTGGCGGATGCCAGCGGTCTGTCGATCGGCATGTTGTCGAAGATCGAGAACGGCCAGATTTCACCGTCGCTGGCGACGTTGCAGGCGCTGGCGGGCGCGCTCAACGTGCCGATCAGCCGGCTGTTCAACGAGTTCGAGGAGCGGCGGGACTGTTCCTACGTGCCAGCCGGCACCGGCGTCACCATCGACCGGCGCGGCACCAAGGTCGGCCATCAGTATCAGCTGCTCGGCGCCTCGCTGTCCGGCGAGCTGGCGGTCGAGCCCTACCTCATCACCCTGACCGAGGACGCGGTACCTTATACCAGCTTCCGCCATGAGGGCATGGAGTTCATCCACATGCTGGATGGCGCCATCAGCTACCGCCATGGCGCCAACGTCTATCCGCTGGGGCCAGGCGACTCGCTTCTGTTCGACTCCCAGGCCCAGCACGGCCCGGAGGCGATGACGAAACTGCCGGCGCGCTACCTGTCGATCATTCTCTACAAACGCTGAATCGCGGGAAAAGCCGCAGGAACCACATATGGTCGGCTCGTTTTGATGCCGCTCCCGCGTACAGCGCCATACCGAGCAAAGCAGCACCCGCCAGCACCCCGCTGCTGCCGCCGCAACGTTACCGGATTCGGACTATACAAGGTGTCACCTACAAAATATCAGGACACCAACTCATTGACACCAGAGTGTCATGTACCGTCCATATCACCTCCAGCGAATACTCGCTCACCTCAATTCGCTTGCCACCAAGGTAACTTCCAGTATGCGCACCATGACAGCCACGCTGTTGTCGACACTGTCGCTCCTTGCAATCAGTCATGCGTCTGCGGAAGCCGTGACTTCCGATACCCGCGTCCAGATGGATGATACCCTCATCGTCACTGGCACCAGGCGTTCGGATCGCACAGCCTACAGTTCGGCCGTGCCGATCGATGTGATCGCTCAGGAGACATTGCAGACCAGCGCCTCCGATGAGCTCATGGACAAGCTGGCGCAGTCCATACCGTCTTTCAACGTACAGCGCCTTCCTATGAGCGATGGCCTCGTCTTCGTGCGCCCCGCCACTCTGCGCGGCCTCTCTCCTGACCAAACCCTTCTACTAATCAATGGCAAACGTCGGCATCGCTCCGCTCTGCTGGGATCACGTGGCGCCCAGGGCGCCGACCTCGCCCAACTGCCTTCTCTCGCTATCAAACGGCTTGAGGTACTGCGCGACGGCGCATCGGCCCAGTACGGCTCTGACGCGATTGCCGGCGTGATCAATATCATTCTCGATGACGAGTCGGGTGTGACCGGGTTCGGCCAGCTCTCGCAGTATTACGAAGGTGACGGTTTCAACCGGCAACTGGGGCTCAAGGCCGGGTTACGCTCCGCCCGTGCATTCCTCACGCTGACCGCTGAATATGCCAGAGCCGAACGCACCTCCCGTTCCATGCAGCGCGCTGACGCAATCGCGTTCGAGGCTGCGACAGGAATAGACGTGCGCGACCCCGTACAGGATTGGGGGCAACCAGACCGCGAGACCTTCCGACTGGCTGCAAACGCCGGACTGGACATGAACGAGGCCATCGAAGCCTATATATTCGGCACATTTGGCCAGGCCAATGGCGTGAGTGATTTCAACTGGCGCAATCCGGCCAATACTGCCGGATACACTGAAACTACGGCTTTCCCTGGATGGACACTGTCATATCTGTTTCCTGCGGGCTTTTCACCTCAGTTCGGACAAGATGACGAGGATTACCAGGCCAATGCCGGACTGAAAGGCACCACAGCCGGTAGCCTTGACTGGGACCTCGGCCTCTCGTTCGGACGCAACAAAATCGCATACAAGATGACGGACACCGTCAATACGTCGTTCGGCCCCGAGTCTCCCACCACGTTCAAGCCGGGCTCACTCGTACAGGAAGAGTTCAACCTGAATCTTGATTTTATCTACACCCTAGACATCGGTGTGCCGGCACGTCCGGTCAACATCGCGTTCGGATTCGAACGCCGCGAAGAAACCTACAAAATCCGCGCTGGTGATCGCTATTCATGGGATGTCGGTCCCGGCGCCAGCGTGGGCCTGCCTTCGGGCTCCAATGGTTTCCCGGGCTACAGTCCGCAACAGGCTGGCTCATGGAGCCAGGAGAGCTACGCCGGCTATCTCGATATTGATGCCCAGCTTACTTCAGCATGGTCGCTCAATGTTGCCGTTCGCGCCGAGGACTATGCCGGTTTCGGTTCCACTTTCGACACCAAGATCGCATCCCGGTACGAGATGGTTCGTGGCCTCGCCCTGCGCGCGGCCTACTCCACTGGCTTTCGTGCGCCTACCCCAGGCCAGTCGAACTATACCCGCACCGCCCAGGGACTCGATACCAACACGCTTCAGGTGTACACGACAGGCCTCATCTCACCGAGCAATCCTATCGCCCGGTACTTCGGCGCCGTCGCGCTTGAGCCGGAAGAATCGCGGAACTTGAGCATTGGCTTGGTAGCCCAACCACTACCGCACCTATCGGCGTCGATCGACTATTACCGGATCAACGTCTCCGACCGCTTCGGACAATCGGGAAACTTCACGCTCACGAACGCGCAGCGTGCGGAACTCATGGCTGCCGGGATTTCCGGCGCGGAATCCTACGCCACCATTTCCTACTTCACCAACGCCTTCGACACCCGCACTCAAGGGCTGGACGTGGTGTTAAGCTATCGCGCCAATATCGGCGACAACAGCGCACTGCAATTCACAGGAGCCTACAACTGGAACACCACAAAGGTGATCCGCGCAGACAGCACCATCATCAACGACCTGGCCCGCATCAACATCGAGAGGCGACTACCACGACACAACGCTACCCTTTCGGCCAACTATAGCCATGGCTTGTTCAATCTCGGTGCCCGCATACGTTACTTTGGCGAGTGGACCGATGCACAATCGCAGTCCTCCTCTGACCTAATCCAGACGTTTGGCGCCGAAGTGCTGTTCGATATTTCGGCTAGCTATACGCTACGGGATACGATCAAGATCACGCTGGGTGCGGAAAACCTGTTTGACAGCTACCCGGATAGAGCGCTGTATCAAGCTGTACGCGGCCTCATTTACTCGCGCAATTCCCCATATGACAGCGACGGTGGTCGATATTATCTGCGAGTTTCGTTCAGATACTGACGATTGCCGCGATAGCCTGACCATGACAGCCTCCGGCCATGATAAGATGATTCAGCTGATGGAACCGGAGTCACCTCAGCGGCTAGGCGATATGAGTATCTCAATCACCACATAGTGTGGCCATGCGCGAATAATCGCGAAATCCACATAAAACTGTAACGATACGCTGCTCTTTAGCCCACGGACACCGGGGCTACTGATGACATCACGAAGTTGGGCGCAATGTGCGTCGATTGCGTATTCACGCAGCGATTTTGCACGCGATAACTCGCGCCATCGGGTTTCACAGACGGCTGCCGATCCACCAGTCACTCGAATCCGGACGTGAACGGTCCTTCCGTCGCATCCGGCGGATCCGACCTAGAATGGAAAGCAGGACAATCCCGATGAAGAATATTCTAGCAAGTGCGGTCGCACTTTCCGCATTGGCGTGGGCATCGAGCGCTCATGCCGCCGACGAGGCCGTCGCGGAGGAAGCGGACGCGCGCGATGACAGCACCATCATCGTAACCGCCGCTGGCAAGACCTACGCCGTTACCGAAGTTACGCCGTCGATGATCGAGCGCGTGGCGCCGATTGCCAGCGTCAACACCGCCATAAACGAACTGCCGGGCGTACTGGTAACCGAAGGTGACGCATTCGGCTCATCCGACTGGGTGACCAACATCACCATTCGAGGGTTTTCGACCAGCGATGGCCATATTGGCACAACCATCGACGGGCTGCCGAACGGCGGCTCGGGCTATGGCGGCGGCTCGAAAGCAAATCGCTATCTCGACGTCCAGAACCTGAAAACTGTCTCGGTCTCCCAGGGCACGGCCGACATTTCGTCACGCACCAACGAATCTCTGGGTGGCACCCTGGACTACCAGACCAGCGACCCCGAGAAGGAGCGCCGCTATCGCTTCAGCGCGGCCGCCGGCGATTTTGGCGGTCGCAAGCTTTATGCCCGCGTCGACACAGGCGAGATCCTGTCCGACACTTATGCTTGGATCAGCGTCTCCACATCACGGGTGAAGGATTGGGTTGCCGAGTCCGACACCACCCGCCGCGACCACTTCGCGGGCAAATTTACGAGCGATCTCGGCAATGTCGATCTGACTGGCTACCTATCGTACGACGATGCCAATGAAGGCGAGTATGGCAGCGTCTCGCTGGAAAGCTTCAAGCAGAACCCTGACTTCGACGGACTGACGGCTAACTGGACCGGGATTCCCTACATCGACCAGAGCTTCCGCTCAGGTTCACGCGCGCTGCGCAAGAACTTGTTCGGTTATCTGCGCGCCGCGATCGACCTTGACGAGGTGAAGATCGTCGCCACCGGCTATGGTCACAAGATGAGTGGTCGCGGCGACTGGCTGCCGCCTTATCTGGTCGATGTTACCAACGATGGTGCTGACGCACCCAACAGCGAGTACGACCGGTCCGGCACCGTTTATGGCGCCTCACCGCTCGGCCGGATCTATTACGTGACGCCAACCGGCGCCACCGCAGCACTCATCGAAGGCTGCACCGGCAGCGCCGGTATCCCCGCCGCCTACGACCCGTCCTGCTACGCGTCGGGCAGCACTCCTGTGATGTCCTATCGTCACACCCACTACAAGAACCGTCGCCTCGGCGCTGTGTTGGACGTGAACTGGGAGCGCGATTTTGGCGCATTCGAGAACCTGCTGCGCGGCGGTGTCTGGTACGAAAACGGCAAATCCAACGTGGTGCGCGACTGGCACAAGGTCACGAACGCGCTGTCGAGCTACCAGTTCGATCACGTGCCCTATTATGTGCAGTACGAGAACGATTATAGTGTGAAGGAGTTCGTCTACTACGTCGACAATTCCATCACCTTCAACGACCTGACCATTCGCGGCGGCCTCAAGCAGTACCACCTCGACCAGGATCGTACCCAGATCGTCGGTGGCAATCAGTACACCAGGATGAAGTATCATTCCGATGTCCTGTTCTCTGCTGGCGTCAACTATCGCCCCATGCCGGAACTTGAGTTGTTCGCGGGCTATGCGCAGAACTTCGCCGCGCTCAGCCGGGGCCTGCTGGATGAAGACGAATCCGTCCGCCGCGAAATCAAGCCCGAAACCGCTGACAGCCTGGAGGCCGGTCTCCGCTACACCGGCAGCAGGGTGAGTGGTTCGGTCACCGTCTATGACATCAAGTTCGACAACCGTGTGGTCTTCGTACCGTCCAACTTTGTCACCGGCATCGACTATCTTTCGGAAGTCGATGGCGTCTATCTCAACGTGGGCGGCGTCAAGAGTACGGGCATCGAGGCAGCGCTCGCCTTCAATGTCTCGCGGGAATTGAGCGTTTCGACCTCCTATTCGTATAATCGGGCCAAGTATCTCGGCACGGGCGACGCCGATCGCGACGAGGCACTGGAAATCGTGCCAGGGGCCCAGGTGTTCAACACGCCCAGACATATGTGGGTGGGTGCTGTCGACTACAACGGAGACATCTTCCGCGCAGGCGCGTCCGTCAAGTATGTCAGCAGCCGGTTCATTGACCGTCAGGGCAACGACCCCAGCGGTTCATTCTGGCTGACCAACGCCTATGTCGGTGTCAATGTTGGGGAGATCGCTCCGGCCTTGAAGGGTCTGGATTTCTCGATCACCGCAAATAACCTCACAAACGAACGCTACCTCGCCGGTGCGGACGGTGGCTCGGCGTTCCTGGGAGCGCCACGGACAATCATGGGCGCCGTGACACTCGACTTCTGATAACATGAATGGCGGCGTCGACTGTCATTTGGCCGTCGACGCCGTCTTCTTTTTTTCGCGGTCGATCCCTTAAGTTCACCTGTCCTTTCAGCGATCACCGCGCCCAGGCAACCGGGCATCACGCGCCCAATAGAAAACGCGCGGCTTGCCCCCGACCGCGTCCACAGCGGGTAATTCTCAAGCGCCGTTCCCACGCAACCCATGTCGCGCCAGCGTCGACGGCCGGCACCGTGCCGGGTCGGTCACACCGGGCGGCGCCAGGGCGCGGCCGATCAGCAGCAGCGCCGGGCCATCGCCCAGCGCCGTGCGGGCCGCCAGCGGCAGCAGGTCAAGGCGGGTGTGGAACCGGCGCTCGTCGTCCCGGCTGGCGTTTTCCACCAGCGCCACCGGTGTCTCGCCCGGCAGCCCGGCATTGATGAGCTGGCGTGACACATCGGGCGCGGCGGCCTTGCCCATATAGACCGCCAGAGTCGCGTCGGGATCGGCAAGACTGTGCCAGTCGAGATCGAGCGTCTCGCCCGCTCGGGCGTGCGCCGTCACCAGCACCAGCTTGCGGGCCAGCCCGCGCAGGGTGAGCGAGGCACCCAGACTGGCGGCGGCCGCGCTGGCGGCGGTGATGCCGGGGCAGATCGCCACCATGACGCCGGCATCACGACAGGCTTCCAGTTCCTCGGTGGCCCGACCGAAGATCGCCGGATCGCCACCCTTGAGGCGCACCACCCGCTCCCCGGCCAGGGCGGCCTCGACGATCAGGCGATCGATCGTGGCCTGATCCCGCGAATGGCGCCCGGCGCGCTTGCCGACCGAAATACAGCGCGCCGTGGCGGCCGCCAGCGCCAGCACGCCCGCGCCAACCAGCGCGTCGTGGAAAATCAAGCTGGCGGCGCGGATCAGCCGCTCGGCCTTGCGGGTCAGCAGCTCGGGGTCACCGGGGCCGGCACCCACCAGCCAGACCATGCCCTCGGGAAAATCGGTCATGCCGCGACCTCCTCCCGCGTACTGGTCGGCGCCGCCAGCAGCCGGGCAATCGCCGGACGGCAACTGCCGCAGTTGGTGCCGGCGCCCGTTGCCGCGCCAATGGCCTCGACGGTGGTCGCGCCGGCACCGCACGCCGCCAGGATGTCGCGCTCGCCGATGCCATGACAGACACAGACCATCGGCCCACGCTCCGGCGCCGGCGTGCTCGGCCGGCCAGCGAGCAGTTCGGCCGGCGCCGCGTCCCCCTGCCCCAGCTGCGCGACCGCCCAGTCGCGCGGTGGCAGTTCGCCGGTCCGGGTCACGTAGAGGGCGGCGGCCAGATCGCCCGCCACGTCGCGCACGGCGATGCGACGCATCCCGCGGGCCGGGTCCGCCACCTCCAGGCGTTCCCCCGCCGGCAGCAGGATATCGGCGTCGATCGCCCCCAGCCCCGCCAGTTCGCACAGCCAACCGCCGGTCACGCGCGCCCGCGACCACCACAGCAGCGCCGGCATCGCCGGCATCGCGCGTGTCACCAGGAAGGCGCGCCAGTCCGGCATCAGCGGCTCGACCCGCGCCGGCGTGTTCTTGAAGCCGGGCTGACCCGAGATCGGATCGACGACCGGCCCCGGCAGGCGATTGGCGCGCGCCTCCCCCGCCATGACGTCGGTCCAGTGCATCGGCACGAACAGCTCGCCGCGCCGCTGCCCCTCGCTCAGCGCCACGCGGAACAGGCTGGCGCCATGGGCCGTGGTCACGCGCGCCAGACCGCCCTCGGTCAGTCCTTGCGCCCGGGCATCGCGCGGATGCACCTCCAGCAAGGGGTCGCGCCGGTGCTGACTGAGGGTCGGCGACAGGCCGGTGCGGGTCATGGTATGCCACTGGTCGCGGTAGCGGCCGGTGTTGAGGCGGAAGGGAAAGCGCGGATCGACGGCAGTCACGGCCGGCGGCCGCACCGCCACCAGCCGGGCCTTGCCGGACGGCGTCGGAAAACGCGGCGCCAGTGGATGCGCGCCGCCCCACTGGAACGGCGCCATCGCGTCATAATCGGCGTCGCTGATCGCCGCCTTGTCCGACAGGTCGAGGCGGAAGCCATGGCGGGGCGCCAGCGCCGTCATCGCCGCATAGTCGCGGAACACCGCCGCCGGACCGGGGTAGGCGAAGGCCTCGCCCCAGCCACAGCGGGCGGCCACCGCACAGAGGATATCCCAGTCCGCGCGGGCATCGCCAGGGGGCGTCAACACGGCGCGCTGCCGGCTGATCCGGCGCTCGGAGTTGGTGACCGTGCCATCCTTCTCGCCCCACGCCAGGGCAGGCAGCCGGACATGGGCATGGCGGGCGGTGTCGGTATCGGCGACCACGTCCGAGACGACGACCGTCGGGCAGCGTGCCAGGGCCGCGCGCACGAAACCGGCGTCGGGCATCGACACCGCCGGGTTGGTCGCCATCACCCACAGGAACTTGATGCGCCCGTCATGTACCGCCCTGAACAGGTCGACCGCCTTGAGGCCGGGGCCGGCACACAGGTTGGGCGCGTGCCAGAACGCCGCCACATCAGCGCGTTCGGCATCCGAGAAGCCCAGGTGACAGGCCAGCGTGCTGGCGAGCCCGCCAACCTCGCGACCGCCCATGGCATTGGGCTGACCGGTGATGGAGAAAGGCCCCGCGCCCGCCCGGTTGATCCGCCCGGTGGCCAGGTGCAGGTTGATGATGGCATTGCCCTTGTCGACACCACAGACGGACTGGTTGGCGCCTTGCGAAAACAGCGTCACCATGCGGGGGTGGCGCGCTACCAGATCGGCCAATACCGCAAAGGTCTCGGCGGGGACGCCGGGATCGCCGGCCAGGCCCTTCCAGAAATCGTCAGGCACCTCGACATGACGGGCGAGATACGCCTCGTCCACCAGCCCGCGTGTCCGCATCGTGGCGAGCAGCGCGTTGAACAGGGCTATGTCGCCATCGGGCGCGACCGCCACATGCAGGTCGGCCTGCGCCGCCGTCTCGGTACGGCGCGGATCGATCACCACCAGCTTCGTGCCACGTTCGGCGCGCGCCGCCTCGATACGCTGCCAGATCACCGGGTGACACCAGGCGGTGTTGGAGCCCACCAGCAGAATGAGATCGGCGGTGTCGAGGTCGTCATAACCGCAGGGCACCACATCCTCGCCGAAGGCGCGATTGTGCGCAGCCACCGCGCTTGCCATGCACAGACGGCTGTTGGTGTCGATATTGCCGCTGCCGATGAAGCCCTTCATCAGCTTGTTGGCGACATAATAATCCTCGGTCAGCAGTTGCCCCGACACGTAGAAGGCAACACTGTCCGGACCGTGGGTCGCGATGCAGTCGCGCAGGCGCGTGGCGACAAGATCGAGCGCCTCGTTCCAGCCCGTCGGGCGGTCGCCGATCATCGGCGTGAGCAGTCGGCCCTCAAGGCCGACCGTCTCGCCCAGATGGGTGCCCTTGGAGCACAGCCGCCCGCGGTTGGCCGGATGCCGCGGGTCGCCCGCGATCGTCACCGCGCGCGCGCCGGTCGCCGTGGCGACAATGCCGCAGCCGACGCCGCAATAGGCGCAGGTGGTGCGGATCGCGCCCGTCATCAGGCGACCTGCCGGCCGACGACGGCCTCACGCAGCAGATAAATGCGACCGGCATCCACTTTCAGCGGAATGGTCGGCACACATCCCTTGTCGTCCCCCAGCGCCTCGCCGGTCTTCAGCGAGATGTTCCAGTTGTGCAGCGGACAGGTGACGACACTGCCATGGACAATACCCTGACTGAGTGGCCCCTGCTTGTGCGGACACTTGTTGACCAGCGCATAAAAGCGGTTGTCGAGGGTATGGAAGATCGCGATCTCCTCACCGCCCCGCACCGGCAGGGTCCGGGCATCGCCAGGCGCGATCTGACCGACCGGACCGACATCGAGCCATTCACCAATCATCGGGCGACCTCCAGGGCAAGCGGGCGCACCTCGGCCAGGTGCTGATGCAGCGCCGCGTCCTCGCCGGCGGCGCGCCTGGCCCACGGATCCTCCTGCATGAACTGTTGCGAATAATGAAAGCGCGCCGCCAGGCTGGGCACGGCGTCGGGATCACTGAACAACGCCGATTTCACGTAATCCAGCCCGACCCGCTCGATCCACGGCGCCGTCCGTTCCAGATACCAGGCATCCTCGCGATAAAGCTGGATGAAGGCGGCGCACACATCGAGCGCTTCCTGTTCCGTCGCCACCTTGCACAGCAGGTCGGTGGCGCGCACCTTGATGCCGCCATTGCCACCGACATGCAGCTCGTAGCCGGAGTCGACACAAACGACGCCGAAATCCTTGATCGTCGCTTCCGCACAGTTGCGCGGACACCCGGAGACGGCGATCTTGAACTTGTGGGGCATCCACGAGCCCCAGGTCATGCGTTCGATGGTGACGCCCAACCCGGTGGAATCCTGGGTGCCGAAGCGGCACCATTCGGAACCGACGCAGGTCTTCACCGTGCGCAACGCCTTGCCATAGGCGTGACCGGAAACCATGCCGGCGGCATTGAGATCACCCCAGATCGCCGGCAGATCCTCCTTCCTGATGCCGAACAGATCAATACGCTGGCCACCGGTCACCTTCACCGTGCGGGCACCGTATTTCTCGGCGGCATCGGCGATGGCGCGCAGCTCGGCGGGCGTGGTCAGGCCGCCCCACATGCGCGGCACCACCGAATAGGTTCCGTCCTTCTGGATGTTGGCGTGCAGGCGTTCGTTGACGAAGCGGCTCTGCTGGTCATCGACATACTCTCCCGGCCAGGCGCACAGCAGGTAATAGTTGAGCGCCGGCCGACAGGTCGCGCAGCCGTCGGGCGTGCTCCAGTGCAGTTCCTGCATCACCTGCGGGATGGCCTTGAGCTGCTTTCCGAGGATCAGCCGCCGTACATCGCCATGGGTGAAACTGGTGCATTTGCACAGCGTGCGCGGGCCGGCCTCCACCGCGCTCCCCAGCGTCAACGCCAGCAGGCTTTCCACCAGACCGGTGCAGGAACCGCAGCTGGCGGATGCCTTGCACTGCGAGCGCACGGCATCGAGGGCATGGGCACCGGCCTGGATGGTGGCGACGATCCGCCCCTTGGTGACGCCGTTGCAGCCACAGATTTCCGCATCATCGGACAGGGCGGCAACGGCGGCATTAGGGTGGCTGAGCGCACCCCCGGACGCGAAGGCCTGACCGAAAATCAGCGCCTCCCGGATCGCGGCGATATCCTCGCCCTTCTTCAGCAAATCGAAATACCAGCCGCCGTCGGCGGTATCGCCATAGAGCACCGCGCCGATCAGCCGGTTTTCCCTGACGACAACCCGTTTGTAGATGCCGCGGGCGGCGTCGCGCATCACGATGTCCTCGACGCCGTCGCCACCGGAAAAATCTCCGGCAGAGAACAGGTCGATCCCCGAGACCTTGAGCTTGGTGGAGGTAACAGAGCCCTCATAGCCTCCGCCCGGCGCGTCCGTCGCCGCTTCGGCGAGCGCGCGGCACATCTCCCACAGCGGCGCCACCAGGCCATAACAGATGCCGCGATGCTGCACGCACTCGCCCACCGCCATGATGGCGGGATCGGAGGTGACCATGTGATCGTCGACGACAATGCCGCGCTCGACATCCAGCCCGGCGGTGCGGGCGAGCCCGGTCGCGGGGCGGATGCCCGCCGCCATGACCACGATATCGGCCGGAAATTCACGGCCATCCTTCAGCCGCACCCCGGCAACCGCGCCATCGCGCCCGAGTATTTCCGCCGTGTCACCGCCGGTGACGATGGTCTGGCCGCGCCGCTCCAGTTCCGCCTTCAGCAGATAACCCGCCGCCTCGTCGAGCTGACGCTCCATCAGTGTCGGCATCAGATGCACGACCGTCACCCGCATGCCGCGCAGCGACAGGCCGTGGGCCGCCTCCAGCCCGAGCAGGCCGCCGCCGATCACCACCGCTGAACCGCCCTTGCCTGCCGCGGCAAGCATCTTCTCGACATCATCGAGATCGCGGAACGTGACCACGCCCGCCAGATCCTTGCCGGGCACCGGAATAATGAAGGGCTCCGAGCCGGTGGCGATCAGCAGCCGGTCGTAAGGCTCGATCCGGCCGGCGCGTGTCGTCACCGTGCGCGTCGCCCGGTCGATCGCCATCACCGGATCGCCCGCCACCAGCGTGATGGCGTTGTCGGCATACCAGTCCGCGCCATTGATGACGATATCATCGAACTGCTTTTCGCCGGCCAGCACCGGCGAGAGCATGATGCGGTTGTAATTGACGCGCGGTTCGGCACCGAAAATCGTGATGGCGTAGCGGCTGCAATCGCGGGCGAGGATTTCCTCGACGGCCCGACAGCCGGCCATGCCGTTGCCAATCACCACCAGGCGTTCCCGCACACCGCCAGCGCCTTTCCCGTCTCTTCCCGTTGTGTCGAAAGTCATCGGCGCGTTCACGATCCCGATCTCCCTGCCCCTGTCTCACCGCCGACGCGCGAACGCAAAAAAGCCGCCACGAACCAGCCCCGAAGGGTGGTACGGGCGGCGCCTTTGCCACACGTCTGTCAATTGTCCGGCGGTTGCGCTGAGTCGCCCTCCTGTGGGCGGCGCTGGTTCCGCGTCTGTTCAAGACTAGGTGATTCGCCGTCCCGGACGCAAGCGAATTTTGCAGTGCAGCATCCGGGACGGCACACGCCGATCAGTAGGCGATCTCCGCCTGCAGCCAGAATTTCCGGGTGTCGGCGAAACCGGCGGCATGCGCATCGAACTCGGCGAATTTGGCCACCACCGCGACGCGACCGCGCTTGAACCCCAGGCTCGCGTCCCATTCATCGCCATAGCGCGAACCGCCGGCATCGCTGTCGAAGCGATGCCAGGTGACGCTCGCGTTGAGCCCCGGCAGCGCCTTGACCCGCGTGAACTTGTAGCTGGCGCCCAGATACCAGTCCTCCAGGCCGGTGGCTGGCGTGGTCAGGAACGGATCAGCCCAGCCGTTGAACTTGTGCAGCGTCGCCATCGGTGTCTGAAAGGCACGCAGGGCGCCGCTGCTGGCGGCATCACTCCCCAGCTTCTCGTAACCGGCGGTCAGGCCCAGCGCCCCGTGCGTGAGGCCCAGCTCGGCCGCCAGATAGTCCACCGCGTAATCCTGCGGATTATCCTGCCAGTCCGCCTGGCGGGCGTAGCTGGCGGCGACGTTGAGCTTCACGCCGGGCGACAACGGCCAGGCGCCGGTGATCCGGATGCCGTAGGTCTGGGTGTCCGCGTTGCTCATCGCCAGCGCCCCACCCTGCTCGTTCAGGTCATAGTCGAGCAGATATGCAAAGGCCTTGATCTGCACCGATCCCAGTTTCGCACCGGCACCGAGAAACACGAAATCGCCATCGTAAGCGGTGCGCGACCCGCCATCGATGCCGAAGATCGTACGTTGGGCGATGGCATAGGTCGCATCCAGCGCCACCGGCCCCAGCGTCGCCTCGCCCCGCACGGCATCGAACGTCTGTTCATTCTGTCGCCAGCCAACACTGCCGACAAAGCGCTGATCGTCGATGTTCAGGCGCTGGCGACCGACGGTGAGCGCGCCCGCGCGCGCCTTGTATTGCAGCTGCAACCGGTTGAGCTCGATATTCGCCGGATCGGCGACCACGGAATATCGCGGCCGACGCTGACTGTCGGCGATGGCGAACGGAAAGGCGTTATAGTCATTGATCACGGCCAATGTGCCTTCACTCTCGGCCAGCAATGACAGGCCGGACGCATGCTTCACCTCCAGCCCCGCCCGCACCCGCACCGTCAGCGCGTCCGCTTCCGTCGTGGGTTGATCGACATGCTCATGGCGCAGTCGTGCATCAAGGATCGGATCAAGGGTCAGGCCCCCGCCAACCTTCACCGGATCCCCCGGCGCGGCATGCGCCGGGTAAGCGAGAGCGACCGGCGACGCCAGCAGCGCCGCCGTGATGATATGCACTTTCATGTTTTCCCTCCTGTCCCGTGCCGGAACAGACATCCCCCAATATTGCGATTATGCCGCCTCTGCGTGCGGTCCGTGGTCGTGTTCGGCCAGGAAAAGCAGCACTTCCTGACGATAGTCGTAAAAGGCCGGATGCTTGAGCAGCGCCTTGCGGTCACGCGGACGCGGCAGGTCGACCTTGAGTATCTTGCCGATGGTGGCGTTCGGCCCGTTGGTCATCATCACCACGCGATCGGCGAGCAGGATCGCCTCGTCGACATCGTGGGTGACCATGATCGCCGTCACCTTGGTGCGGTTCCATACCTCCACCAGCACGTCCTGCAGATCCCATCGGGTCAGGCTGTCGAGCATGCCAAAAGGTTCATCCAGCAACAGCAGGCGCGGACTGAGGGCGAAGGCACGGGCGATGCCGACCCGCTGGCGCATGCCGTTCGACATCTCGGCCGCCACCTTGTCCCGGGCGTCGGCCAACCCCACCCGGTCGAGATAATAGTCGACGATCTCGCGTCGCTCCGCCCGCGAGGCGTGCGGATAAACCCGCTCGACGCCCAGCGCGACATTCTGCCGGGCGGTGAGCCAGGGCATCAGGCTGGGCGCCTGGAATACCACCGCCTTGTCCGGCCCCGCGACGTCGATCTCGCGGTAATCAAGCACGATGCCGCCCTTGCTGATCGGGTTGAGGCCCGCGGCCATCGTCAGCACGGTGGACTTGCCGCAGCCCGAATGGCCGATCAGCGAGACGAACTCGCCCTTGTCCATCAGCAGGTTGAAATCCTGGACAACGGTCAGCGGCCCCTTGGGTGTCGGATACACCTTGTGGAGACTGTAGAATTCCATGTAGCGGCGCTCGATGCCGCCGCGCGCGGCGTCGAGATAGGCCTTCGGCGGTGGCGCGAGATCGAGCGGCGTCATCGTCGGCAGACTCCCTGCCTCGGCCACCACATCCGCCTTGCCGCCCGCCAGCGCGCCAAGATAATCGACGATCTGCGTGCGCAGGGCCTGGAAGGCCGGACTGTCGTTCATCGCCTCGCGGTCGCGGGGGCGCGGCAGCGTGACCGGGAAGATCCGCCCGATCCGTGCCGCCGGTGCCGGGGTCAGCACGGCGACACGATCCGCCAGCAGCAGCGCCTCGTCGACATCGTTGGTGACCAGAATGATGGTGCGCTTTTCTTCCGCGCGAATGCGATCGATCTCGTCCTGCAGCTTGGCGCGGGTCAGCGCGTCGAGCGCCGAGAGGGGTTCGTCCAGCAGCAGGATTTCCGGCTCCATCGCCAGGGCACGCGCCACCGCCACCCGCTGACGCATGCCGCCGGACAGCTGGGCGGGCCTGCGATCCATCGCATGGCCCAGACCGACCAGTTCCACCTTCTGCCGCACCAGCGCGCGGCGGGCCTCGGCAGTGCGATCCTTGTGTACCGCATCAACCGCCAGCGCGACATTCTGCGCCACCGTCAGCCACGGCAACAGCGAGTACGACTGGAACACCAGGCCGCGATTGCGATCAGGGCCATCGATCGGCTTGCCACGCAGCAGCAGCTCGCCGGCGTCGGGCTCGATCAGTCCGGCGATGGCCGAAATCAGCGTGGTCTTGCCGGCGCCGGAAAAACCCAGCACCGCGATGAATTCGCTTTCGATAACGTCGAGATCGATACCGCCCAGCACGTCGGTCACGGCACCGGTCTTGCTGGTGTAACGCTTGCGCACGTTACGCAGGGAAAGGATCGGATCAGTCATGAGCGTCTCCCGTCCGGCCAGGTTCAGAAGGTGCGGTTGCGACTGACAACGGCCTGGAGCGCCATCATCACCCGGTCGAGCAGGAAGCCGATGAGGCCGATCACCACCACCGCGACCATGATGCGCGCCAGCGATTTTTCGCTGCCGTTCTGGAACTCGTCCCACACGAACTTGCCGAGCCCGGGGTTCTGGGCCAGCATTTCCGCCGCGATCAGCACCATCCAGCCGGTGCCCAGCGACAAACGCATCCCGGTGAAGATGTAGGGCAGTGCCGACGGCAACACGAGGCGGGTCAGGCGCGCCAGCCAGCCCAGCTTGAGCACACGCCCGACATTGATCAGATCCTTGTCGATCGAGGCGGTGCCGATGGCGGTGTTGATGAGTGTGGGCCACAGCGAGCACAGCATCACCACGACGGCGGAAATGACGAAGCTCTTGGCCAGCGCCGGATCGTCGCTGGTCATCGAGGCCGCCACCACCATGGTCACGATGGGCAGCCAGGCCAGCGGACTGACCGGGCGCATGATCTGCACCAGCGGGTTGATGGCCGCGTTGAAACGCTGGGACATGCCGGCGACCAACCCCAGTGGCACCGCCACCAGCGTCGCCAGCACAAAGCCCAGCGCCACGGTTTTCAGCGAGGTCACGATCTGGTCGATGAACGTCGGCGGCCCCGACCACATCTGTCCCGCCGCCGCGGTCTGCGCGGCCATTTCACGGGCGGCGGCGAACTCCACCAGCAGATCACCGAAGGCGTGCAACACCTCGCCTGGCCCTGGCAACGCGCCGAGCGATGTCCGGACCAGCGGCGCCAACATTCCCCACAGCAGCAGAAAGCCACCAATGCCCGCCAGGGGCGGCCAGAGCGCCTCGACCACATGCCGCGCGGATGGCAGTTTCAGGGCCGGCAGCTTCAGGGCGGGCAGCGACAGCCCCCCCGGCAGGCCCCGCGCCCCCACCGGCGGGGCATCCCCCGTCGCCGGACCCGCGCGCTCGCCGGTGGTTCCGGCTGCATCCTTGTCCATCTCGAAAGCGTTCTTGCGCAAGACGACAGCAGTCATAGGTCAGTCCTCATCCATCCGACGTGTCAACGTACCCCGGCGGGGGAAACGCGCTGGCCCTGCTTGAGGCCGATGCTGAACTTGGCGAGATAGGCGTTGGGCTGCCGGCCGTCGTAGGTGATACCGTCAATGAAACCGGACTGCTCCGGCTTGAAGCCGTCGGTATCCGGCACGGCCGTCGCCGGGATCACGCCCTGGTCGACCAGCCCCTTGGCGGCGACCCGATAGAGATCGGGCCGGTAGACCGCCTTGGCGGTGTCGACATACCACTGATCGGGCTTGTCCTCGGCGATCTGTCCCCAGCGCCGCATCTGGGTGAGATACCAGATGGCATCGGAATAGAAGGGATAGCCGGCGAACTTGTCAAAGAAGATATTGAAGCCCGGTGCCGGGCGCGTGTCGCCGGGCGCGAAGGTGAACTTGCCGGTCATCGAGGCGGCGATCACCGCCTCGTCGGCGCCGACGTAACTGGGCCGGGCCAGAATTTTGACGGCCTCCGCCCTGTTCTTGCCGCCATCGGCGTCAAGCCATTGCTGGGCCTTGATGATCGCGCGCAACAGCGCGGCCGTGGTCTGGGGGTATTTGTCGGCGAAATCCTTGCGCAGGCCGAACACCTTTTCCGGGTTGTCATGCCAGATCTGGTCGTCGGTGATGACCGGCACGCCGATCTGCTTTTTCACCGCGGCCTGGTTCCACGGCTCGCCAACGCAGTAACCATCAATGGTGCCCGCCTCCATCGTCGCCGGCATTTGCGGCGGCGGGGTCACGGAAATCTGCACATCGGCGCCAATGGTGCCGGCAACGTCGCCGGGCAGGTAATAGCCGGGGTTGAGACCACCGGCGGCAAGCCAGTAGCGCAATTCATAATTGTGCGTGCTGACCGGGAACACCATGCCCATCTTGAACGGCTTGCCCTGCGCCTTGCCGGCCGCGACGACGGGTTTCAGCACAGACGCGGAAATGGGATGGACCGGCTTGCCATCGGCACCCTGCTTCAGCGATGGCGCGATCTGGCGCCATACCTTGTTCGACAGGGTGACCGCGTTGCCGTTGAGGTCGAGGCTGA
Source organism: Pseudomonadota bacterium (assembly GCA_963205175.1). Classification (GTDB taxonomy): domain Bacteria; phylum Pseudomonadota; class Alphaproteobacteria; order Sphingomonadales; family Sphingomonadaceae; genus CAUJIW01. The sequence goes on from CAUJIW010000057.1 coordinate 32,466, forward strand.
GTGGCGCGATGAGATCGGCCTTGGTGCCGTAGCCGATGGTGGCGGCGATCGGCTGCCCCGCCAGCATGTGCGCGCCATCGAGCTGGCCGCCGACGACACCATCCAGCAGCACCTTCCAGTTCGCTTGCGGTTCAAGGGAAACGTTGAGGCCCTCCTCGGCGAAGAAGCCCTTTTCCCTGGCGATGGCGAGCGGCGCCATGTCGGTGAGCTTGATGAAGCCGAGCTTGAGATTGGGCTTCTCGACGCCCTGCCGGGACATCGCCCCCGCGGGTGCGTCCGCGCCCTGCGGCGCCGGGGCCTCCGGGCCGCACCCGGCCAGCGCCACGCCGAGCAGCAGCGCCGCGGTGAACCCCCGCCTGTTGAACCGAACGCTGTTTTCCCCGTTCATCGCGCACATTCCCCCGTTCAGGCGCGAACAACAAAAAAGCCGCCTCGACTTAGCTCACTGAAGAGCCAGATCGGGCGGCGACGTTGCCACGCAATGTTCCGTTTCCGCAGGAGGATGAACCTCCGCCCCACCTTGGGCAGCATCGTCCTGCGCCCTTAATGGGTAAGCGATTCGCCTATCCGCCGTAAAGCCTCTTCTCGCATTGCAGCAAAAATTTTCATTCAGGGCAGGCGGGCGAGGTAGCCGGCAAGGTCGGCCGGATCAAATGCCCGGTCGTCAAAAAATTGATTACTTTCCAGCGTGATGGAGCCCTGCTGGGTCCCCACGATGGTGGTGCCTTTCAGGCTGCCCTCGACCTTCGAACTGGCGCCCGGCAGCGGCTCGCCCGTCCCCAATAGTGCGCTGCGGTAAACATCGGGACGGAACACGCGGGCAGCGCGGATGGCGTCACCGGGATCAAAGCCACGCCCTTCCCACCGCACCATCTGGGTGTAGAGCCACTCGGCCTGGCTGACCCAGGGGAAGTTGGCGGCCTCGCGATGCTGGAACATGAAGTCGGGGAAGTGAACCAGCTCACCACCACGCGCCAGCAGCAGGCGGTCCGAGATCGCCCGCCGGATCAGCACCGCGTCACCATCGAGATACTCGGGACGCGCCAGGATCGCCGCATTGACATCCCAGTTCGCCGGGTCGACGAAGTGGGCGCCCGCCCGACGCAAGGCGCGCACCAGGGCCTCCACATCAGCACGTCGTTCCTCCAGCCTGGCTTCACGCAGCGCCAGCACCTTTTCCACTCCGCGGCGCCAGATCTGCGCGGTGACGAGCACGATCTCGCCGGCGCCGCGCTCCACCGCCACGCTGTTCCACGGCTCCCCGACACAGATGCCATCGACCTCGCCAGCCTCCAGCGCGTCCGCACAGAAGGGCGGCGGCACGGTGACGATCTCCACCTCCTCGTCCGGCCGCACGCCACACGCGGCCAGCCAGTAGCGCAGCATGTAGTTATGACTGGAATGACGGTGGACGACCCCGAAGCGCAGTCGCTTGCCGGCCGCCTTGCGGGCCTGCGCCACCACGGCCAGCGCCGCACCGACACGCGCCGGATCGCCCAGTTGCCCCGGCGTGCCCACCTGACGGGCCAGTTCGGGACGCAGGGTGACGGCATTGCCGTTCAGACCCAGCACGAACGGCACGGACAGTGGCTGGGCGGGCCGGTCGCGGCCCAGGGTGGTGGCGATGGCCAGCGGCGCCACCAGGTGCGCGGCATCACTGTGGCCGTAGAGCAGGCGGTCAAGCACCGTCGCCCAGCTGATGTCCCTCACCAGCCGCAACGACAGGCCTTCCGCCTCGGCAAAGCCATGCTCGCGGGCGAGAATCGGCAAACAGGCATCCACCAGAGGCAGGAAGCCGACAACGAATTCGTTGGGCATCAGCGTCCTCCCATCAGTGTGTGCGCGGTGACAACCGCCTCGGCGATATCGGCGATGCGCTTGCCCTGGTTCATGGCCGTGCGCCGGAGTTCCGCGTAAGCCTGCGCTTCCGGCAATCCCCGGCTGTCCATCAGGATACGCTTGGCTGTGTCAATGGTCTCACGCTCGGCAAGCTTGCCCTTGGCCTCGGCAAGGTCGGCTTGCAGGCGGGCGAAGGCGTTGAAGCGACGCACCGCCAGATCAAGCAGCGGGCGGATGCGGTGCGCCGCCATGCCGTCAACGACATAGGCGGAGACGCCCGCCTCCACCGAGGCCGCGATCGAGTCCGCGTCGCTCTCGTCGACGAACATGGCGATGGGTCGCGCCAGCGCACGACTGACGGCGAAATATTCCTCCAGCACATCGCGTGACGGATTGCCGAGGTCCATGAGCACGATGTCGGGCGCGATCTCGCCAATGCGCGCGACCAGGCCGCGCCTATCCGTGACGACGAAGATCTCGCAATCATCAAGCGCGGCCAGACCCTCGTGGATCACGGCGGCGCGCATGGCGCTTTCGTCGACTATGGCAATGCGCATGACTTATTGTGCGGTGCAAAAAGGACGGTTGGCAACAGCCTTGTTGCCCGAATGGCATTTTCCCCTTCCCGCCCGATCTCGTCCACCGCCCCAGCGGCACCAGACAAGCCGGGGCACGCCGCCATTGAGCGGCAGGAGCATCAATGCAATATGCTTGACGAAGCCTCTTATTATACTACGTTCACCAACATAAACATGATAACCGCCAAATTAATTCGGCGGGCAAACGATAAGACAAGCAAAATATTGTTTGGGGGGATTACTTCATGCGCAACATTCACCTGTACTCCGTCCTGCCCATTGGCCTGCTCATGACATCTCCCGTGCTGGCACAGGACAGCACGGGAGTCGCGAGCTCCACCGGTGTCGTCATTGACGAAATTCTCGTGACCGCTCGCCGCACTGAAGAAAAGCTTCAGCAGGTGCCGATCGCCATCACGGCGTTCAATCAGGACGCACTCAACGAGCGCAGCATCACCTCATCCTACGACCTTGCGCGCTCCGTTCCGGGCCTTGTGGTCAATGCTGGCTCCGGCAATGCCTCTCTTCCTGACTTCTCGATCCGCGGACGTGGCCAGTTCTTCGGCGCAGCGTCAGGTTCCGTCGAGACATATTTCGCGGACGTTCCGCTCTCCCCGCCATTCCAGATTCCGACCCTGCCGCCGCAGTACTTCGACCTTGCATCGGTACAGGTGCTGAAAGGTCCGCAAGGAACCCTCTTCGGCCGCAACACCACGGGCGGTGCCGTGCTCTTTGTACCGGCCCCGCCAACCGACAAGCTCGAAGGCTACGCCCGCGGCCAGTTGGGTGATTATCAGAATCGCCAGTTCGAGGCCGCACTGAACCTGCCGCTCAGCGAGAAGGTCGCATTGCGACTGGCCGGCTTCTACTGGCACCGGGAAGGCTACACCAAGACGCTGGGCGGCGAGCTCGACCTGACGACCTTCACGCCGCTCCCCGTGCAGGACTACAACAACCAGGATGTGATCGAGCTCCGCGGCACCCTGCGGGTGGACCTGTCCGACACGCTTACCAACAGCACGATCGTCACCTGGCACGGCGACAAGAATCGCTCTTCCTCCAAGGTAATCAAAGGTCGATCGGGAACAGCGTTCGGTGCCGGCGTTACGCCTTCCATTATTGATGACGCCCAACGCTCAACTCTCGACACCAACCTGGATCGGGACCGGTCCTCGACGTTCGCCATCATCAATACGACGACCTGGGATATCTCGGAGAATCTGCGGGTCAAGAATATCCTGAGCTACATTTCGGCCCGTGGTTATGGCAACAATCCATCGGACGTAGACGGCGCGGCGATTCCGGGCATCAATCTGGTCAGGCCCCTGCGCCAGCTCAAGAACCGCCAGCTCGTTAACGAACTCCAGCTGCAGGGCACATCGGCCGGCGGCAAGCTGGACTGGATCATCGGCGGCATGCATGACCAGACACGGCAGCCCGGCGGTGACAGCACGATGAACATCGTCACCAATACCTTCAGTTTCTCAGAGGCCGGACCGGACTACGACATCCAGTTCCGCCAATCCCGCTTCACGACACAGTCGCTGTTCGCGTCGCTGACGTATCATGTCACCGATAAACTGACGCTGACGGGCGCGGCGCGGCGGACGTGGGACGACATCTACGACCGGTCTGTGCAGGTAAACAACAACACCTCCAATCTCTCGGAGATTCCCGATCCCGACACGCTGCCAGCCAGCGTCGCGTATCTGGATCTTGTCGGCCAGCGGAAATTCCGTGGTTGGTCATACAATGTCGGCGCCGACTACAAGCTCAACGACGACGTCATGCTCTATGCCGGTTACAAGCGCGGCTACAAGCGCGGCGGCTTCAATGGCCGGGGTGCCGACCTGGCGAATTTCGGCCCCGAGACCGTGGATAATTTCTACGCCGGCGCGAAAACGAATTTCCAGCTCGCGGGCCAGCGCGGCACTTTCAACATCGAAGGTTTCTGGGACATCTATCACGGCGCCCAGCGCAGCTATCTCGACCTGTCGGGCGGCGCACTCGTCACCACCATTCAGAATGTGCCCAAAAGCCGGTATCGCGGTTTCGACACCGACCTCGCCTTCGCGCCCACCGACTGGCTGTCGATCTCGGCAAACTACACCTTTGTGGATGCCCGTCATCTGAAATACCCGGATGAGACGGTGGCAACGGCACTGTCACTGCTTCCCGAGGCGTTCCGACCGATCTTCCTGCAAAGCCATCCGATCTCGAACAACGCGCTGGCGGTCAACCCGCCGGGCGCCAACTCCAAGCACAAGGTGAACTTCCAGGCACGCCTTCACAAGGAACTTGAGACCGGCGTCGAACTGGCCCTCATTCCCAGCCTGAGCTACCAAAGCAAGCTCTATTTGGGGGACGCCACGGCACGGGTGCCGGCCATTCAGGAAGTCTTGTTCAATGGCGGCGCGCCTATCGACTCCGCAGCCGACGGCGCGAGCCAGATTCCCGGCTATACGCTGATCAATCTGCGCGCCGAGGCCAACAATCTTTTTGGCCGCGACATGGATCTGGCGGTCGGGGCCACCAACCTGACGAACAAGGACTATATTCTCGGCGGTGGCGGCATCTGGGCCTATGGCGTCGATGCAGTGGTCTACGGACCGCCACGCATGTTCTACATCGAGGCACGCTTCCGATTCTGAGTCGACCGTGCAACGGAACAACCAAGCGACATGGCTGACAGACCGTGGCAAGGAGCCGATGTCAACACTGACATACACGATAGTGGCGGACGGGCTCGCCTTTCCGGAAGGCCCCGTGGTCATGGAGGACGGTTCGGTGATTGTCGTCGAACTGGCCGCCGGGCGGATTACACGATGCTGGAACGGCGGGAAGGAGGCGATCGCCGAGGTCGGAGGCGGTCCGAACGGCGCGGCGATCGGTCCGGACGGCGCCCTGTACGTCTGCAACAGTGGCGGGATCGACCTCATGCGCCTGCAAAACGCGACCGGTCCCGGCAGTGAGGGCCGGATCGAGCGCGTCGATCTTCATACCGGCAAGGTGGAGCGCCTCTACGAGGCGACACCGGCCGCGCCCCTGTCCGCCCCCAATGACCTGGTGTTCGACGATGCCGGCCAGCTCTGGTTCACGGATCTGGGCAAGCACCATGACGGCGTGCATGAACAGAGCGCGCTCTATCGCTGCGCGCCCGATGGATCGGCGCTGCATCAGGTCCATCTCGCGCGATCCTACAACGGCGTGGGGCTATCACCCGATGGAAGCACCCTCTACATCGCCGACACGCACGAAGCGGCCCTGTATCGCACGACCGTCGCCGCACCGGAAACGCGGGAACTGGTGGCCAGACTGGACGGCGGGGTCGAACTGGACAGCCTTGCCGTCACAGCCGCCGGAAACATCTGTGTCGCGCGCATCCGGCGCGGCGGCATCGTGACCTTCGCCCCTGATGGCCGCCATGCAGCCTGTGAATTTCCCGACCCCTACACCACCAATATCGCCTTCGGCGGCGAGGATATGCGAACCGCCTGGATCACGTTGTCGGCAACCGGCATGCTCGTGCGCACCACTTGGCCGGAGCCCGGACTGCGTCTTCGTTTCACGGCCTGACCACCGCTACGGGCCTCGATAATCATCCTGACACCGTCACACCCGACAGCATGGCAAAGGCGCCAATGGTCAAAGCGCCGCCAGCCCGTCCCACACCAGCTTGGCGCCCAGCAGCAGCAGGCCGTTGGTCAGCGTCAGGAAGCGCTCGTGCGGCACCCGGCGCACCAGCCAGACGCCGGCGAAGGTCGACGCGATCGCCACCGGCAGCAGCGCGGCGGCAAGGATCATGGTGTCGCGGCCGAACTGGCCGAGCGCGGCATAGGGCACCACCTTCATCCAGTTGAGCGCCGCGAAGTACAGCGCGTTGGTGCCGACGAAAATGTCCCGCTCTAGCCGTTGCGGCAGCAGGTAGATGTGCAGCGGCGGCCCGCCGGCATGGACCACGGTGCTGGTGAACCCCGAGCCGGTGCCGCACAGCAGCCCCAGCGGCCAGCTCGCCCGCCGCGCCACCAGCCGATGGCCGAGCGCCTGGCGGATCAGCTGGTTGGCGGCGAACAGCACCGAAATGCCGCCCACCGCCGCCAGCACCGCCGCCTCGCTGACACGCGACGCGAACAGATAACCCAGCAGCACGCCGACCGCGCCGGCCGGCAGCAGGATGGCGAGATTGCGCTTGTCCCAACTGCGGCGATAGACCCACACGCTCACCGCATCCTGCACGATCAGCAGCGGCAGCAGCAGCGCCGCCGCCTGCACCGGCGGCAGCACCAGCGCCAGCAGCGGCGTGCTGAGGATGCCGACGCCGGAGAAGCCGCCCTTGGCCAGGCCGACGATGATCACCGCCGGCACGGCGACGGCATAGAAGGCGGGATCGGAAAGAAGCGCGGGCAGCACGGCAACAGACCTGAGAGCAAGACACCAAGGCAATACCGCCTGCCTATCGCCTGTTCGCCCGCGAGGGAAGCGATCCTGCCAGCATAACCACCATTACGCCGGTTGCGGGAGCGACGGCACACCGCCCGGCCTGTCACTTGTGGCTGCTGGCCGTCGGTCGGCGGTGGCGCCAGTGTGGCCCTCACGACCGCCGCAGGAGACCTCATGATGCCCGCACGCCCCAATCCCTGGCCGATCGCGCTGGCCTCCGGCGTGCTGCCGGAGTTCAGCCCGGTCGCCACCGTCGAGGCGGCGGCCGCCGCCGGCTTCGATGGCGTCGGCCTGTGGTTCGAGGCCGCCGACTGGACCGCCGCCACCACCCGGGCGGTACGCGCGGCGCTGGCGGCCACCGGCATGCCGGCGCTGGACATCGAGGTGGTGTGGCTGAAACCCGGCGCCGACGACCCCGAGCATTTCCGCCTGCTCGACGTCGGCGCCGAACTGGGCGCGCGCAACGTGCTGACAGTGAGTTCCGACCCCGACCGCGGCGCCACCGTCGCCAAGTTCGCCCGGCTGTGCGAGCACGCCGCGCCGCTGGGCCTGCGGGTGTCGCTGGAGTTCATGATGTTCACCGAGGTCCGGACGATCGACGACGCGCTCGACGTGCTGGCCCGAGCCGCCCAGCCCAACGCCGGGCTGCTGCTCGACCCCATCCACCTGTCGCGCTCGGGCGGCACGCCGGCCGACATCGCCCGGGTGGCGCCAGCGCTGCTGGGCTATGCCCAGTTCTGCGATGCCCCCGCGCAGGCACCGCCGCGCGACGACACCGCCGCCATTCTGGAAGAGGCCATCGACGGCCGGCTGCTGCCGGGCGATGGCGCGCTGCCGCTGGGGGATTTTCTCGACCGGCTGCCGGCCGGCCTGCCGCTGAGCATCGAGCTGCGCTCCAAGGCGCTGCGCGAGGGCTACCCGGATGCGGTCGACCGGGCCCGCGCGTTGGCGACGGCGACGCGCGCCTATCTCGCCGGGCGCTGACGCGGGACGCTCAGGCGCTGGCGCCGGGCAGCAGCCACTGGGTCAGCGACTGGCGCAGGACGTCCGGCAGCGGCATCGCCTTGCGGGTCGCGCGATCGACCAGCACCAGCACGCCCTCGGCGGTCCCCACGTTGCGGTCCTCGACGAACAGGCCCTGGCCCAGGGTGAAGGACGAGCGTCCGATGGCGGCAACGCCAGTGCCGATGTCGACCTGGCCGGGAAAATGGATCTCGCCGCGCATGTTGATGGCGACCCGCGCCACCAGAAACAGGTGCGTCGCCCGATCCAGCTCCCCGAACACCACCTGGCGGTTGAAAGCGACCCGGCCGGTCTCGCAGAACACCGAGAAATTGGTGTTGTTGACGTGGCCCACCATGTCGGTGTCGGAGAAGCGCAGCTTGTCGTGCGCCCAGATGCGAAAGGTATCCCGGCTTCGCAATTGGGGCTCCAGCACCTCGAACCCTGTGGCCATCATCGATCGTCCTCCCGGTCACGCACGCGGTTGCATCGCTGGTGCCATGCTCCGCGCCTGTTGCGCGTCAGGATGTAGCGAGGTCATGCCAGCGCTGTCGAGGTTTTTGAGCCCAGCTCAGTCCGCCAGCAGGCAGGCGACGCCTGCCTTCAGCGTCACCGTGGCGATCTCGGGGTCGGCTGCCTCCAGCGCCACGTCGAGCGCCTTGCGGACATTGCGCCGCGACGGATCCATGGTCTCCGCCTTGCGGGCACCATGCAGCAGGCGCGCCACCGACGTCATCTGGTCGCGTGACAGGCGCTTGTCCATGCGCTCGGCCATGCAGGTCGCCGATCGTGCCGGCACGCCGAACTGCTCCAGCCCGCTGGTCACCGCCGAGCGGGGAGTCGCGCAAGCCGCCAGCGCAACGGCCGCGCCCCCCGCCAGCGCGACCACCCAGCCACGCCGCGCCATCACCACTGTCCCCGCTTGACGTAGCGCCGCTCCTTGAGGTCGCTGTCGATCAGCCACGACCCCACCATGCTGACCAACCCCACCACCAGCGCACCCAGCAGCGCAGAGCCGAAGCCCGCGACCTGAAAGCCGTCCAGCAACCACGCGACCAGGCCGAACATGGCGGCATTGATCGCCAGCAGGAACAACCCGAAGGTTACCACGGTGATTGGCAGCGTCAGAATGATGGCGACGGGCTTGACGATGGCGTTAACCACCACCAGCAGCAGGGCCGCCCAGACGAAGGTCATCGGCGCATCGAGGCTGACGCCCGGTACAAGATGGGTCGCGATCCACAACCCGCTGACGATCAGTACAATGCGAATGAGAAAACTGGCCATCACACTCACCTGCCTTTCTGCGGGCGTTCAAGGTCTCGATGGTCGCCGCGTCGACGGGCATTGCGACACGCAAACGCCGTCAACGCAAGCCCGCTTGCCGCGATCGCAAGACGGCCTGCCCCATTTTCAGACGGCTTGATCAATTATCTATTTACCCATTTGGTGAGCAACCCGTGCACCGTGATGTTCACCGCATGCGCATCGCTTTGCCATGGCAAGCCCCCTAAAACTCTGTTATAGGAGTGAACTGCGGATCTTGGGCTTTCTTTCATTCGGAAATTGCGCCCGGAAGATCGGGCACGACTGAAGACAAGGAAGACCAAGACCATGCCTATCGGAACCGTGAAGTGGTTCAATGTTGAAAAGGGATACGGCTTCATCGCCCCGGAAGAGGGTGGGACAGACGCATTCGTCCATATTTCCGCAGTCGAACGCTCGGGCATGCGCGTCCTCGTCGAAGGGCAGCAGGTGGAGTATGAGCTGGGCATGTCCAAGCAGGGCAAGCCGGCGGCCCAGAACCTGAAAGTCATTGGTGGCCCGACCCCGGAAGAAGCGGAAGCCATGGCGCCCAAGCCGCGCCGTGACTTCGGCGGTGATCGCCCGCGTTCGGGCTTTGGCGGCCCGCGTGGCGGCGGCTTCGGCGGCGAGCGCTCGGGCGGCTACGGCGGTGGTGGCGGTGGCGGCTTCGGCGGCGAACGCTCGGGCGGCTACGGCGGCGGTGGCGGCTACGGCGGCGAACGTTCTGGCGGCGGCGGTGGCTATCGCGGCCGTGGCGGCGGTTTCGGCGGTGACGACGGCGGCTTCGGCGGCGGCCGCGGCGGTGGCGGCTTCGGCGATGACCGTCCGCGCGGCGGTCCGGGTGGCCGGCGCCGGTTCGGCTGAACCGACACCGACAACTGATCGACCCGTAACGGCCGCCCTTGGGCGGCCGTTATACATTCAGCCCCCCGAAATTCGGCTCATGGCCATGGAAAGTCAGCAGAACCACCTTCAAACCGCACCCATGAGTGGCAAATTGATATGCAGTCGACATTGACTTCCGCGGCAAAACGTCTATTCCAAACCAGCCCGGAACCTCACAATCATAAGTTTGCAACCCGGGTGCCATAACAATAATGAACTTCGCGTGCGGCGAAGTTACCGCATAGGGTAAAGCTGTCACGGGGGGCTGCGCGAGCAGCCCCTTTCTTGACGCCAGCCGCATCGGGCTCCGCCGAGCGCCCAGCCGCCGGCACACACCCCCCACGAACCCTGTTGACCGCCCGTGCAGGACTGGCAGACTGTTGCCGCATCCAATAATTTCTGATCTGCTTTTATGAGGTTGTTACACCATGGCCATTGCCCAATCCCAGATCGCCAACTCGCTGAAAGCCAAGCTGCGCCTGCCCGTCGTTGGCTCGCCGCTGTTCATCATCTCCGGCCCGCAGCTGGTGATGGCCCAGTGCAAGGCCGGCATTGTCGGCTCGTTTCCGGCGCTCAACGCCCGCCCGGGCCATGTGCTCGACGAATGGTTGTCGGAGATCAAGGAAACGCTGGCAGCGCATACCGCCGCTCACCCCGAACGCCCGGCGGCCCCGTTCGCGGTCAACCAGATCGTCCACCGCTCCAACGGCCGGCTGGAACATGACCTGGAGATGTGCGTGAAGCACAAGGTGCCGCTGGTCATCACCTCGCTGGGCGCCCGAGAGGAAGTCTTCCAGGCCATTCACAGCTATGGCGGTCTGGTGTTCCACGACGTCATCAACATCAACCACGCCCACAAGGCGATCGAGAAAGGCGCCGACGGTCTCATCGCCGTGTGCGCCGGCGCCGGCGGGCATGCCGGCACCCTGTCACCGTTCGCGCTGGTGCAGGAAATCCGCCAGTGGTTCGACGGCCCGCTGCTGCTGTCGGGTTCGATCGCCAATGGCCGTTCCATCCTCGCCGCCGAAGCGATGGGCGCCGACTTCGCCTACATGGGTTCGGTGTTCATCGCCACCGAGGAGGCCAACGCCGACCCCGCCTACAAGCAGTGCATCGTCGATGCGATTGCCGAGGATATCGTCTATTCCAACCTGTTCACCGGCGTGCACGGCAATTATCTGCGCCAGTCCATCGAGGCGGCCGGCCTCGACCCAAGGAACCTGCCGGAATCCGACCCCAGCAAGATGGATTTCGGCTCCGGCGGCAACACCGACGCCAAGGCCTGGAAGGACATCTGGGGCTGCGGCCAGGGCATCGGCGTCGTCAAGGCCGTCGAGCCGGTGGCAGCCGTCGTCGACCGGCTGGAACGGGAATATAACGCGGCCCGCGACCAGTTGCTGGACGCCCCCGCGGCACTCGCGGCGCAATAGCCGCGCCGGCGAGCGATGGCGGCCAGTAGTGCGGCCGCCATCGCCCCCACCCCGGCCCGACACCGCCTCCTTTGGCGCGACCCGGCCCGCCACCGGCCGTTCCGCCTTGACTGATGCCCCCTACCCGCCTGACGCCCGCCCGGCGTTGTAGCGTCGGCAGCAAGATCGGGCGGCAAGAAGATCGGGCGGGGCAATATCCACCGGGCAGGATCCGCTGCCTCTGGGAAGCGCCGCGATGGGTAAGCGCCGCCAATCGTGGCAGGACCGGCGGTTTTCCGCCCGTGTCCGCCGGCGAAACGCCCGCCTTGGTGGCGGCACAACTCTTGCTTGCTCCTGTTACGCGAACAACATGAGGAGCAACCACCATGTCCGACATCACCATCGGCCCGCTGCGGCTCGACCCTGCCACCGCCCGCCCGATCTCGGCCGCCAACCTGCCGATGATCAAACTGGACGAGCGGACCACCGAGGCGCTCAAGCGCTTCAAGGACAGTCTGGACGATCCGGCGGCGCGGCCGTCACCGCCTGCCGACCCCCTCTATGCCACGGTCAAGGTCGGCGGCCGGGTGGTGGCATCGCTGAGCAACAGCGGCGTCGCGAGCTTTCCGCGCAGTGCTGACGCCATCCCCGGCCTGACCTCCGACGGCATCGGCCCGGAACTCGCCGCCGCCCGGGCGGCGCAGATCGCCCAGGCGCTCGGCGGCACCGTCGAGATGGCACCGACCGCGCTCAGCCAGACGCAGTGGACGGCCTCGCCCTATGCCAGGAGCCTGCAAGACAGCAGCCGCGGCGAACAGGCCCTGGCCCAGCTCAGCGCCCTGCTCGATGCCGGCAGCCACGCCGGGATCCAGCGGCAGCTCCAGCAAGCAGCCGAGCCGATGACGCCGTAACCCACCCGCTGGCGTTCGCGGCCGGCGCGTGCTGCGGACACTGGTGGCCGGGTCTGACGGCCGGCTTTAGCGGAAGTTGTCGGCGTAGGACTGCAGCTTGAGGGCGCGCGGCTGATCCGGCAGCACCTCGTAGGCCAGGCCGTGCTTGTCGGCGTAGGCGATCGCGGCATCGCAGGAGTCGAACTTCAGGCGCACCTGCGACTGGGTGCTGGCGCCACCGGCCCAGCCCATCAGCGGGTCCGGCCGCTTGGCGGCGTCCGCCTCGAACTCCAGCAGCCACAGGCGGGTGTTGCCCTTGCCCGATTGCATGGCCGTCTTGGCCGGCCGAAAGATACGCGCCTTCATCTGCTTACCGCCCTCTGTTGGCCTATAGCCTGGTCGTACCGACGTCGCAGTCCTGCCGCGCGGCCGCGCCGCCGTCAAGACCCCCGTCCGACCAGACCCCCGCCCGAGCGAGGCGCGGATCGTCGCGGACGCCGGCTCAGGCCTCCGCGCCGTCCCCGACATCGCCATCCTCGGCCTCGTCGTCGCCGTTGCCATCGTCCTTGACCTGCGCCACCGACACCACATGCTCGTCGTCCGCCACCCGGAACAGGGTGACGCCCTGGGTGTTGCGGCTCATGATGCGCACCTCGCCGACGCCAATGCGGATGATCTTGGCCTGGTCGGTGATCAGCAGCAGATGGTCGTCGTGCGCCACCGGGAAGCTGGCCACCACCGGCCCGTTGCGGGTCGAGCTTTCGATCGCCGTCACGCCCTGGTTGCCGCGACCCATGGTGCGGAACTCATAGGCGCTGGTGCGCTTGCCGTAACCGTTGGCGGTCACGGTCATGATGAACTGCTCGGCCGCCGCCAGCGCCGCCATACGCTCATCCGACAGCGTCGCCGGCGCCGGCTCGGCCTTCCAGGCCGCCGACTTCAGATAGGCCTCGCGCTCCTCCTGCGTGGCGTCCTGACCCTGCAGGATGGTGAGCGAGATCACCGCGTCGCCCGCCGCCAGGTTCATGCCGCGCACGCCGGTGGACGTCCGGCTCTGGAACTCGCGCACATCCGCCACCGGGAAGCGGATCGCCTTGCCGCCACGGGCGGCGAGCAGCACGTCGTCGCCTTCCCCGCACAACGCGACGCCGATCAGCCGGTCGTCGGCGTCCTCGTCCTCGAAGCGGATGGCGATCTTGCCGGCCGACGGGATGTTGGTGAAGGCGTCCATGCTGTTGCGGCGCACGCTGCCCTTGGCGGTGGCGAACATGACGTGGAGCTTGCCCCACTCCGCCTCGTCCTCCGGCAGCGGCAGGATGGTCGAGATGGTCTCGCCGTCGCTGAGTGGCAGCAGGTTGACCAGCGCCTTGCCCTTGGACTGCGGCGTGCCTTCCGGCAGCTTCCACACCTTCAGGCGATAGACCTGCCCCTTGGAGGAGAAGAACAGCACCGGCGTGTGGGTGGAAGCGACGAACACCTGGGTCATCACGTCCTCGTCCTTGGTCGACATCGCCGAGCGGCCCTTGCCGCCGCGACGCTGCGCCCGATAGGTCGAGAGCGGCACCCGCTTGATGTAGCCGGACAAGGTGACGGTGACCACCATCTCCTCGCGCTGGATCAGATCCTCGTCGTCGATGTCGCCGAGATCCCCCTCGGCGATCTCGGTCAGGCGCGGCTTGGCGAACGAGTCGGCGATCTCGACGAACTCCGCCCGCATGTCGCGGTAGAGCCGGGCGCGATCGCGCAGGATCTCCAGCAGATCCTCAATCTTCGCCGACAACTCCTTGAGTTCATCGCCGATTTCGTCACGACCAAGCGCCGTCAGGCGATGCAGGCGCAGGTCCAGAATGGCCTTCACCTGTTCTTCCGACAGCCGGTAGCTGGTCAGCGCGGCATCGCCCGGCGACACCGCCTCGACGAGCTGGACATAGGGCAGGATCTCATCGATCGGCCACTCACGGGTGAGCAGCTTCTCGCGCGCTTCCGCCGGCGTCGACGACGAGCGGATCATCCGCACCACCTCGTCGAGGTTGGTGACCGCGACCACCAGGCCGAGCAAGATGTGCGCCCGGTCGCGCGCCTTGTTCAGCTCGAACTTGGTGCGGCGGGTGATGACCTGTTCGCGGAACTGGATGAAGGCGGTCAGCACCTCCTTCAGCCCCATCTGCTCCGGCCGGCCGCCGTTGATCGCCAGCAGGTTGACCGAGAAGCTCGATTGCGCCGGGGTGTAGCGGTAGATCTGGTTCAGCACCACGTCGGCGACGGCATCGCGCTTGAGCTCGATGACCACCCGCACGCCCTCGCGGTTGGACTCGTCGCGGATTTCCGAGATGCCCTCGATCCGCTTGTCCTTGACGCACTCGGCGATGCGCTCGACCAGCGTCGCCTTGTTCACCTGATAGGGGATCTCGGTGAGGATGATCGCCTCGCGATCCTTGCCCCAGGTCTCGATGTGCGAGCGCGAGCGCACGATGAAGGTGCCGCGCCCGGTGCGATAGGCCTGCAGGATGCCGCCCCGGCCGAGAATGATGCCGCCGGTGGGGAAGTCCGGCCCCGGCACGATGGGCAGCAGCTCTTCAACCGTCAGCGCGGGATTATCGATCAACGCACAGCAGGCATTGATGATTTCACCCAGATTGTGCGGCGGGATATTGGTCGCCATGCCGACCGCGATACCGCCGGCGCCATTGACCAGCAGGTTGGGGAAGCGGGCCGGCAGCACCACCGGCTCGCGTTCCGAGCCGTCGTAGTTGGGCTGGAAATCCACCGTGTCGCGGTCGATGTCCTCCAGCAGATTGTCGGCCACCTTGGCCATCCGCGCTTCGGTGTAGCGCATGGCCGCCGCGCGATCGCCGTCCATCGAGCCGAAGTTGCCCTGACCGTCGATCAGCGGCACCCGCATCGAGAAGTCCTGCGCCATGCGCACCAGGGCCTCATAGATCGCGGAGTCGCCATGCGGATGGTATTTACCGATGACGTCACCGACGATGCGGGCCGACTTCCGGTAGGGCTTGTTGGCGGTGTAGCCGTTCTCGTGGCACGAGAAGAGAATCCGCCGGTGCACCGGCTTCAGACCGTCGCGGACGTCCGGCAGCGCGCGGCTGACGATCACGCTCATGGCGTAATCGAGATAGCTGGTCTTCATCTCCTCGACGATGGAGATCGGGCGAATATCGGAGGGGTCCGAGCTGGGGTGGTCGGTCAGGTCCAACGGTCAATTCCTGGATAGGCGCCAAGGCGGTCTTGTTGCTTCATGTTGTAGCCAAGCCGGTGGTCAAATACCAGTTTTATGGTCCGTGTCCATGTCTGCATCCATGTCCGGGCCGATGTTTCGGTCACGCGCCCGACCGCCTGCGCGCCGCGGCCACGCCGTGCGCGCGCATTAAGGCATGGACCCCGCCGGCGGCCTTGCCCATATAGCGACCATGAGCATGATCCCGACCCCCAGCAGCGACCCCATTCACGTCATCGGCGGCGGCCTTGCCGGCTCGGAAGCCGCCTGGCAGCTGGCCGAGGCCGGCCTGGCCGTGGTGCTGCACGAGATGCGCCCGGTGCGCATGACCGACGCCCACCAGACCGACGGCCTGGCCGAACTGGTGTGCTCGAACTCGCTGCGCTCCGACGACCCCAGCCACAACGCGGTCGGGCTGCTGCACGAGGAGATGCGCCGCGCCGGCTCGCTGATCCTGCGCTGCGCCGACCAGACCCGGGTGCCGGCCGGCAGCGCGCTGGCGGTCGACCGTGACGCTTTCTCACAGGCGGTGACGGCGGCGCTGGCCGCCCACCCGCGCATCGCCCTGGAACGCGGCGAAGTGGTGGGCCTGCCGCCGGCTGCGTGGTCGAGCGTCGTCATCGCTACCGGGCCGCTGACGGCGCCGGCGCTGGCGGAAGCCGTGCGCGACCTCACCGGCGAGGACGAGCTGGCCTTCTTCGATGCCATCGCCCCCATCGTCTACAAGGAGTCGATCGACTTCGACATCGCCTGGTTCCAGTCCCGCTACGACAAGGCCAGCGGGCCGGGCAGCGACGGCAAGGACTATATCAACTGCCCGCTCGACAAGGAGCAGTACTTCGCCTTCGTCGAGGAACTGCTGGCCGGCGACAAGACGGTGTTCAAGGAATGGGAGGCCAACACCCCCTATTTCGACGGCTGCATGCCGATCGAGGTGATGGCCGAGCGTGGCCCGCTGACGCTGCGGTTCGGGCCGATGAAGGCGGTCGGGCTCGACGATCCGCGCACCGGCCGCTGGCCGTTCGCCGTGGTCCAGCTGCGCCAGGACAATGCGCTGGGCACGCTGTACAACATGGTCGGCTTCCAGACCAAGCTGAAGCACGCCGAGCAGGTGCGCATCTTCCGCACCATTCCGGGGCTGGAGAACGCCCAGTTCGCCCGCCTGGGCGGCCTGCACCGCAACACCTTCATCCGCTCGCCCCGGGTGCTGGACGCCAGCCTGCGCCTGAAGGCCGACCCGCGGCTGCGCTTCGCCGGCCAGATCACCGGTGTCGAGGGCTATGTCGAGAGCGCCGCCATCGGGCTGCTGGCCGGCCGCTTCGCCGCCGCCGAGCGCCTGGGCCTGCCGCTCGACCCGCCGCCGCCGACCACGGCGTTTGGCGCCCTGCTCGGCCACATCACCGGCGGCGCCGATGCCACCCACTTCCAGCCGATGAACGTCAACTTCGGACTGTTCCCGCCGCTGGAGGCCAGTGTCCACAAATCCCAGCGCAAACCGGCGATGGCCGAGCGGGCGCTGCGGGATGCCGACGGCTGGCTGGCCCGCACGCGCGCGGCTGTCGCGGCGGCATAAAATCGACGCATATTCCGGCATCTGGAATATTGCATATCCCGGCAGGCCAGCGTATATGCGCCGGACTTCGCCGCTCGACGGCGCGGACGACCGGTGTGGGGCCGTAGCTCAGATGGGAGAGCGCAGCAATCGCACTGCTGAGGTCAGGGGTTCGATCCCCCTCGGCTCCACCACTTACCCAAAACCCAACCCTTATCGGTTGGGTTTTTTTATGCCCGGAATGCCAGTGTTGGCGCGGTTTCCGGCCTTGCTGCGACGGACGCCGCCGCCCCGGATGACCCGGTTTCGGGCGGTTTTCCGTTCTCTGTCCCCGCCCATTCTCTGTTTCTGCGAAGGAGGACTTCGCACCCACCCCAGAGCTGGCGCGGGTTTCCGGCGGCTTGTTCGTCAGGCAAACCGCCTGCACGCTGGCGACCCGACCCCGAACGGGCTACCCGTTCACGATAGGCCGGACCTCCCAGGTGATTGCCATG
>CAUJIW010000058.1 GCA_963205175.1 Pseudomonadota bacterium
GCGCGCCACGCGGGCGCTGGCGGAGATGCTGGAGAAGGGCATCGGCGGCCCGGCCGACCCGGTGCGGGCGGCCGGCCTGCGCGCCGAGGCCGGACCGCCGCTGTTGCCGCCGGCGCCACCCCCGCCTCCAGGCGGGACCGACGATCCCGCCTGAAGGGATGACGTGCCGTTCGATCAGGCCCCGACGCTGGCGAAGCCGCGGCCTTCCGCCACCAGCTGCTCCAGCAGCGGCGACGGCGTCCACCAGCGCGGCCCGACGCTGGCGGCGAAGCCCTTGATCTTCTCCAGCGCGGTGGCGAGGCCGATCTCGTTTTCCGCCCAGAACATCGGGCCGCCGCGATAGGCGGGGAAGCCGTAGCCGTTGAGGTAGACGATATCGATGTCGCTGGCGCGATAGGCGTGGCCTTCGCGCAGGATCTCGCAGCCGATGTTCATCATCGACAGGAAGCAGCGCTCGATGATCTCGGCATCGCTGATCGCGCGACGCTGGATCTGGAACTCCGCCGCCGTCTCCTCGATGATCTGCTGCACCAGCGCCGAGGGCTTGGGCGTGCGGTTGCCCGGCTCATAGTCGTAATAGCCGGCGTTGGTCTTCTGGCCCATGCGGCCGGCCTCGACCAGCCGGTCGGCGACGCGGGTGGCGCGGGTTTCGTAGCTGGCCGGATCGCGGTCCTTGCGCGACTTGTAGCCGACGTCGAGGCCGGCAAGGTCGCCCATCTGCAGCACGCCCATCGGCATGCCGAAGGCATAGAGGGCGCCGTCGATCTGCTGCGGCGTGGCGCCTTCGAGCAGCAGCAGGCCGGCCTCGCGGCCATAGCCTTCCAGCATCCGGTTGCCGATGAAGCCATGGCAGTTGCCGGCAACCACACCGACCTTCCTGATCCGCTTGGCGAGTTCCAGCGTGGTCGCCAGCACGTCCGGCGCGGTCTGGCTGCCACGGACGATTTCCATCAGCCGCATCACGTTGGCCGGCGAGAAGAAGTGGGTGCCCACCACGTCGCCCGGCCGGCCGGTGATGCCGGCGATGGCATCGATCGACAGGTAGGAGGTGTTGGAGGCGAGGATCGCGCCCGGCTTCGCCACCTTGTCGAGCTGGCCGAACACGGTCTTCTTGATCTCCATGGTCTCGAACACCGCCTCGATGATGAGGTCGGCGTCCTTGAGGTCGTCATAGCTCAGCGTCGGTCGGATCAGGCCCATGCGGGTCTCGACCTGCTCGGGCGTGATCCGGCCCTTGGCGGCGCTGGCCTCATAATTCTTGCGCACGACGCCAAGACCGCGATCGAGGCCTTCCTGCGCCACTTCCAGCACCGTCACCGGGATGCCGGCGTTGGCGAAGTTCATGGCGATGCCGCCGCCCATGGTGCCGGCGCCGATGACCGCCACCGACTTGATGTCGCGCGGCTTCACGTCCGCCGGCAGACCGGGGATCTTGGCGACCTGGCGCTCGGCGAAGAACACATGCTGCAGCGCCTTCGACTGGCTGTTGGTGGCGCACTGGACGAACAGCTCGCGCTCGCGCACCAGCCCTTCCTCCAGCGGCAGGTTCACCGCCGCCTCGACGGCATCGATGATCCGCTGCGGCGCGAACAGGTTGCGGCGTTCCTTGGCGATGCGCTTGCGGGCGGCCTCGAAGAAGTCGGCCGGCAGCGAGGCCGGGTCGATCCTGATCTGGCTGACCTTCGGGTGCGGACCGCCGGCGGCGATCTTGTCGTTGAGGAAGGCGATCGCCGCTTCCAGCAGGTCACCCTCGACGATCTTGTCGATGGCGCCGGCCTTGGCCGCCACCGGCGCCGGAATCGGGTCGCCAGAGACGATGGCGTTCAAGCCCGCCTCGACGCCGATCAGGCGCGGCAGTCGCTGGGTGCCGCCGGCGCCGGGCAAAATGCCGAGCTTCACTTCCGGCAGGCCGACCTGGGCGGACGCCACGGCAACGCGGTAGTTGCAGCCCAGCGCGATCTCGAAGCCGCCGCCGAAGGCGGTGCCGTGGATCGCCGCCACCGCCGGCTTGGCGAAGGCTTCCACCACGTCGAGCATTTCCGGGAAGGTCGGGTGCTTGGGCGCGCCCTTGAATTCGGTGATGTCGGCGCCGGCCATGAAGGTGCGGCCCTCGCAGACGATGACCACGCCCTTGATGCCGGCGTCAGCGCTGGCCTGGTTCAGGCCGTCGACGATCGCCGACCGCACGGCGACGCTGATGGCGTTGACCGGCGGATTGTTGATGATGATGAGGCCAATGTCGCCCCGCTTTTCAAAACGTCCTGCCATTGATTGTCTCCCAAGTTCGATCTGAAAGGAAAGCCGCCGGCGCCGCTCGCACCGGCGGCGTCAAAGAAAGGTCATGCCGATCCAGTCGGCCGCCAGCGCCGGCTTGTCCTCGCCCTCGATCTCCACCGTCACCCGCATGGTCTTGACCACCTGGCCAGGCCGGCGATCAAACCCCGTCAGCACGAAGCGGCCGCGCACCCGCTTGCCTGATTTCACCGGCGCGATGAAGCGAATCCGGTCATAGCCGTAGTTCACGCCCATCCGGGCGCCCTCCTCGACGGGCAGCACCTCGTAGGCCATTTGCGGCAACAGCGACAGCGTCAGCAGGCCGTGCGCGATGGTGCCGCCGAACGGCGTCGCGCGGGCTTTCTCCGGGTCGACATGGATGAACTGATGGTCGCCGATGACGTCGGCATAGGCATCGATCATCGCCTGATCGACGGCGATCCAGCTGGACACACCGATTTCCGTGCCAACCAGCTTCTCATATTCGTCCAGCGTCATCATCGTCGCCCTCCCCAAGGCGCAGCCTATAGTCGCTATACTTTAGACTTAAAATACCTGCATCATCACCCACTCGGCGATCAGCGCCGGCTTGTACTCGTCCTCGATCTCCACCGTCACCTCGTAGGTCGATGTCAACCGCCCCGCCCGGCTGGTGTCCGCCGACTTGAGCAGGAATCGGCCGCGTACCCGCTGGCCGGACTTCACAGGACTGAGAAAGCGGATCTTGTTGTAGCCGTAGTTGATGTCCATGGTCACGCCGTCGATGTCGGGCACGATCTGGTTCTTGAAGTGCGGCAGGAACGCCAGCGTCAGCAGACCGTGGGCGATGGTGCCACCGAATGGCGTCGCGCGGGCCTTCTCCAGGTCGACGTGGATGTACTGGTGATCCTCGCTGACATCGGCAAAAGTGTTGATGCGCTGCTGACTGACATCCACCCAGTCGGACACCCCCAGTTCCGTCCCCACGCGCTCCACGAACGCCGCCACCGTCAACGCCACAACCGTTCTCCTCACCGCCACACTCGATCACCGTGAATGCCGAGCGACATTAGCGGCGGCCCCCGGAATGTCCATGACCTGCACCGGCCGGCAGGCAAGCATGGCAAGGCCCGGCGCCGGCTTGGGCCCTAGCCGCCGCGCGGCTTGGCGCGCGTTGTCGGCAGGGCGGCGGCGGGATCGTCGGGCCAGACATGCCTGGGATAGCGCCCTTTCATCTCCGCCTTCACCGCCGCCCACGAACCGGCCCAGAAGCCCGGCAGGTCCTTGGTGGTCTGGATCGGCCGGTGCGCCGGCGACAGCAGCACCAGCGTCAGCGGGATCTGCCGCCGGCCCACCGTCGGATGGGCCTTCAGGCCATAGAGTTCCTGCACCCGCACCTCGATCGCCGGCCCGCCCGGGGCGGCATAGTCGATGGCGTGGCTCGGACCAGCCGGGGTCTCCAGCCGATCCGGCGCCAGGGCGTCGAGCTGGCGGCGCATGTCCCACGGCAGCAGCAGGTCGAGTACGCCGGCGAGGTCGTCGGCGCCGACATCGGCCAGCCGGGTCTTGCTCTCCAGCATCGGCCCCAGCCCGTCGTCGAAGCCGGCCAGCAGGCCGGCGTCGCTGAGGTCGGGCCAGATATCGCCGTCGACGCCGCGCAGATAGCCGACCCGCGCCCGCAGCCGCGCCTGCCCGTCGCTCCACGGCAGCAGGCCGACGCCGCGCCGTTCCAGTGCTTCCCGCCAGGCCCGTCGCATCGCCTCGGCCGGCGGCCTGGGACACGGGCGTTCCGCCAGCACCAGTTGCCCCAGCCGCCGCACCTCGCGGGCACGCACGCCGAACGCCGGATCGAAGCGCACGTCGACGGCATCGACGACATGACCGGGGAACAGCTGCTCCAGGCCGCCGGCCTCCAGCGGCGCCGCCAGCAGGATGCGGCTGCGCTCGGCAGCGCCAGTCAGTTCGGCGACCGCCAGACAGCTCTCGTTGGCCAGCGGATCGCCGACATCGAGCTGGGCGGCCCGGCCATTGGCCAGCACATAGCTGCCCCGCGCACCGGAGCGCGCCAGCGCCACCCGGTCCGGGTAGGCCAACGCCAGCACCGGGCCGGCGTCCGCCGCCTCGGCGGGCTGATCGCCGGCACCCACCAGCCGCGCCCAGCGGGCCGCCAGCTGCCGGGCCTGCTGGGCCCGCCCGCCGCGATCGCGCCGCCATTGCTCCAGCCGATGGCGCAGGTCGGTGTCACGCCCGCCCAGCCCCTGTTCGGTGAGCAGCACCGCGACTTCCGTCGCCAGACGCCCCTGCCCGCGCGCGGCGGCCGTCACCACCATGTGCGCCAGCCGGGGCGCCAGCGGCAGCCGGGCGATGGCGCGGCCATGGGCAGTGACGTGGCCGGCCGCATCGACCGCGTCCAGCTCGGCGAGCAGGGCCCGCGCCTCGGCGTAGGCGCCTTCCGGCGGCGGATCGAGCCAGGCCAGCGTGCGCGCGTCCGCCGCGCCCCACAGCGCCAGATCGAGCGCCAGACCCGACAGATCGGCCTCCAGGATTTCCGGCCGGTCGAACGGCGGCAGGCCCCGGGTCTCGCCCTCCTCCCACAGCCGCCAGCAGATGCCGGGCTCCAGACGACCGGCGCGGCCACGCCGCTGCTCCACCGCCGCCTGGGAGGCGCGTTCGGTGACCAGCCGGGTCAGGCCGGTGGCCGGCTCGTAGCGCGGCTTGCGCGCCAGCCCGGAGTCGATCACCAGCCGCACGCCATCAATGGTCAGCGACGTCTCGGCGATCGAGGTCGCCAGCACCACCTTGCGCCGCCCCGGCGGCGACGGCGCGATCGCCGCCCGCTGCGCCGCCGGGTCCATGGCGCCGAACAGCGGATGCACCTCGACCTCCGCTGGCAGCCGCGCCTCGCGCAGCCGGTCCGCGGTGCGACCGATCTCGGCGGCGCCGGGCAGGAACACCAGCACGCTGCCGCGCTCCTCGCGGACGGCGCGCACCACCGCCGCCGCCACCTGAGCCTCGATGGGCACGGCGGCGTCGCGGCCGAGATAGCGGGTGTCGATGGGGTAGGCGCGACCCTGCGACTGGATCACCGGCGCGTCGCCCAGCAGAGCGGCGACCCGGGCGCCATCGAGCGTCGCCGACATCGGCAGCAGCCGCAGGTCCGGCCGCAGCACCGCCTGGGTCTCCAGCGCCAGCGCCAGCCCGAGGTCGGCGTCGAGCGAACGTTCATGAAACTCGTCGAACAGCACGGCGGCGATGCCGGGCAGCTCCGGCTGATCCATGATCAGGCGGGTAAACACGCCCTCGGTGACCACCTCGACGCGGGTTCGCGCGCTCACACGCGACTCCAGCCGGACGCGATAACCAACGGTATCACCGACATTTTCGCCCAATATCTCGGCCATCCGGGTGGCCGCCGCGCGCGCCGCCAGCCGGCGCGGCGACAGCACCAGAATCTTGCCCGCCGCCGCCCAGTCCGCCCGCATCAGTACCAGCGGCACCCGGGTCGTCTTGCCGGCACCCGGCGGCGCCACCAGTACGGCGCGAGTGCCCGCCGCGAGTGCCGCCGTCAGCGCGGGCAGCACGGCATCGATGGGCAACGGCGTCGGGTCGGAAGTGGCGGGCGTGGTCACGCCGCTGCCATGCCAGATCGGCCGCGCGCTGGCAATCGACGCCACCCCGCCACACAATATGCCCCAGAGGCGCGTTTATAGCCTATTACAGAAGGGTTTTGACGATTTCCGTAGGGAGGTAGCCAGAACACCCCATCGCGCTCCAGCAGGCCCACACGGCCGCCAGCGGCGATGCCGCCCGACCACCCCCACCGCCGCGCCGGAAATGCGCGCGGCGGCGACGACCGGCGACTAGCGCACCCGCCCCGGATTGCCGGCGGCGATCTTGCGGAAGGTGTCGATCTGGGTGGTCAGGCTGTCGACCAGGCTGCGGGCCATGGTGAGATAGTCGCCCTGATACTGCGGCATGAAGAACCAGCGACCGGGCGGGTGGGCCGAATACTCGCGGATGAAGGTCTCGATCGCCGCCTTGCGCGCCTCCAGCATCCGTACCTGCGCCATCGGGTCGGGGTTCGGCCGCACCCGCACCCGGGTGACCAGCGGGTCCCAGTGGGCGAAGGGCAGCGCCGGGTCGAGGCCGCGCGCCTCCGCCAGCAGACTGTCGGCTTCCGCCTCGGTGGCGGCGTTGCGGGCCGCCAGCACCAGCAGGGTGGCATCGCGCTTGGCCCGGCCGAGCCGCACCAGCTCCGCCTGCAGCGGCGCCGGGCCGAGCACGGTTCGCCCGACGGTGACATAGAGATCGGCGGCATCCATCATCCGCGGCGCCTCGTCGTCATACAGCTTCCCGAGGGTTTTCCAGGCCTGGTCGGTATCGCGACGGACGTGGGTGTAGACCCAGGCGTTGCTGAACAGCTCCGCCGGCGTGCGCGGATTGCGGATCACCATGGCGGCCTGCGCGCCTTCGTGAAGATCGCGCACATTGTCACGGATTTCAGTGACATCAGCCTCGATCAGACCAAGCCGGCGCCCCACCATCTCGGTCGCCGACTGTCCTTGCCCGACAAGCATCAGCAGCATGAAGGCGCCGGTGGCGAACAGACCGAAACGGAAGGCGTCGCAGACCTGACAGTCGACCACCGCCGACACCGCCTCGTCATTGGACGGATCGACCATCAGCGCCCGCTGGAAGCATAGCAGCGCCGCCACCAGCGCCAGGCCGGCGAACAGCACCATCAGCACGGTGGGGCTGAAAAACTCGGTGAAGAACCCCACCATGTCGCCGAACAACCCGGTCGCCGAGCCGATGATGGCAAACAGCCCGCCCCTCGCCGGCCAGATGATCCGGCGGAACAACGCAACCCTTGTCGCCACGACACCCCTCCTGTCGCTTGAACCCCTCAAACAGGGTTAACACAGCAGAATGGCAGCCTGATGTCCAGCCGTCACGCCCAGTCGGGGAGCCAGGGACTCAGAAAGCGCGGGCGATGGCGAAGTCGACGGTCTCGATCAGCGCCGCCTTGGCGGCATTGTCGGGGAAGCCGGCCAGCGCGTCCTTGGCGCGGGCGCCATAGTGGCGGGCGCGCTCCAGCGTATCGCGGATGGCGCCAACCTGGGTGATCATGGCGATGGCACGTTCCAGATCGCCGTCCTCCTGCTTCAGCCGGCCCAGCGTCCGGCGCCAGAAGGTGCGGTCCTCCTCGCTGCCGCGCTGGTAG
>CAUJIW010000059.1 GCA_963205175.1 Pseudomonadota bacterium
GCCACGGCCGCAAGATAGATCAGCCCCGCCGCCACCGCCCGCCCGGATGCCGCCGGCGCGACGTCATGACGGCCGACTTCAAGCAGGCGTGCGTAACGCACCAGCCGGCCGATCGCCATCGCCGGACCATGCAGGACCAGCTGGTCGCCGGGCTGGATTTCCAGCATTCGCAGCGGTTGGCGCCTCTCCGCCGCGCGTGGACCAGCCGCCACCACCCGCACCTCGCCATCACTGAGGACTTCCACCATGTCATGCGGGTGACCCACCAGCGGGGAGCCATGGGCCACCACCACCCGGGCGGTCGCCGCGTCGGGAGCCTTGGCGCGCGGCGCAGGGGGCAGGCCGGTCAGCTTGGCTATCGCCCAGGGGTCTTCGCGCGCCGTCAGCAACAGCCTGTCGGTGGCGCGCAGGATCACGTCCGGCAGCGCGACAAGGGCCTTGCCGTCGCGAATGACGGCGACACACTGGGCGTGGGCCGGCTGCAATCGGTCCTGCATCTGGGCCAGCGTCGTGCCGTCGGTCAGGCCGCCACCGTCCAGGCGTTGTTCAAAGACGAACAGCGAGGTTTCCGGGGCGGCGTCCGCGCGCCCCGATTGCCGCCGGCGTGGGGTCAACCGCCAGCCGATCAATGCCAGATACAGCAGCCCCACCAGCGTGACCGCGACACCGGCCGGTGCCATGGCGAAGAAGCCGAGTGGCGCCCCCAGCGCATCGTGGCGGAACGACGACAGGATCAGGTTCGCCGGCGTGCCGATGAGTGTCGTCATGCCACCCAATATGGTCGCGAACGCCAGCGGCATCAGCGCCGCCCCCGCCGACAGCCGGTGCCGCCGGCAGATGGCGATGGCCGCCGGCATGGTGATGGCGAGCGCGGCAATATTGTTCATGAAGGCCGAGAGGGCCGCACCCACCAGCATCAATATGGCCAGCTGCACCGAGAACGGTGCCCTGCCGGGCATGATCCGCTCCGTCAGCGCGGTGACCGCGCCGGTGAGCTCGATGGCGCGACCAATGATCAGGACGGCCGCGACAGTCACCACCGCCGGATCACCGAAGCCCGAAAAGGCGTCAGCGGGGTTGACCAGGCCAAGCACCACGCAGGCCAGCAGGGCGGCAATCGCCACCAGGTCATGGCGGACGCGCTCCGAGGCAAACAGCGCGAGCGCCAGCAACAACACCCCGGCACTCAGCCAGGCGTCACTCATGACCCAGGCGCCGCTCATCGCCTCCTCCGATCCGGACTAGCGCCCGAAGGACCGCGCCCTGCCCGGTCAGTCCCGCAGCGACGGCTTCGGCCAGTCCACCTCGCGCATGATGTCGAAGTGGGACAGGATTTCACCATGCAACGGCGAGTTGGGGAAATCGATACCCACCAGCTGGGTGGCGGTATGACGGGCCAGCGTCATCGCCGGAATGAGATCGGTATCGGCGGCGACCAGGATGATGCGGTCGGCGGCCCTGCGCTCGAACATGCCGGCGAGATCGAGACCGATCTTGAGATCGATACCCTTCTGCTCGAAATCCGGACGGAAGTCGTGATCACTCAGTCCGCTGGCCGGCAGCGGAATCGACTTGGGTTTCCATCCCCGGAACTTCAGCAGGCCGGTACGGACGCAGAAATAGTCACGGCTTGCCAGTTCGTCGAGCCAGCCGCCGCCGGATTTGAACTGGAACAGGTCGCCTGATACCGGCAACGGTGTCTCGCCCTGGTAGGGCCGGCAGTCATAATAGAAGACCCGGCTCAGTTCCTCTCCCTTGGCGACCACGGCATGGGCGAAATCCTCGATGAAATCGACGGTATACTCGATGCCGTCGCGACGCGCCTGGGCACGCAGGTGTCCGCCGTCGATCTGCACGACCACTCGCTTCATCAATGCACTCCCATCAAGGCTACAATATTATGACATGGCGTGAATCGAGGCACCTTAGCGGCGAAGGCGGAGCGGCGCCAGAGCACCGCCCCGCCTCGGACCAGATTATTCGCCTGCCGAGATGCGAGGATTCCCCTACGTCATCCAGATCGCGCACGACCGTTCAGCCGGATGTCCGCGCGGTCCGGTCGCTGGCGTTGCTGGCCTGGATCGCCGAGCGCGCCGCCTGCCATTCCGGGTCACCCCAGGCGGAGAGCGCATGGAAATTGCCCGCTGTGGCCAGCCACTGACCGCCGTCGATGGCGATCACCTCGCCGGTGAGATATTCCGTATGCTCCGACATCAGGAAGGCGGCGAGATTGCCGAGTTCCGCGTGCTCGCCGACCCGGCGCATGGGAATGCTGGCCGCCGTCAGGCTCTCCAGCCCGCTGCTGCCGGCGCCGGTCTGCGGCATCAGGCGCTCCCACGCGCCCTTGGTGGGGAACGGCCCCGGCGCGATGGCGTTGGCGCGGATGCCCTTGGGGCCCCACTCCACCGCCAGCGACTGGGTCATGGCGGCGACGCCGGCCTTGGACATGGCCGACGGCACGGTGAACGGCGAGCCGGTCCACACCCAGGTGGTGACGATGGACAGGATGTTGCCCTTGTGCCCACCGGCGATCCAG
The DNA here is from genome assembly GCA_963205175.1 of Pseudomonadota bacterium. Lineage (GTDB taxonomy): Bacteria > Pseudomonadota > Alphaproteobacteria > Sphingomonadales > Sphingomonadaceae > CAUJIW01. The sequence continues at coordinate 2,537 of CAUJIW010000059.1, forward strand.
CGCTTGCCAGCGGCGTTGGTGGTGTTGAAGGTGCCGTGGAAGACGATCGAGGCGATGGCGTTGAAGGCGTTGGGGGACAGGTCCTCGGTGCGCGAGATGAAGTTGCCGGCGGCATTGTTGACCAGCCCGGTCAGCGGCCCGCCGGTGAACGCCCGCTCCATCGCCTCGTCGATGGCCATCGGGTTGCGGATGTCCACCGCGTCGACATCGCAGCTGCCGCCGGTCTTCTCCCGCAGCTCGGCGGCGGTTTCCTCCAGCACGCCGCCGCGCCGGCCCCAGATGATGCAGTGTGCCCCCAGCTCCATGAAACGTTCGGTCATGGTGCGGCCAAGCCCGGTGCCGCCGCCGGTGACAAGAATTTTATGACCCTTGAGCAGATCCTTGGCGAACATGAACAACTCCCCGATAATTGTTGTATGAAGCGGGTGAGGCTAGACCGCACCCGCGCAGACGCCAACCACCAATCGCCATACCCCCAACCGGAAGCGAGCCGGAGATGAGCCCCGCGATGCCCCCTGTGCCCCCACCCCCACCCGGCGCGCCCGCTGGCGATGGCGCCGGCGTCCGGGTGGACGCGCGCGGCCTGCGCTGCCCGATGCCGGTGCTGCGGCTGCGCCGTGCAGCGGAAGGTCTGGCCGCGGGCCGTCGGATCGAACTGCTGGCCACCGACCCGGCGGCACTGAGCGATGTGCCGGCTTTTTGCGGCGAACGCGGCTGGACGCTGGAGGCCCGCGACACGGATGCCGCCGGCCTCAGCCGCTTCCTGATCCGCGTCTAGCGGGCGCCGGCGGCGGAACGTACTGTTCGCGACACTTTCAAGCCGCTCGACATCGATTATATTGCAGACGATGGAACCCGCATCACCTCCGCCCGCTCAAGCCCTCGACGACCTGCCGTCATCGGAACTGCTGTTGCTCGACCGGCAGCTCTGCTTCGCGGTCTACGCCGCCAGCCACGCCTTTGCCCGCGCCTACCGGCCGCATCTGGAGCGGCTGGGCCTGACCTATCCGCAGTATCTGGTGATGCTGGTGCTGTGGGAGCAGGACGACATGACGGTTGGTGACATTGGCCGTCGGCTGTTTCTGGAGTCGAGCACCCTGACACCACTGCTCAAGCGGCTGGAAGCGGCAGGCCTGCTGCACAGGGTGCGCGACGCCGAGGATGAACGGCAGGTCCGGGTTCGACTCACCGAGGCCGGCAGGGTCCTGCACGACGCCGCTCTCGCCGTGCCACGCGCAATGCTCTGCGCCACGGGGACGGACATCGAACGTCTGGCGCGCCTGCACGCCGACATGGTGGCGCTGCGGGCGGGATTGGACGCCCAGACAGCGCGGCAGTCCACCGCAGCCAACTGAGTCGCGCTTAATATCTTGCGCGCCCGCTCCTCGGGCGGCACTCTTCAGCCCGTCAGGCGCCGGCAGAACATCAGGATAGCGGCGCCTCGGGGGAGAGATGCCATGACCGCTCGTCACCGGGCCCGCGCCGGGTCCGCCGCCTTGTGCCTGCTGATCGCCACCGCCATGCCGCCACTGGCCGCCGCGAAAACCCCGCCGCCGCCGGTGTCGCCGCGCGCGGCATCGCCCGCCACTGTCCAGGCCCAGCAGGCGCTGGCCGCCACCCTGCCCTTCGCCGACCGGCAAGACATCGAGTTCGCCAGCCGCGGTTTCCTCGGCACGCTGCCGGATGGCAGGATCCGCAACGCCGCTGGCGCGCTGGTACGCGACCTCAACGACTCCGCCATCCCCGCCGGCGAGGCGCCGCCCGAGGTCAACCCCAGCCTGTGGCGCAATGCCCAGCTCGTCTCGAAGCACGGCCTGTTCCAGGTCGCCGACGGCCTCTGGCAGGTGCGCGGCTTCGATCTCGCCAACATGACCATCATTCGCGGCCAGAGCGGTTATATTATTGTCGACCCGCTCACCATGGCGGAAACCGCGCGGGCGGCGCTGGACCTGGTGCGGGCGACTCAGGGCGATCGACCGGTGGTGGCGGTGATCTACACCCACAGCCATGTCGACCACTATGGCGGCGCGCGTGGTGTCGTCGACCCGGCCGACGTCGCCGCCGGCCGGGTTCAGGTGATCGCACCCAAGGGGTTCCTGGAGCACGCCGTCAGCGAGAACGTCATTGCCGGCAACGCGATGAGCCGGCGGGCGGCCTATATGTTCGGCTACGGCCTGGCGGTGGGCGCCACCGGCACGGTCAGCGCCGGCATCGGCCCGGCTTTCACCCGCGGCACGGCGCCAGGCACCATCTCGCTGGTGCCGCCGACGCGGGAAATCAGCCGGACCGGCGAGACCGTGACCGTGGATGGCGTCACCATCGAGTTCCAACTGACGCCGGACACCGAGGCACCGGCGGAGATGAACTTCTATCTGCCGGCGTGGAAGGCGCTGTGTCTGGCCGAGAACGCCAACGGCGCCATGCACAATATCCTGACCCCGCGGGGCGCGCTGGTGCGTGACGCCAAGGGCTGGGCGGACTATCTCACCCAGGCGCTGCGGCTCTATGGCGACCGGGCGGAACTGGTGTTCACCTCCCACTACTGGCCGCGCTGGGGCAACGCCGTGCTGCGCGACTACATCGCCAGCCACCGCGACGCCTACAAATACCTGCACGACCAGAGCGTGCGGCTGATGAACATGGGCTTGAACGGCACCGAGATCGCCGAGACCATCCGCCTGCCCGACAGCCTGGCCCGTCGCTGGTTCAACCGTGGCAACTACGGCACCATGAGCCACAACGCGAAGGCGGTCTATCAGCGCTACATGGGCTGGTACGATGGCAACCCGGTCAATCTGGAGCCGCTGCCGCCGGAAGAGGCCTCCCGCCGCTACGTCGCGGCGATGGGTGGCGCGCGTGCCGTACTGGCAAGCGCTCGCAAGGCGCATGCCGCCGGTGACGACCGCTGGGCGGCGGAACTGCTGGGCCGGCTGGTGTTCGCCGAGCCGGCCAACCGCGCCGCCCGCGACCTGCTGGCCGACGCGCTGGAGCAGCTCGGCTACCGCGCCGAAAGCGGCCCGTGGCGCAACATCTATCTCTCCGGCGCCTGGGAGTTGCGGCAGAACCGCACGGTGCCGACGTTCCAGGCCGGTGGCGACGCCGCCCGCGCCCTGCCCGTCGCCTCGGTGCTCGACCTGCTGGCCGTGCGGCTGAACCCGGAGCGGGCGACAGATCAGACGCTCAGCTTCAATCTGGTCATCCCCGCCGCCCACGAGCGCCACCTGGTGCGCGTCGCCAACAGCGTGCTGGTGCATGAAAGCGATGCCGACGATCCGCAAGCCGATGCCACCATGGTGCTGGAAGGCCCGATGGGCCGGCTGGCCTTCCTTGGCCTGATCTCGGGCCAGACCACGGCGGCCCAGCTGATGGAAAGCGGCGTGCTGAAGATCGACGGCGACCCGACGGTGCTGGCCCGCTTCGCCACGCTGTTCGACAAGCCCCCGGCCGATTTCGGGCTGGTGATGCCCTGACATCGCCGGAACCCGACCGCTCCTCTGGTGAGATGTTGCCAAACCGGCGACACTGAAATTCCCGCGCCCCCCCTTGCCCGCACGCCGGGCAGGGGCGATGTCGGGCGGACTGGATTGCCCGAGGCCCTGATGCGATGACGACTGCCCTTCAGCCCACCCTGTTCCTCAGCCACGGCGCGCCCGATCTGGTGCTGACGCCGGCCCCGGCGCGGGCGTTCCTGTCCGGTCTCGGCACGACTCTGGTGCGCCCGCGCGCCATCCTGGTGGTGTCGGCCCACTGGATGACCGACAGCCCCGCCGTCGCCGCCACCGCGCGGCCCGCGACCATCCACGATTTCCATGGCTTTCCCGAGCCGCTGTACCGGCTGCGCTACCCCGCCCCCGGCGACCCGGCGCTCGCCGGGGAGATCGCCAGCCTGCTGGCCGCCGCCGGCCTGCCCGCCGCCCTTGATGCCGACTGGGGCCTCGATCATGGCGCCTGGGTGCCGCTGCTGCTGATGTACCCGCAGGCGGACCTGCCCGTGCTGCAACTGGCGATCCAGCCGCACCGCGACCCGCGGCACCATTTCGCGCTGGGCCGGGCGATCGCCCGGCTGCGGGAGGAGAATGTGCTGGTGCTGGCCAGCGGCAGCATGACCCACAATCTGCGCATCATCGACCGGCGCGGCATCGACGCGCCGGAGGCCGACTGGGCGCGCGCCTTTGCCGATTGGATGGCCGAGCGGCTGACCACCGGCGACATCGAGGCGGTGCTCGACTATCGCGCCCGCGCGCCCTTCGCCGTGCAGGCCCACCCGTACGACGACCATCTGCTGCCGCTGTTCACGGCGCTGGGTGCCGCGACCGGCGCCGACGGCACGCCGCCACGGGCGACGCGGCTGCACGCCAGCGTCACCTACGGCACGCTGCGCATGGATGCCCTGCGCTTCGACTGAAGCGATGGAAGCGCTGCGCTTCGACTGAGCCGGGGCTGTCCGCCCTGACCGCAGGTCAGGCCATCAGGCCGGGCAGCCACTCCTCGTGCGCCAGTTCGAGGTCAGCCAGCGCGACGTCGGCGAGCGTGCCGATGACCACGCGATCGCCAGCGGTGCGGCCGATCACCTGTGCCGGCACCCCGGCCTCCTGTGCCGCGCCCAGCAGGGCCAGCGGCTCGGTGGTGGTGACCAGATAGCGGCCCTGATCCTCGCCAAACAGCCAGGCGTGCGGATGCTCGACATCGCCCGGCACCTCAATGACAGCGCCGATCTTGCCCGCCAGCGCCATCTCGACCAGCGCACCGGCCAGACCGCCGTCCGACAGGTCGTGCACGGCGCTCAGACCACCGCCGAGAATCTGCTGACGCACCAAGTCGCCGGCGCGCCGCTCGGCCACGAGATCGACCGGCGGCGGCGGACCGTCCTCGCGGCCGAGAATCTCCCGCAGATAAAGCGACTGGCCAAGGTGGCCGAGCGTCTCGCCCACCAGCACCACGGTCTCGCCTTCGGCCTTGAAGGCGATGGTCGCCATCCGATCCCAATCGTCGAGCAACCCGACGCCACCGATGGCGGGCGTCGGCAGGATGCCGGTGCCGTTGGTCTCGTTGTACAGGCTGACGTTGCCGGAGACGACCGGGAAGTCGAGCGCGGAGCAGGCCTCCGCCATGCCCTCGATGCAGCCGACGAACTGGCCCATGATCTCGGGCCGCTGCGGGTTGCCGAAGTTCATGCAGTCGGTCACCGCCAGCGGCCGGGCGCCGACCGCGGTGATGTTGCGCCACACTTCCGCGATCGCCTGTTTGCCGCCCTCGACCGGGTCGGCGAAGCAGTAGCGCGGCGTGCAGTCGGTGGAGATGGCCAGTGCCTTGCTGGTGCCGTGCACACGCACCACCGCCGCGTCGCCGCCGGGGCGCTGGATGGTGTCGGCCATCACCATGTGGTCGTACTGCTCCCAGATCCAGCGGCGCGAGGCCATGTCCGGCGAGCCGATCAGCCTGAGCAGCGCGGCGCCATAGTCGTTGGGCTCGGCGACCTGATCGGCCGGCAGGGCCGCCCGCTTGGGCGTCGGCACCCACGGCCGCTCGTACATCGGCGCGTTGTCGCCCAGCGGCCCCAGCGGAATGTCGGCCGCCGTCTCGCCCTTGAACTTCAGCACCAGCCGGCCGGTGTCGGTGATGGTGCCGATGACGGCGAAGTCCAGCCCCCACTTGTGGAAGATCGCCTCCGCGAAGGCTTCCCGGCCGGGTTTGAGAATCATCAGCATGCGCTCCTGGGATTCGGAGAGCATCATCTCGTAGGGCACCATGCCTTCCTCGCGGCAGGGCACCTTGTCGAGGTCGAGTTCAAGGCCGACGCCGCCCTTGGAGGCCATCTCGACCGACGACGAGGTCAGGCCGGCGGCACCCATGTCCTGGATGGCGACGATGGCGTCGGAGGCCATCAGTTCCAGGCAGGCCTCGATCAGCAGCTTTTCAGTGAACGGATCGCCCACCTGCACGGTCGGGCGCTTCTCTTCCGAATCCTCGGTGAACTCGGCCGAGGCCATGGTGGCGCCGTGGATGCCGTCGCGGCCGGTCTTGGAACCGACATAGACCACCGGATTGCCGAGACCGGCGGCGGCCGAGTAGAAGATCTTGTCGGTGCGGGCCAGGCCGACGGTCATGGCGTTGACCAGGATGTTGCCGTTGTAGGCCGGGTGGAAGTTCACCTCGCCGCCCACGGTCGGCACGCCGACGCAGTTGCCATAGCCGCCGATGCCGGCGACGACGCCGGAGATCAGGTGGCGCATCTTCGGGTGGTCGGGCGCGCCGAAGCGCAGCGCGTTCATGTTGGCGACGGGGCGCGCGCCCATGGTGAACACATCGCGCAGGATGCCGCCGACGCCGGTCGCCGCGCCCTGGTAGGGCTCGATGTAGCTGGGGTGGTTGTGGCTCTCCATCTTGAAGATGGCGGCATCACCGTCGCCGATGTCGATGACGCCGGCGTTCTCGCCCGGCCCCTGGATCACCCACGGCGCCTGGGTCGGCAGCTTCTTCAGATGCACCCGGCTCGTCTTGAAGGAGCAGTGCTCGGACCACATCACCGAGAAGATGCCCAGCTCGGTGATGTTGGGTTCACGCCCCAGGCTTTGCAGGATGACGTCGTACTCCTCGGTCGTCAGGCCATGCTCGGCGACGACTTGCGGCGTGATCTGGGTGGCGTTTGCAGACATGGGAAGGGCACCTTTCGTTGGCGGCGCTTTTAGCGTCCCCGGACCGCCATGGCTAGACGCTCGGTTGGGGGTCGCGCATGTCCCGGCGGGGCGCTTGAGGGCCGCCCTTGCCGAGCCCCCGGGACAGGATTATAGACCGCCTCTTAATGACATCCGCATCTCCCGCCCCTGCCTCCCATCGCACGCCGCCGGGCCTGCATCCGTTCCCCTATACGAACCTGCTGGGCATCACCGGCCTGCAGCCGTGGGAGATCGCCTATCTGCTCGACGAGGCGGAACAGTGGATCGAGTCGAACCGCTCGACCCACAAGCGTCACGACCGGCTGGCGGGCCTGACCCAGGTCAACGCCTTTTTCGAGAATTCCACCCGCACGCTGCTGTCGTTCGAGATCGCCGGCAAGCGGCTGGGCGTCGATTGCGTCAACATGGTGCCCGGCACCTCGTCGCTGAAGAAGGGCGAGACACTGCTGGACACGGCGCTGACGCTGGCCGCCATGCACCCGGACATCATCGTCATCCGCCACCAGGACTCCGGCGCGGTGCAACTGATCGCCGAGAAAGTGGACTGCACCGTCATCAACGCCGGCGACGGCCGCCACGAACACCCGACCCAGGCCCTGCTGGACGCGCTCACCATCCGCCGCCGCAAGGGCCGCATCGAGGGGCTGACCGTCGCCATCTGCGGCGACATCCTGCACAGCCGGGTCGCCCGCTCGAATTTCCAGCTGCTCAATGCACTGGGGGCGCGGGTGCGCGTGGTCGCGCCGCCGACCCTGCTGGGCGCCGGCATCGAACGGCTGGGCGTCGAGGTGTTCACCGACATGGACAAGGGGCTCGACAGCGCCGACGTGGTGATGATGCTGCGCCTGCAGAAGGAACGGATGCAGGGCGGCTACATCCCCTCCACCCGTGAGTTCTTCCACTTCTACGGCCTCACCGGGGAGCGGCTGAAGCGTGCCAAGCCGGACGCGCTGGTGATGCACCCGGGGCCGATGAACCGGGGCGTCGAGATCGACACGGCGGTCGCCGACGATCTGGTGCGCTCGGCCATCGCCGAACAGGTGGAAATGGGCGTCGCCGTGCGCATGGCCTGCCTCGACGTGCTGACCCGCAAACGACGCGGCATCGCCGGCTGGGCCGACGGCAGCATCGGTGCGACGGGAGGCCGGGCATGAGCCGCATCGCCTTCATCAACGCGCATCTGCTCGATGCCGCCTCCGGTCTCGACGGCCTGGGCGGCCTGCTGGTGGAAGGCGGCCGCATCGCCGAGGTTGGCGCCATCGCCACCCCCGCCGACGCCACCGTCATCGACTGCGACGGCCGCCTGCTGGCCCCGGCGCTGATCGACACCCGCGTGTTCAAGGTCGAACCGGCCGCCGCCATCGCCGGCGGTGTCGTCAAGGTCTGCCTGATGCCGGACCAGTCGCCGGTGCTCGATGGCCCGGCCGCCATCGAGCGGGTCCGCCGACTGGGCCAGGACGTGGTCAAGGTCCGGCCGCTGGCCGCCGCCACCCGGGCGCTGGAAGGCCGCAAACTGGCCGAGATCGGCCTCGCGCTGGAGGCGGGCGCCTGCGCCGTCGCCACCGGCCGGCGCGGCATCATGGATACCGGCGTCATGCTGCGGCTGCTGCAATATGCCAGCGGCTTCGACGCGCTGGTGGTCGCCCACGCCGAGGACGAGACGCTGACCGACGGCACCTGCGCCACGGAAAGCGACTACGCGCTGCGACTCGGGCTGCCGGCGGCCTCGACGCTGGCGGAAAGCCTGATGGTGGAACGCGACGTCCGGCTGGCGGAAGCAACCGGCGCCCGGCTGCACATCGCCCAGGTGACCTGCGCGGCCTCGATCGACGCCGTGCGGCGGGCCAAGCACCGTGGCGTGCGGGTCTCCTGTGGCGTGACGCCAGCACATTTCCTGCTCAACGATTTCGCCATCGGCGACTATCGCACCTTCGCCCGCCTGTCGCCGCCCTTGCGCACCGAGGCCGACCGGCTGGCGGTGGTCGAAGGCCTGCGCGACGGCACCATCGACGTCATCGCCTCCGGCCACGATCCGCGCACCCAGGAAGACAAACGCCTGCCCTTCGCCCAGGCGGAAGCCGGCATGGTGGGTGTGGAGACGCTGCTGGCCGCCAGCCTGAGCCTGGTGCACAACGACATCCTCGATCTGCCGACGCTGATGACCAAGCTCACCAGCAAACCGGCGGCTCTGTTCGGCCTCAATGGTGGCCGACTGGACGTCGGCCAGGCCGCCGACTTGCTGCTGTTCGATGCCGGCGCGCCCTGGCAGATCGACGCCGAAACACTGAGGTCAACGGCCAAGAACACGCCGCTCGACCGGTTGCTGGTGCAGGGGCGGGTGCGCGGCGTCTGGCGCGACGGGCGGGATGTCCTGACGAATTGAGCTATGACGTCAACAGCCGCCGGCGGGACCGGCGGCTGCTTTATAGGCTCATGCGGCCGACGAACTTCAGAGCGCCGTGGCGTCGGGTGCGCGCGACACCATCTGGGTCGCCGGTTCCGCCGGCATATGCCGGACGAAGCATGAACCGCCCTCCTGGCGCAGCGCGGCGCACAGGCGATAGGCCTGCTTGCGGCTGCTGAACTCTCCCACGACCAGACGACGCAAGCCACTGGCGCCAGCGGCGGTCAGCGTCGGCTCATAGGTCGCCAGCGTGGCCGGATGGGCATTGCGCAGGCTCCGCCAGCCCCAGGTGAAGCTCGCCTCATGACGATAAGCTGCCAGCTGGACGGTCCAGCCACCGGCGGGCGCCTTGGCGGTCACCGGGCCGGACACCGCGACCTTCATCGATACCGGCGGATGCGGCGTCGCCACCGGCGGCGGCGCCGGCCGGGGTTCGACGGCTGCCGGAGTCGCAGCAACCAGATTGACCTTGACGGTGGCTGGCGCCGACGCAGCGTCGTTGCGGGCGATCAACTTCGGCGGTGATGGCACGAATGCCGGCTTGGCGGCGACCGGTGCCACAGGTTCAGCGGCAACGGCGGCAACTGCCACGGTCGTCGGTTCAACCGCCACGGCGACGACCGGCGCCGGCACCTCGGCGGGCACAGCGACCGCGGTGGCGACGGCCGCCACGGGCGCCGCCGCCTGTGCAACCTCGGCGGACCTGGCGATCTCGGCCGGTTTGGCCAGCAGGGCCGGCGCCTGCGGCGCGGCAGCGGTCAACAAAGCCGGCGCCTGCGGCGCGGCAGCGGCCAGCATCGGCGAATCGCCAGCGGGCACGACACCCATCAACGTCGCCAGCCGGTCACCGGGCCGGGCTGCGGCCAGCGCGGCCCATTGCTGCAGTCTGCCGGACACGTCCTGACCGATGAGGTCGACCGCCGCCATCGCCCGGGCTCGCGCCCAGTCATTGGCAAGCGCATAGGACAAGGCAAGGTTCTGGCGTGTCCGCACGGTGGCACGCGGATCCCGCACGGCGGCCTCCAGCACCATCAGCGACCGGCGGTGTTCACCCGACAGCGCCAGCGCCAGGCCGACATCAGCAGCGAGGGCCGGATCACTGGCCGCCAGGGGCTCCAGCCCGGCCAGCAACGGCATCGCCCGGGTAACGTCGCCGGACCCCAGATGCGCCAGCGCCAATGTGACCTGGATGCGCGGGTTGGCGGCATCAATGGCGCCAGCCTGCGCCAGCGGCGTCAACGCGTCCATGAACCGTCCGGCCGCGACATAGGCCTGGCCCAGGGCCACCAGCGCCGCCGCATCCTGCGGTGCGGCCATCACGCCGAGCTGGGCCAGCCGGACCGCGGCCTCGGCGTCACCATTGCTGAGCGCGCCAGCCACCAGCCCGGTCATCGCCGACGAGGAGGGCGCGGACGCGGACGGCGGCGCGGCACGCCCCGCCGCCGGTGCGACATTGTTGAAAGTGGCGGCGGTCCGGGTGCTGCCGCAGGCGGCCAGCACCGCGATCAGGCTCAGCGAACCCAGCAGGGTCGGGCGGCCAATCAGCATAGGCGACATCATGCCCAATCTCCCTGAATCCAGGCGGTCTCAGTCCTGCGCGATCGCGCGGCACACGCAGGTATTGGCCGCCGGCAAATCCGCGGCGCTGGCGGCGAGATAATGATCCAGCGCCTCGATCAGCAGTGCCTGCGACGACTTGTGCTTGTGCGCCGACAGCAGTCGCAGCTTGAGATGACGTTCGCCATCAAGCCGCAGCGTGAACGCCGACTTAGGCTTGCTGCCACGCTCCGCGCGCGGCCGGGGTGTGGCCTCGGGGGCGGCGGCGGCTGATGCGGCAACCGCGACGGCAACCGGTTCGGGCTCGGCGACCGGCTCGTCGGCGACAACCGGCGCCGTGACGGCGACCGGCGCCACCTCGTCGACGGCGGCGGCGGCGGCCAGGCGCTCGGCGATCTCCGCCTGGACAGCGGCGACCGGGGAGGAGTCGGCTGGCGGGATCGGCAGCGTTTCGCGTTCGGAGATCACCAGCCGGGCGCGGGCACGGTTCGGCGTCGGCGCCGGGGTGCTCATGCCAAGGTCATAATCGGCGGCCACCTGTTGCGGCCGGATGGCGGGGCGGGCGTGACCCTTGCGGGCCAGCAGGCCGGCCGTCAGGGAAGCCGCGGGCTTGGAGTCATACATGGGCCGTCTCCGTTATTCGCCGAACGCGGCTTTGCGGCCGAAGCCGCCGGCACGCTGTCCGCCGGCGGCAGCCAGGGGCACGCGCGGCGCGAACACGGTGCGGCGGAAGTTCTTTTCCAGCCGGTCCGACAAGTAGGTCCACAGCGTCTCGATCTCGCCCGCCGACTTGCCGTTGGGATCGACTTCCATGACGGTGCGGCCGTCGATCATCGAGGCCGCGAAATCGGTGCGATGATGCAGCGTCACCGGCGCCACGGTGCCATGCTGCGACAGGGCGATGGCGGCCTCGAAGGTGATCTTGGCACGCGGCGTGGCGGCGTTGACCACGAATACCAGCGGTTTGCCCGCCCGCTCCACCAGATCGACGGTGGCACCGGCGGCGCGCAGGTCATGCGGGCTCGGCCGGGTCGGCACCACCACCAGGTCGGCGACAGCGACAACACTCTGGATGGCGACGGTGATGGCCGGCGGCGTGTCGATGACCGCGAGCTTGAAGCCCTTGGCGCGCAGATCCTCCAGATCCGTCATCAGCCGGCTGACCGTCGTGTGGGCAAAGGCCGGCGTCTCCGCCTCGCGTTCGTTCCACCAATCGGACAGCGAGCCCTGGGGATCGATATCAATGAGCACGACCGGACCCGCGCCGGCCCGTTCGGCCTGCACGGCGATATGACCGCTAAGCGTGGTCTTGCCCGAACCACCTTTTTGTGAGGCAAACGCCAAAACGCGCATGAGCTGCTGTCCTCTCGATTGCAGAGCACCACAGTCAGCATCACCCGGCGGGCTTTAACATAGGGTTACCAACTTCTTGTGCCGACGAAACAAGTCGAGTGCGACGGCGACAGGCACGGCCGGGAGCGACCGCCGCCTGGCGCCGGACCCGCCCTCCCCTCCCCCGCCTTGCGGTTAACAATGCCGTAAACATTCGCCCCTTAATGCTCTACGCGTTAACCATGGCGGCCTGACGGGGCCGCGGCAGGTGTTGGGACTGAACGTGATGAAACGCATTACCGCGCTGGCACTGGGTTTGACCGCGAGTTTCATGACCCTGTCCGTCGCTGTTCATGCCGATGTGCAGACCGGGGTGCAGAAATATCAGGCCGGTGACTATGGTGGCGCCATCGCCGAGTGGCTGCCCTACGCGGCGCAGAACGAACCCAACGCGCTGTTCAACCTTGGCCAGGCCTATCGTCTGGGGCGTGGCGTGGCGCCCGATCTGAAGATCGCCGTCGACTATTATGAACGCGCCGCCGCCCTGGGCCATGTATCGGCCCAGGCCAACCTGGGCTCGATCTATTATTTCGCCGAGCCGCCGCTGGCCAACCGCAAGCGGGCGATCGAACTGTGGCAGGCCGCCGCCGCCAGGGGGGAGCCCCGCGCGCTCTACATGCTGGGCGTACTCCATTTCAACGGCGAGGCCGTCGCGCGCGACTGGCCGCGCGCCTACGCCTACACCGAGGCCGCCGCGAAGGCGTCGTTGCCGGAAGCCGAAGAAGCACTGGCGGAAATGAGCCGCCACGTCTCGGCCGACGACAAGCGTCGGGCCAGCCATATCGTGGTCGCCACCGCGCCGGAAGAACCGGCCCTGCCATCCCCGCCGCCGCCGCACGGCGTCAGGGTTGGCTACGGCGACGAGCCCACCTCGCCGGCGGCGACGCCTGCCGACAAGCCTCCCACGGTCGCTGTCACCTACGGCACCGATGCCCCTGCCCTTCCCGCGGCAGTCGCCGCGCCATCACCCCGCGCCGCCCCCCCGCCGGGGCGCACGGCGGCATCGGCCACCCCCGACGGCGCAACCGCGGCCGCCGGAGACTGGCGCTTGCAGGTGGGCGCGTTCCGCTCGCGGGACAGCGCGGCGCAGGGATGGGCACAGCTGCAGGCCCGGCACCGCGACTCGCTGCGCGGCCTGGCCCCCACCTACGCGCCCGCGCCCGACGGCAGCGTCGTGCGCCTGCAGGTGGGACCGTTCGCCGGACGCGCCGAGGCAAACGCCCGGTGCGCCATCCTCAGCCGGGCCGGGCTGGCCTGCTTCGCGCTTCGCGTCACGAGCAATTGACCGCCTGAAGCGCCGGCGCGGCCCTGACTCACGGCAGGTTGCAATATACCGGATGCGAACCGGAGTCGTGGGCTCGCCGGAATTCCGTATCGCCACCGATTCGATCCCCGACGCGGCTCGCAGCTGCCACGACTCGAGGAGACCGACACCGGCACGCCCGAGTCGAGAATACGCTTTCAGGTTGATTTCAACGAGTTGGCCCCGGAACGGGAGTACGCGGCTTCGGGAATGCCGGGCTGAGCCCGCTCTCAACCGAAGCCGCGTTCACGAGCCCCCCGTTGCCCGTGATGCCTTAGCGTTAATCGAGCGTTCAGCTTTGTGCAAGTCCCTGACTTCAGTGACGCCCTGGCACCCCGGCCGATCGCCTGACAGCCGGACGCGGCAGCCCCGGCAGGCACTCCCGCGTTAACCAATTCTTGGTCATCCGCGTCCTAATGGGGTAGAACGCTGAAGCTCTTGATGAGAGACAACAGGATGGCGGAGGGATTGAGCGGTGTCTTGACCGAACGCCGGGAGACACCCCGATACAGGATTTGGAGCCATTGCGCCCTTGAGCTGCCGGATGGCCATCTGGCCGCGCGCCTGTGCGACATCTCGGCGGCAGGCGCCTTCGTGGAAACGCCAACCATGGTGCCAGCCGGCACCGTGCTCACCCTGCATCACCCGACCGCCGGCGCCATGACCGCCACTGTCGCCCGACAGGCAGACAATGGCCTGGCGCTGGCCTTCATCCTGGGCGAGCCCGCCGTAACATTTGCCCTGCGTGTCATCGCGGCCGACATGACGGCCGGTCATGGCACGCCAGCCGTCCGTCACCACTGATGACCGGGGAATGAGTTGAGCCGTGGCCAAGGCAGCTACCAAGACCGCCAAGAAAATCCCCTTC
>CAUJIW010000060.1 GCA_963205175.1 Pseudomonadota bacterium
CCAAGGCCGGCGGCTTCCCCAGGGTGCCGGCGGCGGCGGTCTGCGCCTGATCGGCAACGGACGCCGGCCTGCCCGTCTCCCCGCCCCTCCTGTCTCCCCGCCCGCGCTCTCACTGCGTGCGGCGGGCGGCACCCCGACGCAACGCCGGCGGGGTGACAAGGCGCGCCCGGCTCCCCTAGACTTGTGCCTGTCCGCCCGATACCGGGCCGAGCCCTGAGGACAGGCCACCATGACCACCGTGCGAACCACCACCACCGCGAACGCCGGGGCAGGCGCCGCCGCCAGCGCGTCGGAGCGCGAGGACATCCGTTTCCTCGGCCGGCTGCTCGGCGACGTCATCCGCGCCCAGCATGGCCCGGCGCTGTTCGCCAAGATCGAGGCGATCCGTCAGGCCTCGGTCGCCGTCCACCGCGAGGGCGGCGCCTCGCCGGCGGCGATGCTGGCGACCCTGCTCGACGAGCTCGACATCGAGGACACGCTGCGCTTCGTCCACAGCTTCATGCTGTTCTCGCTGCTGGCCAACATCGCCGACGATCGCCAGGCGATGCGCGACCGGCCGAGCCGCGCCGACACCCTGGCCGCCGCCGTCGCCCTGCTGGAGGCCGACGGCGCCCCGCGCGCCGAACTGGTGGCGTTGCTGGAGACCGCGCTGGTGGCACCGGTGCTCACCGCCCACCCGACCGAGGTGCGGCGCAAGAGCATCATCGACCGCGAGGCGGCGATCACCCGCCTGATGGCCGAGCGCGAACTGGCCGGCGACGTCCACCGGCAGGACATCGAGGATGAGCTGGTGCGCCAGATCACCATCCTGTGGCAGACGCGGCCGCTGCGCGCGGTGCGGCTGTTCGTGCAGGACGAGATCGAGACCGTGCTGTCCTATTTCCGCACCACCTTCCTGCCGACGCTGCCTGCCCTGTTCCACCGCTGGGACCGGCTGCTGGGCACCCATCTGCCGAGCTTCCTGCGGCTGGGCAGCTGGGTCGGCGGCGACCGCGACGGCAACCCCAACGTCACCGCCCCGACACTGCGCTATGCCTTCCAGCGCCAGGCGGCGGTGGCGCTCGATCATTACCTCGCCGAGGTCAACACGCTGGGCGCCGAGCTGTCGATGTCGGACCGGCTGTCGCGCACCTCGGAGGCGCTGCAGCAGCTGGCGGATGCCTCGGGCGACAGCTCGCCGCACCGCGCCGACGAGCCCTACCGGCGAGCGCTGACCGGCGTCTATGCCCGGCTGGCCGCCACCCACCAGACACTCACCGGCACGCCGGCGGCGCTGCGCGCGAGCGTGCCCGCCGTCGCCTATGCCGATGCCGAGGCGCTGCTCGCCGACCTGCGGGTGATCCGCCATTCGCTGGCCAGCCACGGCGGCGAGATCGTCGCCGGCGGCCGGCTGGACCGGCTGATCCGCGCGGTCGAGACCTTCGGCTTCCACCTCGCCACCGTCGACCTGCGCCAGAACGCCGACGTCCATGCCCGCGTCGTCGCCGACCTGCTGCGGGTCGCCGGCGTCACGGCCGACTATGAGGCGCTGGGTCTGGGCGAACGCGTCGCCCTGCTGCGGCGGGAACTGGCGCACAACCGCCTGCTGTTCAACCCGCACGCCGGCTACGCGCCGGAAACCGTGGGCGAGCTCGACATCCTGCGCGCCGCCGCCGACATCCTGCGGGCCGCCGGGCCGGACGCGGTGCGCCAGTATGTCATCTCCAAGACCAGCACGGTCGCCAACCTGCTGGAGGTCTACCTGCTGCTGAAAGAGGTCGGCCTGTACCGGGCCGGCGATCCGCCCGCCTCGCCGGTGATGGCGGTGCCGCTGTTCGAGACCATCGAGGATCTGCAGGCCGCCCCGGCGGTGATGGCAGCCTTTCTGGCGCTGCCGGAAATCCAGCCGCTGGTCACCGCGCGCGGCCGGCTGCAGGAAGTGATGATCGGCTATTCCGACAGCAACAAGGACGGCGGCTACATCACCTCCGTCTGGTCGCTGCACGAAACCTCGCTGGCGCTGACCCGCACCTTCGCCGAGGCCGGCGTGCGCCTGCAATTGTTCCACGGCCGCGGCGGCGCGGTGGGCCGCGGCGGCGGCTCGTCGTTCGAGGCGATCCAGGCCCAGCCGGCGGGCTCGGTGCAGGGGCGCATCCGCATCACCGAACAGGGCGAGGTGATCGCCTCGAAATACGGCAACCCGGCGCTGGGTGCCGCCAGTCTGGAATCGATGGCGGCGGCGACCCTGCTCGCCTCGCGCCCGCCGGCGGCGCGCCGGCATGACGACGCCACCCGCTTCCGGGCGGCGGCGCGTGCCATCAGCGACCGGGCGTTCCAGCATTATCGCGGGCTGGTCTACGGCACGCCGGGGTTCAACAGCTATTTTCGGGCCTCGACGCCGATCACCGAGATCGCCGACCTGAAGATCGGCTCGCGCCCGGCCTCCCGCACCGCCTCCGACCGCATCCAGGACCTGCGCGCCATCCCCTGGGTGTTTTCCTGGGCCCAGGCGCGGGTGATGCTGCCCGGCTGGTTCGGCGCCGGCACCGCCCTGGCAAGCGTCGGTGATCGCGGCCTGCTCGCCGAGATGGCGGCCAGCTGGCCATTCGTCGTCACCGCGCTGGCCAACATGGAAATGGTGCTCGCCAAGTCGGACATGGAAGTGGCGGCGCGCTACGCCGAGCTGGTGCCCGATGCCGCGCTGCGCCAGGGCATTTATGCCGCCATCCGTGATGAATGGCAGCGCACCCATGACCAGCTGCTGGCGCTCACCGACCAGTCGCGGCTGCTGGAGAAAAATCCGGCGCTGGCCCGCACCATCCAGCTGCGCCTGCCCTACATCCAGCCGCTCAACGCGCTGCAGGTGGAACTGATCCGCCGTCACCGCGCCGGCGAGGCCGACCCGCGCCTCCATGAAGGCATCCGGCTGACCATCAACGGCATCGCCGCCGGCCTGCGCAACACCGGCTGAGACAACAACTACTGGCAGGCGCCCGAAAAAACACGAGGGCGGGGCGACCCGTGCCGCCCCGCCCCCGCTGATGGAGAGCGCCCGCGATCAGTCGACCCCGATCAGCCGACGCTGAGCGTCAGCCGGCCGTCGCCGTCGGTCACCCGCACGGTGGCGCCATCCTTGACCTCGCCGCGCAGGATCATCTCGGCCAGCGGGTCCTGCAGATATTTCTGCACCACCCGCTTCAGCGGCCGGGCGCCATAGACCGGATCGTAGCCCATGCGGGCCAGCCAGCCGCGCGCCGCGTCGGTGAGGTCGAGGACGATCTTGCGATCGGCCAGCAGCTTCTGCACCCGCGCCACCTGGATATCGACGATCGGCCCCATGTGCGCCTCGCCCAGCCGGTGGAACAGGATGATCTCGTCCAGACGGTTGAGGAATTCCGGCCGGAAATGCCCGCGCACCACCGCCATCACCTCCTCGCGCACGTCGGAGGTGTCCTTGCCTTCCGGCAGCTGCGCGATGAACTGCGCGCCGAGGTTGGAGGTCAGCACGATGATGGTGTTGGTGAAATCCACCGTGCGGCCCTGACCGTCGGTCAGCCGGCCATCGTCGAGCACCTGCAGCAGCACGTTGAACACGTCCTGGTGCGCTTTCTCCACCTCGTCGAACAGCACCACCTGGTAGGGCCTGCGCCGCACCGCCTCGGTCAGCACGCCGCCTTCCTCGTAACCGACATAACCCGGCGGCGCGCCGATCAGCCGGCTCACCGAATGCTTTTCCATGAACTCGCTCATGTCGATGCGGGCCATGGCGGCGGGGTCGTCGAACAGGAAGGTCGCCAGGGCCTTGCACAGCTCGGTCTTGCCGACGCCGGTGGGGCCGAGGAACAGGAAGGAGCCCAGCGGCCGGTTGGGGTCCTGCAGACCGGCGCGCGCCCGGCGCACCGCCGCCGATACCGCGGCGACCGCTTCCGCCTGGCCGATCACCTGGCGGCCGATCTCGCTCTCCATCGCCAGCAGCTTTTCCCGCTCGCCTTCGAGCATCTTGTCCACCGGCACGCCGGTCCAGCGCGACACCACGGCGGCGATGTCCTCCGCCACCACTTCCTCGCGCACCATGGCGCTGGAGGCGGCGTCCCTGGCCTCGGCGATCTGGCGTTCCAGCGCCGGGATGACGCCATAGGCCAGTTCACCGGCGCGGGCGAGATTGCCGGTGCGCTGCGCCTGCTCCAGCTCGACACGCGCGGCGTCGAGCTTTTCCTTCAAGGATCGTTCGCCCTGCATCTTGTCGCGCTCGGCCTGCCAGCGGGCGGTGAGGTCGGCCGACTGGGCTTCGAGATTGCCCAGCTCGCCCTCGATCTTGGCCAGCCGATCCTTCGAGGCGGCGTCGCTCTCCTTCTTCAGCGCCTCGCGCTCGATTTTCAGCTGGATGATGCGGCGGTCGAGATTTTCAATCTCCTCGGGCTTGGACTCCACCTCCATGCGCAGGCGCGAGGCCGCCTCGTCCATCAGGTCGATGGCCTTGTCGGGCAGGAAGCGGTCGGTGATATAGCGGTTGGACAGCGTCGCCGCCGCCACCAGCGCGCCATCGGTGATGCGCACGCCGTGGTGGACCTCATATTTCTCCTTCAGGCCGCGCAGGATCGAGATCGTGTCCTCGACCGTCGGCTCGTTGACGAACACCGGCTGGAAGCGCCGCTCCAGCGCCGCGTCCTTCTCCACATACTTGCGGTATTCATCGAGCGTCGTCGCGCCGATGCAGTGCAGCTCGCCGCGCGCCAGCGCCGGCTTGAGCAGGTTGGAGGCATCCATGGCGCCATCGGTCTTGCCGGCGCCCACCAGCGTGTGCATCTCGTCGATGAACAGGATGATGTCGCCTTCCGCGCCGCGCACTTCCTCCAGCACGCCCTTGAGGCGTTCCTCGAACTCGCCGCGATATTTGGCACCGGCGATCAGGCTGCCCATGTCGAGCGCCATCACCCGGCGGTCCTTCAGGCCCTCCGGCACGTCGCCCTTGGCGATGCGCAGCGCCAGGCCCTCGGCGATGGCGGTCTTGCCGACGCCGGGCTCGCCGATCAGCACCGGATTGTTCTTTGAACGCCGCGACAGCACCTGGATGGTGCGGCGGATTTCCTCGTCGCGGCCGATGACGGGATCGAGCTTGCCGTCGCGCGCCGCCTGGGTCAGGTCGCGGGCGAACTTCTTCAGCGCGTCGTAACGATCCTCGGCGGACGCGGTGTCGGCCGTGCGACCCTGGCGAATCTGGTTGATGGCGCCGTTGAGGCCCTGGGCGGTGACGCCGGCGTCCGCCAGCATCCTGGCGGCCGGCGTGCCCTGCGCCAGCGCCAGCGCCAGCAGCAGCCGCTCGACCGTGACGTAGGAATCGCCGGCCTTGGTGGCCAGCTGCTCGGCCTGATCGAGCACGCGCACCGCATCGCCGTCCCAGCTGAGCTGGCCGGCGCCGCCGCCGGTGACCTGCGGCACCTTGGTGAGGGCGAGGTCGACCGCCTGGGTCGCCTGCTCCGGCCGGCCGCCGGCGGCGCGGATCAACCCCGCCGCCATGCCCTGCTCGTCCTCAAGCAGCGCCTTCAGCAGGTGCTCGCTTTGCACCCGCTGGTGGTTGTTGCGCAGCGCCACCGTCTGCGCCGATTGCAGGAACCCTTTGGCCCGTTCGGTAAACTTTTCGATGTTCATGGGAACTGCCCCCTCGGAACGACAATGTTGTCATCGATGTAATGTGGCATTTTTGCCACACAAGGGGTGCCGACCAACCGAACACACTGTCGCGACAACACGGCCTGCATTCGTGGCCGGTCATCACGGCGGGCATGGCGATGCCCCCGCCAGCAGCTGGATATCCGACTGGTTAAATCAATTTTATCAAGATAGTTTATACTCTAACCATTTGTTCAGCATTGTCGACGACAACAGACCACTCCAGTCCAGTATGAAAAAAGACCGTCGTCACGGAGTGTTAAGTGCAAACGGCCATCGCATCCAATCCACTCTCCCTCGCCCATGCCAATGGCGTCCAGCTCGACGCCAGCGACTGCGAAGCCCTCAAATCGCTGGCCCCCGCGCTGCCGGCAATCATCGCGCCGGTGCTGGATCAGTTCTACGACCATGTGCTCGGCATGGGCGATCTGGCGGCCATGTTCCGCGACGACGCCCACGTCGCCTTCGCCAAGAACGCGCAGACCCGGCACTGGCTGAGGCTGTTCTCCGGTCAGATCGACGACGACTATCGCGCCTCGGCGACCCGGATCGGTGAGGCGCATGAGCGAATCGGCCTCGACCAGAGTCGCTATCTTGGCGGTTACGCCTTCGTGATGCAGCAACTGCTTCCGGCGATTGTCCGCCATGCCCAGGAACATGGGCGCGACATGGACGCCGACATCGCCGCCGTCACCAAAGCCGCCTTCCTCGACATGGACCTCGCGCTTTCGGTGTATCGGGACGTTAGCGACCGTCGCTATGCCGCCAACCTGGAAAAACTGGCGACGACGCTGGAGAATCAGATCGGCAGCTTCGTCGAGACCTGCGCCGCAACCGCCAGCACGGTCGCCGATGCGGCCACCCAGCTGGCCACCCAGGCGCAGCAGTCGGTCGACCATGTCAATTCGGTGGCCGCCGCCTCGTCGCAAACCGCCGACTCGGTAGAGAAAATCTCCGGCACCATGGAAACGCTGTCGTCGGCCATCAGCGACATCGGCCGCCAGAGCGACGTCTGCCTGGAAATCGTCCACGAGGCGATCGCCTCGACCCAGTTTGCTGATCAGGCGGTGGACGAACTGCGGGCACGCACCCAGGAAATCGAGGTGGTGCTGAAGCTGATCGAGAAGGTGGCCGGCCAGACCCGCCTGCTGGCGCTCAACGCCACCATCGAGGCCGCCCGCGCCGGCGAGGCCGGTCGAGGATTCGCCGTGGTCGCCAGCGAGGTCAAGTCGCTGGCCAATGAGACCGAGCACTCCACCGCCCGCATCGCCGGCCTGATCGAGACCATGCAGGCCGCCACCAGCAACGCCGTGAAGGCCATCGAGACCATCCGCAGCCAGACCGGCCGCCTCAATGGCGTCACCGACGACCTCACCAGCTCGGTCGCCCGGCAGGACGCCAACAGCCGTGCCATCGCCCATGGCCTGCAGGAAGCCTCCGTCGGTGCGGCAGAAGTGTCACACAAGTCGCACATGGTCGCCAACGCCAGCCAGGCGGTGGACTCCGAGGCCGGTCGGCTGCTGGAAGTCGCCCGGCAGCTCGCCGAGGACAACCGCTCGCTGCGCGATTCAGTGGCCTCCTTCCTGCGCAACCTGCGGGCAGCCTGACGCCGCTCAGCGCTCCCGCCCGCTCAGAGCGGGGCGCTGTTGGCGTAGTAATGCCAGCAGAACACCGCCATCGCGCCGCGATGCGGCCGCCAGCCTTCGGTCAGCGTGCGCAATGCCCTGGGGCGGGGCCGTTCCTCCAGCCTGAGCAGCCGCCGGACGCCTTCCTGCAGGCCGAGATCGTCAGCCGGCCAGATGTCCGGCCGGCCCTCCGCGAACAGCAGGTAGATCTCCGCGCTCCAGCGGCCGAAGCCCTTGATCGACGACAGCACGGCGATCGCGGCCTCGTCGTCCATGGCCGCCAGCGCCGGGAAATCGAGCGTGCCCGTCTCCACCGCCTCCGCCAGCGAACGGGCATAGGCGATCTTCTGGCGCGAGAGGCCGCCGGCGCGCAGCATCTCGTCGCTGGCGGCAAGGATCACCGCGGGGCTGTCCAGATCGCCCAACGCCGCTTCCAGTCTGGCATAGATGGACTTGGCGGCTGCCACGGATATCTGCTGGGCGACCAGCGTCCGCAGCAGAGCGTTGTAGCCGGCCGGCCGGTGGCGCGGTTCCGGCAGCCCGACCTCGGCCAGCCCGGCGGCGACCCGCGAATCGGTACGCGCGACGGCGTTAATGGCCTTCTTCAGATGTGCGGCGGACAGTCCCATGGCGCATTCCGTCTTGCAGTGACGGCCTCAATGTGTAGAGACCTGCTCTGCATTTGGGAATTGCAAGAGAGAAGACGCAGTCATGGCCAAGCTGACCATTGTCAATCGCGCGGGCGAGGAAACCACCATCGAGGCCGAGACCGGCCTGTCGGTGATGGAGAACATCCGGGATGCCGGCTTCGACGAACTGCTTTCGTTGTGTGGCGGTTCCTGCTCCTGCGCCACCTGCCATGTCTATGTGGATGACGCGTGGCTGGACAAGCTGGACGCCATGGGCATTGACGAGAACGAACTGCTGGATTCCTCGGATCATCGTCAGGACTCCTCCCGTCTGAGCTGTCAGATCGAGATGAGCGACGCCCTGGACGGCTTGAAGGTCGTCATCGCGCCGGAGGACTGATCCGGGCGGCCCCGTCCCGTGCGGGCGTACGGGAATAACGACTCGTCGCAGCGCCAGTGTCGCCGGCCGGCTCGGTGTGGTGTTAGACTGCGACGATGGCCCGTCCTGCAGACCCTCTGATCGAGCAGTTCTTCATCCGCAAGGATCGCGCCTTCTGGATTCTCCAGACCGGCGGCTGGTTCGGCTATGGCCTGGTGCGTTTCCTCAACGGCCTGGCCAACAAGATGGGGCTCGACTATGTGGCGCCGACGCTGATCGGCGTCGCCACCGGGTTCTCGCTCTCGCTCATCATGGCGGCTGCCTTCCGCCAGATCATCCGCTTCCGGGCGCCGGTGGTGTGGAGCCTGAGCGCGGTGGTGGTGCTGGCCTGTTCCGGCCTGTTCTCGGTCATCGAGGTCTGGGGCCACGCCACCTTCTACGAGCCCGATTGGCAGCCGCGCGGCCTGCAGTTCCTCGGCGCGATCCTGGTCGACGTCACGGTGCTGACGGCGTGGGCCGCGCTCTATTACAGCATCAACTACTATCTGCTGCTGCGCCACCAGAGCGAACGGATGCTCAAGCTCTCCGCGCAGGCCCATGCCGCCCAGCTGAAGATGCTGCGCTACCAGATCAACCCGCACTTCCTGTTCAACACGCTCAACTCCATCTCGACCCTGGTGATGCTGAAGGATGCCGAGCGCGCCAACGCCATGCTGTCGCGGCTATCGGCCTTCCTGCGCTACTCGCTGGTCTCCGAACCGGCTCATCTGGTGACCCTGGCGCAGGAAGTCGACGCGCTGCAACTCTACCTCGATATCGAGCGCATGCGCTTCGAGGACCGGCTGAAGGTCCGCTTCGACATCTCCCGCAATGCCCGCGAGGCCCTGCTGCCGTCGCTGCTGCTGCAGCCACTGGTGGAGAACGCCATCAAGTACGCCGTGGCGCCGGCCGAGGAAGGCGCGGAGATCGCCCTGCGGGCGGAGGTGAAGGGCGGCCGGCTGCGCCTCACCCTTTCCGACACCGGGCCGGGACTGGGCCAGGGCAAGACGCGGCCCACCGGCGGCAGCGGCGTTGGTCTGGCAAATATTCGTGATCGCCTGACGCAGGCTTATGGCCAGGATCATCGTTTTGAGATTGGGGCCAACGAACCGCACGGCGTGGTCGTGCGGATCGACATCCCCTTCCAGAGAACCGGACAGGCAACCAAGGAGGCCGCAGAATGACGATCCGGACCATCATCGTGGACGACGAGGCGCTCGCCATCCAGGGGCTTGAGCTGCGACTGGCGAACCACCCCGACATCGAGATCATCGACCGCTGCCGCAATGGCCGCGAGGCGGTGCGCGCCATCAAGACCCTGAAACCGGACCTCGTGTTCCTCGACGTACAGATGCCGGGGTTCGACGGCTTCGGTGTCATCGAGGGACTGATGGACATCGAGTTGCCCCTGATCGTGTTCGTCACCGCCTTCGACGAGTTCGCCCTCAAGGCCTTCGAGACCCAGGCGCTCGACTATCTGCTCAAGCCCGTCGACGAGGCGCGGCTGGCCGGCACCCTGGAGCGCGTCCGCGAGCGGCTGGCGCTGCGACGGGCCTCCGACGAAAGCGGCCGCCTGCGGGAGCTGCTGAAAACGGTGGCCCCTCAATCGGTGCCGCGCGCCGCCGAGGACGTGGCGCCGTCACGCTTCGAGCGGATGATCAACGTCAAGGATCGTGGCCAGATCTTCCGCGTCGACGTCGAGAACATCGAGCGCATCGACGCCGCCGGCGACTATATGTGCATCCACACCGGCGAGCAGACGCTGATCCTGCGCGAGACGATGAAGGATCTGGAGCGCCGGCTCGATCCGCGCAAGTTCCGCCGCATCCACCGCTCGACCATCGTCAACCTGGAACAGGTCAAGCAGGTCAAGCCGCACACCAATGGCGAATGCTATCTGGTGCTGTCGTCGGGCCAGCAGGTGAAGGTGTCGCGCAGCTACCGCGACGTGGTCGCCCGCTTCCTCTGAAATCCCACCGCCGGCCGGTCCGGGGCCTGACCGCCGTCAGCCCCCCGGACGGGTCAGGCCTTTACTGGAAACAGCCAGGCCTTGCGCGCCCGGGTCTGCTCGCTCCAGCGGGCGAGATGATCGCGCGCGGCGGCATCCGCAGTCCCCGCCTCGCGGGGCAGCAGCGGCGCCACCAGCTCCAGCTGCAATCCGTTGGGATCCCACAACGACAGGGCCATCGCCCCGGCGGCCGTCACCGGCTCGCCGCAGGGAATGTCGTGCTCGTCCAGCAGCTGCTTGAGCGCCAGCAGTGCCTCGGCCGAGGCCAGTGACAGCGCGACGTGCCGTTCGGCGCCGTCGGTCGGCGCGAACTGGTCCGGCCGGGCGGTCGCCGGTGCGTCGATAAAGCTCAACCGACCGCCATCGGACAGCGCGAACTGGAGTTGCAGCACCTCCGCAGCCCCATCGTGCCGTACGCAGGCCTCGCCCGACGACACCGCCACCAGCGGCAGGCCCAGCAGTTCCTCGTAGAACAGCCGGGTCTCCTCCGCATCGCGGCACCGGAAGGCCACATGGTCAAGACCGTTGATCTGCACCGGCGCGGGTTCCTGCCATTGTCGTTTAGGAAAGGTATGGTTACCCTAAAGCCCTCAACGGATTGGGCAAGAGGGTCGTCACATGGAAGGCCGGGACAAGCAGCGTCTGGCCGCGTTCGCGGCCGCGTGGCTGCGCATCGGCCTGCTGGGATTTGGCGGACCGGCCGGCCAGATCGCCCTCATGCACCGCGTCGTTGTCGAGGAGCAGCGCTGGCTGGACGACAAGCGATACCTTGCCGCGCTCAATTTCTGCATGCTGCTGCCCGGCCCGGAAGCGCAACAACTCGCCACCTATTGCGGTTGGGTGCGTCATGGCGTCCTCGGCGGGCTGATCGCCGGCGGCCTGTTCGTGCTGCCCGGCGCATTGGTGATGCTGGCGCTGGCCACGCTCTACGTGCTGCATGGCGACATGCCGCTGGTGGCCGCGCTGTTCTACGGCATCAAGGCCGCCGTGCTCGCGGTCGTCATCGAGGCGCTGTTGCGGGTCGCCCGGCGGGCCTTGACGCACCGCCTGCACTGGCTGCTGGCGGGGCTCGCCTTCCTCGCCCTGTTCCTGTTCGCCCTGCCCTTTCCGCTGGTGATCGTGGTTGCCGGCCTGATCGGCTGGGCGACGACTCCGGCGCCCACGGCCACGACCGGCGATCTGGAGCCCACCCCGGCAGCGGGAGGCCGGCATACCCTCGTCACCACCCTGCTGTGTGGGGTGATCTGGGCGATGCCCGTCCTGCTGGCCGCGCGGCTGCTGGGGCCGGACCATGTGCTGACCGAGATCGGCCTGTTCTTCTCCCGCATGGCGGTGGTCACCTTCGGCGGCGCGTACGCCGTACTGGCCTATGTGGCGCAGGCCGCGGTCAATGAGCACCACTGGCTGACGGCCGCCGAGATGCTGGACGGACTCGGGCTGGCCGAAACCACCCCTGGACCGCTGGTGCTGGTGCTGCAGTTCGTCGGCTTCCTGGCCGCCTGGCGCGAGGCGGCGCCGTTCACGCCGTGGCTGGCCGGCCTGCTGGGAGCGGTAATGACCTTGTGGGCAACTTTCGCACCATCCTTCCTGTGGATCTTCGCGGCCGCGCCCCACCTCGAACGCCTGCGCCGGATGCCGCGCCTGCAAGGCGCGCTGGCGGGCATCACGGCCGCCGTGGTCGGCGTGATCCTGAATCTCGGCCTGTGGTTTGCCCTGCATCTGCTGTTCGGCGATGTCGGCACCTGGCGGGTCGGCCCCTTGCAGGTGGCGGCGCCAACGCTGTCGACCTTCGACCCGAAAGCGGCGGTGCTGGCGGCGCTGGCGGGCCTGGCCCTGCTGCGCTGGCGGGTCGGCCTGCTGCCGACACTGGCGGGCGGCGCCATGGCCGGTCTCGCCCTCCATCTGCTGGCTTAGGCTAGGCGCCTGACCGCCACACCGATGTAGTTGACGGATGTGTCGGGCGAGACATGGAAGGCACGATCAGCCAGCGAGAAGCTGAGCCCCTCGATATTGAGCACGGCAAGACCCGCCGTCTCCAGCCTGGCGGTGAGTTCCTCCGGCGTCATGAACGCCTGCCAGTCGTGCGTGCCCCTGGGCACCCAGCGCAGCACCCACTCGGCGCCAACGATAACCGACAGATAGCTCGCCATGGTGCGGTTGGGGGTGGAGAAGATCAGCAGGCCGTCCGGCGCCAGCAGACCCGCCAGCGAGGCCAAGAACAGGTCGACGTCGGCGACATGCTCGACCACCTCCAGCGCCGTGATGACGTCGAACCGCGCGCCCTCCCGCGCCAGCGCCTCGACGGTGCCGCAGCGATAGTCGATGGCAAGCCCGGCCTCGGCGGCGTGCTGGCGGGCCGCCTCGATGGCCTCGGCGCTGGCGTCCAGCCCGGTAACGCTGCCGCCCATGCGCGCCAGCGGCTCGGCGACCAGCCCTCCACCACAGCCGACATCAAGGACCTTGAGGTCGCGCAGCGGCCGCAGCATGGCGCGATCGCGGGCGAAGGCGGCGCACACCTCGTCGCGGACATAGGCCATGCGCACCGGGTTGAGCCGGTGCAGTGGCGCCATCGGCCCGTCCTCGTCCCACCACGTCGCGGCGATGTGGGAGAACTTGGCGACCTCGGCGGCGTCAATGGTCGAAGGGGGCAGAGCTTCGCTTGCGTTCATGGCTCCCACTTTCTATCAAGAGCCCGCAATTTCAACCAGGGACTGGCGCGAGCATCATGGCGCGTATCGTAATGAAGTTTGGCGGCACCTCGGTGGCCAACGTCGACCGTATCCGCAACGTGGCCCGGCGGGTCAAGGCCGAGGTGGATCGCGGCAACGAAGTCGCGGTGGTGGTCTCCGCCATGTCCGGCGAGACCGACCGGCTGGTCGGCTTCTGCCGCGAGGCCGCGACCCTCTATGACGCCCGGGAATACGACACCGTGGTCGCCACTGGCGAGCAGGTGACGACCGGTCTGCTGGCCATCGTGCTGCAGTCGATGGGCGTGCCGGCGCGCAGCTGGCTGGGCTGGCAGCTGCCCGTACGGACCAACGACGCCCACGGCTCGGCCCGCATCCAGGACATCGACACCGGCGAGGTGATCTCCCGCATGCTCACCGGGCAGGTGGCGGTGGTGGCGGGCTTCCAGGGGCTCGGTCCCGACAACCGGGTGACGACGCTGGGCCGCGGCGGCTCGGACACCAGCGCGGTGGCGCTGGCGGCGGCGCTGAAGGCCGACCGCTGCGACATCTACACCGATGTCGACGGCGTCTACACGACCGACCCCCGGATCGTGCCCAAGGCACGCAAGCTCGACAAGATCACCTATGAGGAGATGCTGGAGCTGGCCAGCGTCGGCGCCAAGGTGCTGCAGACCCGCTCGGTCGAACTGGCGATGAAGGAAAAAGTGCGCGTCCAGGTTCTCTCATCGTTTGAGGACTTGCCTGGTACGCTCGTGGTGGACGAGGATGAAATCGTGGAACAGGAACTGATCGCCGGCGTGGCCTATTCACGCAACGAAGCCAAGATCACGCTGGTGGGTGTGCCCGACCGGCCGGGCGTTGTCGCGGCCATCTTCTCGCCGCTGGCCGACGCCAACGTCAACGTCGACATGATCGTGCAGAACATCGCCCACGACACCAAGACCACCGACGTCACCTTCACGGTCACCCGCACCGACCTGCCGCGCGCGCTGGACACGCTGGAGAAGCACCGCGCCGAACTGGGCTACGAGGGCCTGGTGTCGGATGCGGCGGTCTCCAAGGTTTCGGTGGTGGGCGTCGGCATGAAGAGCCACGCGGGCGTCGCACAGACCATGTTCAAGGCGCTCGCCGACCGGGGCATCAACATCCAGGTGATCTCGACCTCCGAGATCAAGATCAGCGTGCTGATCGCCGAGGACTACACCGAACTGGCGGTACGCGCCCTGCACTCCGCCTACGGACTGGACGCCGCATGACCGACCTGACGCCCTCCGCCCTGGCCGCTGGCCGCGCCCGGCTGGATGCCCTGATGCGGCGCGGCGTCGAATTCCTGGGCAGCCGCTACGCCATTCTGGGCGGTGCGATGACCTGGGTGTCCGAACGCACCCTGGTGGCCGCCATCTCCAACGCCGGTGGCTTCGGCGTGCTGGCGTCAGGCGCCATGACGCCTGAGCGGCTGCGCGAGGAGATCCAGGCGACCCGGGCGCTGACCACGGCACCCTTTGGCGTCAATCTCATCACCTTGCACCCGCAGCTGCTCGACATGGTGGACGTCTGCCTGTCGGAAGGCGTCGGCCATGTGGTGCTCGCCGGCGGCCTGCCGCCGGGCGAGGCCATCGACAAGGTCAAGAAGGGCGGCGCCAAGCTGATCTGCTTCGCGCCGGCGCTGGCGCTGGCAAAGAAGCTGGTGCGCTCCGGCGTCGACGCACTGGTGATCGAGGGGTCCGAGGCCGGTGGCCACATCGGCCCGGTGTCGCTGACCGTGCTGGCACAGGAGATCCTGCCGCATGTGCGCGACGTGCCGGTATTCGTCGCCGGCGGCATCGGTCGCGGCGAGACCATCGCCGCCTATCTGGAAATGGGTGCCGCCGGTGTCCAGCTCGGCACCCGTTTCGTGTGCGCCACCGAGTGCGTGGCACACCCCAACTTCAAGAAGGCGTTTCTGCGTGGCGCCGCTCGCGACGCCATCGCCTCGGTCCAGCTCGACCCGCGTTTCCCGGTGATCCCTGTCCGGGCCCTGAAGAACAAGGGCTCGGAAGCGTTCATGGAAGCCCAGCGCCGGATCATCGAACGGGTCGACCGTGGCGAACTCGACATCGCCGCCGGGCAACTGGAAATCGAGCATTACTGGGCTGGTGCGCTGCGCCGGGCGGTGGTCGACGGCGACGTCGAGAGCGGCTCGCTGATGGCCGGCCAGTCGGTCGGCCTGGTCAGCAGTGAACAGCCGGTTGCCGACATCATTGGTGAACTGACCGATCAGGCCGCCCGCTTCCTGGCCGAGCGCACCATCTTGCCCCTAGAGGCGACTGCATGAGCCCGGCGTCGCCCGTCGTGTCCGCCCCGCGCGCCATTCTGCGCCGGCTGCACGATGTCATGGCGTCGCGGGCCACGGTGCAGGCCAAACTCAACAAGGTGGTGCGGGCCATCGCCGGCGCTATGTCGAGCGAGGTCGCCTCCATCTACCTGCTGCGCGATGGCTGGCTTGAACTCTATGCGACGGAAGGCCTGGCCCAGGAGGCCGTCCACGTCACCCGCATGGCGCTGTCGGAAGGCCTGGTGGGCAACATCGCCACCAACCGGACGCCGCTCAATCTCGCGGAAGCCCGCGCCCACCCTGACTTCGCCTACCGCCCGGAAACCGGTGAGGACGTCTTCCACTCCTTTGCCGGCGTGCCGATCCTGCGGCGCGAACAGGCGATCGGTGTGCTGTGCGTCCAGCATGTCGACCCCCGCCAGTATGAGGACGAGGAGATCGAGGCGATGCAGACCGTCGCCATGGTGCTCTCGGAACTCATCTCGTCGGCCGGGTTGGTCGACGAGGAAACCATGGCGCGCGCGCGTGCCCAGAACACGGCGCCGGTGCGGATGTCAGGTACCA
Source organism: Pseudomonadota bacterium (assembly GCA_963205175.1). GTDB lineage: Bacteria > Pseudomonadota > Alphaproteobacteria > Sphingomonadales > Sphingomonadaceae > CAUJIW01. Next base: position 15,898 of record CAUJIW010000060.1, read on the forward strand.
AGCTGGTGGATGGCCTGGCACGCGGCATGGCGGTCTTCCACCAGCCGCGCGTCGTCGTCGAACATACGGTGGCCGAGGACATCGAGGCCGAGCGCAAGCGCGTCACCGACGCCTTCCAGACCATGCGCCAGCAGATCGACAAGATGATGAGCCAGGCGGAGTTCGCCGGCTCGGGCGAGCATGAGGACATTCTTGAAACCTACAAGATGTTCGCCTTCGACGAAGGCTGGGCCCGACGGATCACCGAGGCCATCGACAGCGGCCTGACCGCCGAGGCCGCCATCGAACGCGTGCAGCAACGCACCCGCATCGCCATGCGCAAGACCCAGGACCCGTTCTTCCTGGAGCGCCTGCATGACCTCGACGACCTGGCCAACCGGCTGCTGCGCATTGTCGCCGGCCGGATGGGCACGGCGGCGCAGGCGGGCCTTACCCAGGACAGCATCCTGATCGCCCGCAATCTGGGCCCCGCCGAACTGCTGGAATATGACCGCCGCTTTCTGCGCGGCGTGGTGCTGGAGGAGGGCTCACCCACGGCGCACGTCACCATCATCGCCCGCGCCATGGGCGTGCCGATGCTCGGTCGTGTCAAGCAGGTCCGCGACCATGTCTACGAAGGCGACCCGCTGCTGCTCGATGTTGCCAACGAGGCCCTGTTCATCCGGCCCGCCCCCAACGTCATCAAACAGTTCGAGTCCCACATCGCGCTGCGGGCCCGGCGCCAGGCCGAATATGCCAAGCTGCGCGACCTGCCCGCCATCACCGCCGACGGCACCCGCATAGAGCTGATGATGAACGCCGGTCTGCGCGTCGATCTGCCCGGCCTGTCCGTCACCAATGCCGACGGCATCGGCCTGTTCCGCACCGAGTTCCAGTTCCTGGTCTCCGCCGCCCTGCCCCGCCGCGAAGCGCAGACGCGCCTGTATTACGACGTGTTGCACGCTGCCGCCGACAAGCCGGTTGTGTTCCGCACCGTCGATATCGGTGGCGACAAGGCCGTGCCCTACCTGAAGGACGACGACACCATCGAGGAAAACCCGGCGATGGGCTGGCGGGCGCTCCGTGTGGCGCTGGAGCGCGAGGGCTTGCTGAAGGTGCAGGCGCGCGCATTGCTCGACGCCGCGGCCGGGCGGGAATTGAATCTGATGTTCCCGATGGTCACCGAACCCTGGGAGTATGAGCAGGCACGCGCCATCGTTCAGGGTCAGGTGGATTATCTGATCACGCGCGGCCTGCCATTGCCGCAGCGGATCAATTACGGCGTGATGATGGAAGTGCCGGCCCTGGCCTACCGGCTCGACGAGTTGCTGCCCAAGCTTGACTTCCTCTCGATCGGCACCAACGACCTGATCCAGTTCCTGTTTGCCGCCGACCGCTCCAACCCGAAGCTCGCCGACCGTTACGACTGGGTCAGCCCCGGTGTCCTGCGTTTCCTGAAAATGGTCGTCGATCAGGCACACGCCGCAGGCAAGCCCATCTCGGTATGCGGGGAAATGGGGGGCAGGCCGCTGGAGTCGATGGCGCTGATGGGGCTTGGTGTGCGCCGCCTGTCGATCACACCTGCCGCTATCGGTCCGATCAAGAACCTCGTACGCCACCTCGATCTGGCGAAATTACGTCAATTGATGGATGAATTACTGACCCGTCCGAGCCCGGATATTCGCCATCGACTGATGAAATTCGCCGAGGACGAAAAAATTCCCCTCTGACGGCCCGCCAAACGGGCGTTGACATGTTGACAACATGCTTTCTGCTGTCAAAGTTATCCACAGGGCAGCGCAAGATGGCGCCAAGCCTTTCGGGGTCGTACCAAATCATCCGCTTATCCAGTTGAATGGTGTGCAACCGGTCACTGACAAGGCCAGTGACTTGAGGAGAACAAAATGTCAGCCTTGACGGATTCCAGCGCTGTTGCCGGGGGCACCGCCATGTCGGTGGGACAGCTGTTGCGCACCCGGCGTATCGAGCGCGGCCTGTCGATTGGCGATATCGCCGCCGAGACCCGCATTTCCGCGCGTTATCTCTCCGCCCTGGAGGACGACCAGCATGAGGTGCTGCCGCCGCTGACGTTCTCGCTGGGGTTCGTCAAGAACTACGCCAAGGCGCTGGGCCTGTCCTCGGAGCTGGTGGGCAACCAGTTCAAGGCGGAGACATCCCGCTTCGGGGTCGCCGAGCAGGCGCATTTCCCCGAACCGATGGGAGATAGCAAGATTCCCTCGCGCGGCCTGGCGGTGGCGGGTGTCGTCATCGTGGTCGCGGTGCTGGGTGGCTGGTGGGCATGGACCAGCGGCCTCATCGGCGCCACGGCGCCCACCGAGGACGACATGATATCCGTTGCCGGCACCGCGGAGGGCACCAGTACCGAAGGCCCCGACCTGGCGATCTCCGCGACGCCACCGGACACCGAAGCCGTTTCAGCGCCCCAGGCCGCCGCCGTGCCCGCTGACGAGGCAACCCTGCGAGCGGAAGAACAGGCGACCGCTGCCGCCCGGGTCATCAATAACGGGCCAATCATCCTCAAGGCACTGGAAGACAGCTGGGTCAGAATCTCCGACGGCACGTCGGGAGCGGTCAAGATCGGCGTCATGAAGGCGGGCGAGACCTACCGGGTTCCCGCCCTGCCGGGCCTGAAGCTGATGACGGGCAACGCCGGGGCGCTTGAAGTGACTGTCGGCACCACGGTGCTGCCATCAATGGGCGGTCCCGGCGAGGTGGTGAAGGATCTCGAACTGACGCCGGCCGGCCTGCAGGCCTACCTTGCCTCCCGCGCGACACCGCCCAGCGCCGACAGCCCCCGCACCAATCCCGAATAATCAAACCCGCCCCGTGCGTTACCCGCCGGAGGGCGGGTCGTGGCGGGGCGTCGGCATCGTTCGGGAGGCCTCATCGCCTGGCCTCGCGCCACGCGGCCAGGCTACCGACGGTCCGCCTCCATGAGCTGGGCATCGGCCGTGAACTTGGCGGCCCAGTTGAGATATTGGTAGTCGCCATAGTCACCATCGACCGGATGCGACCCCTTGACGCCGCCACGGATGTCCGGCGGGCCATCCAGGGAGATGGTACGACGAACATACTGGTTGAGACGTTGCGCGGCCGCGACATAGCCCGGGTTGGACTCGATGGCGTCGAGCAGCAGAAAACAGGCGGCGATCTGCGATGAACCCGTGAGACAGACATAATCCACCGCCGGCTGCCAGTCGCGGTCGTAACGACCGGCGAGCCAGCCGTCAGCCCGCACGCAGCCCGCAAGCGCGTCGGCGGTGCGCCGGCAGGCGGCCAGCACCGCCGTGTCGGGCGTCAACCGATAGGCCTCGATGCAGCCGCGCAGAACATAGCCGATGGTGTGGGTGAGGGGCGCATCAGGGCGCACCAGGCAATTATCCTGGAACCAGCCGTTGGCGAGCTGGCGCGAGATCGCCCAGCGCACCTGACGTTGCCCGGCCTCGCCATACCCCTCACCGGGTGCCACCCGTTCGGCCTCGAACAGCCCCCAGGCGACGTGGGTTTCGTAGGCTTTGTCGCCCGGCGCCGCGAACGGCGTCGGATGTGAGCGCCAGCAGCCATCGGGGTCGAGACTGTCCCGCAGAAAGCAGGCCGCGCCATGCATCGCCTCGCCATAGGCATCCGCACCGAAGGTCGCGACACCCGCCGCCAGACCGATGAGAATCTGGCCGGTATTGAAGGTCACCGGCACCACCGGCGTCTGGTCGATGCGTCCACCCTGAAAACCGCCGCTCGGCAACTGGATCGCCTTCAGCCAGTCGAGCATCCGGCGGGCCGCCTCGCGGTAGTCGTCGCGGCCGAAGCGCACAGCGCCGTCTAGAAGGGTGGGAATGATGTACCCGGTGGTCTCGGGGTAGGAAGGCGCCCAGCCGGTGCGCAAGTCGAAATCGCGAGCAACACCGCCATCCTGCGACTTCGAACAGGCCTGAGCGCGCAGCAGCCAGTCCATATTGGCGATGGCAACCTCGACCGGCTTGCCGGGATCGCCTGGCAACGGCCCGCGATCCGCCTTGAGCACGGCGCGACCGAGCTCGGTCAGTGCCTGTTCCTGCTCCCACTTGCGATATTTCTCGACCGCCTGTTCAGGCAATAGCGTCTTGAGAGCGGCTTTAAGGTGTCGCAACATATTCTTTCCCTGGTCCTGCGATCTTACGGGGCGGAGGGCAGTGTCATGCCGTGGCGGCTGGCAAACGCTGTCCGCCCGGCCTCGTCGGCATAGACGGTAAGTCCTTCTTCCATCAAGGCCTTGACCTCCCGATAAAAACTGTTGGCGTCCACCAGCCAGCTGCGCGCCTCGCCAACTTGATGCCAGCTCAACACCCCCCGCGCCTCCATGTGCGCGGTGTAGAGCGCCCGCAGGGTCGCGCCGCCAGTGCGGTGATCGATCCGCCGCATCGGCAGCTCGCCGGGCTGGTGCGCGTTGAGGCTGAGGTGGTGCACCACGCCTGCGCGGTCGGTGCAGTCGACGGCAAACGGACCGTCCGGCGCGTACACCGGGAACGGAAAGGCCTCCCGGTCTTCGAGCACATGATAGAAGGTCACATTGCCGAGGTTGGTACCCAGGCCGAGCAACTGACTGGGCCGCGCGAGCATCCGTGCCATCGGCGTGTCGTCGCCAAAGTTGGTCCGGGCGAGATGATGCGCCTCGGTGAGCCAGGCCGCCTCCGGCCCGATAGCGGCGAAGCTGTGCGACGGGTGGACGCTGCGCACCGCCAGCGGGTGGCGACGGAACGCCTCCGGCAGTGCCCCGAGATTGGACGGAGTGGAGCGGACATCAAAAGCCCGACCCGACTTGAGCGTATTGTACATGGTGCCGTCGATGGAGAAGGTCGGCAGCATGACGGTGCCGCCATGAGCCTTGACGATGCCGTCGACCAGCGCCTCCACCACCGCCTCGGCACCACCCTCGACGTAGCCCAGGCTCTTCAGGGAGGAGTGGACGAGCACGACACCACCCTTGTGCAACGGCAGCGCCGCAATCGCCGCGGCAAGCTGCGTCTGTGACACCGCAACGCGTTCCGACTTGAGCTCGTGTTGACGCCGGCGACGCCGCATCGCCTCTACGGGCGGCAGCAGAATCTGCTTGAGAAGGCGCTTGAATGCCCCTGCCATGCTCATGACGCCCCCCTCTGGTCGCCGGTTGAGTGCCCCCGCTTAGCCTAACAATCATAAGGCCGGATTAACGCCATGCCCATAGGCCGCCGGGCGCAACGCCTCGATGTGGTGAATACCGGCACGTCCGGCTCGCCATGCGCAGCGGCGGCGCCTATATAGCAGGCATTCGTTGCAACTGTCCGGGTAATCCGATGAGCATTCGCCCCTGGCGCGACATCACGCGCCGCCGCTGTCGCCAGATCATGGTCGGCAAGGTGCCCGTTGGCGGTGACGCCCCGATCACCGTCCAGACCATGACCAACACGGTGACCTCGGACGCCGCCGCCACCATCGACCAGATCCGCCGCTGCGAGGATGCCGGCGCCGACATCATCCGCGTCTCCTGCCCCGACGAGGAGTCGACCGCGGCTTTCCGCCAGATCGCCCGCGCCGCCAGGGTGCCACTGGTCGCCGACATCCACTTCCACTACAAGCGCGCGCTGGAAGCCGCCGATGCCGGCGCCGCCTGCCTGCGCATCAACCCCGGCAACATCGGCGGGCCGGAGCGTGTGAAGGAAGTGGTGCGCGCCGCCCGCGCCAATGGCTGTTCCATGCGCATCGGCGTCAACGCCGGCAGCCTGGAGCGGCACCTGCTGGAAAAATATGGCGAGCCCTGCCCGGAAGCGATGGTGGAATCCGCGCTGGAGCACGCCAGGCTGCTGGAGGACGCCGACTTCCGCGAGTTCAAGATCTCGGTGAAGGCCTCCGACGTGTTCCTCGCCGTCGCCGCCTACCAGGGACTGGCGGACGCCTGCGACTACCCGCTGCACCTGGGCATCACCGAGGCCGGCAGCCTGATCGGCGGCACCGTCAAGTCGTCCATCGGCATGGGCATGCTGCTGTGGGGCGGCATTGGCGACACCATCCGCGTCTCGCTGTCGGCGCCGCCGGAGGAGGAAGTGCGCGTCGGCTTCGAGATGCTGAAGTCGCTGGGCATCCGCCACCGCGGCGTGCGCATCGTCTCCTGCCCGTCCTGCGCCCGCCAGGGCTACAACGTCATCAAGACGGTGGAGACGCTGGAGGCGAGGCTGGCGCACATCCACACGCCGCTGTCGCTGTCGATCATCGGCTGCGTCGTCAACGGCCCCGGTGAGGCGCGCGAGACCGACATCGGCGTCACCGGCGGCGGCGCCGGCAAGCATATGGTCTACCTCTCCGGCGTGACCGACCACCATATCGACGATGCGCAGATGGTCGATCACATCGTCGCGCTGGTGGAAGCCAAGGCGGCCGAGATCGAGGCCGCGGACGTCGGGACGGCCGCTGCGGCACCGGTTGCATGAAATAAAATTACTCAACTGGCGAGCCGGCTGAGAAGAACACATCACGCGCACCGAATCACGGGACGGAAAATTGCAGTCGCCGGACGACACCCCGATGGAGGATGCTTGCCAGTCGGTCGAGGCAGAAGTTTCTCTTCGGCCCGCAGAATGCGGCAGCACCCCGAGCGCGTCCAGAAAACTCCATATATTACCCATAGTTAACCATTACACCTGCTGCCACAGCAGGTAATATGCGGGGTCTTCCCGCCGGAAATGACAGGTTTGGACGCCGCACCGACGCTTGACCTCGGGGCGGAATGGGATATCGCAGCGGGTTCAGGCGTCCGGGGGCTGCGTGACCGCCAGCGGAGGTTTGGAGAGAGAGCGAGGTGCGATGCACGGTGGTATGCTGCCGGGCAGCGTACTTCAGTTGCGTCTGACGCCAGGAAGTTAAGGATTGGGCGGGATGGTGAATGTGAGCAAGCAGGGTCTGTACGACCCCCGGAACGAACACGATGCCTGCGGCGTCGGTTTCATTGCCAACATCAAGGGCGTGAAATCGAACGACATCGTGCGTCGTGGTCTGGAGATCCTGCTCAACATCGACCATCGCGGCGCCGTGGGCGCCGACCCGCTGATGGGCGACGGCGCCGGCATCCTGATCCAGATTCCCGACGCCCTGCTGCGTGACTGGGCCGACAAGGCCGGACTCAGCCTGCCGGCGCCCGGCGACTATGCCGTGGCGATGTGCTTCCTGCCGCAGGACGACGCCGCCCGCGAGGCCGCCGTCTGGCAGCTGGAGCGCTTCGTGCGCGTCGAGGGCCAGACGCTGATCGGCTGGCGCGACGTGCCGGTGAACACCGCCGGCCTCGGCAAGGCCGTGCTGGCGGAAATGCCGGTGATCCGCCAGGCCATCGTCGGCCGCGGCCCCAACACCCGCGACCAGGATGCCTTCGAGCGCAAGCTGCTGGCCATCCGCAAGCAGACCCAGAACCCGCTCGCCGAAATTGCCCGGAAGCAGAACCTGCCGGGCCTGAGCCAGTTCTACCTGCCGTCCTTCTCCAGCCGCACCATCGTCTACAAGGGGCTGCTGCTGGCGGGCCAGGTGGGCAGCTTCTACGAGGATCTCGCCAACCCGCTGACGACCTCGGCGCTGGCCATGGTCCACCAGCGGTTCTCGACCAACACCTTCCCGTCTTGGAAGCTGGCCCACCCGTACCGCTTCATCGCCCACAACGGCGAGATCAACACGGTGCGCGGCAACGTCAACTGGATGAACGCCCGCCGCCGCACGCTGGAATCCGACCTGCTGGGGCCGGACCTCGACAAGATGTGGCCGCTCATCCCGCACGGCCAGTCCGACACCGCCTGCCTCGACAATGCGCTGGAGCTGCTGGTGGCCGGTGGCTACCCGCTGGCGCAGGCGGTGATGATGCTGATTCCGGAGGCATGGGCCGGTAACCCGCTGATGGATGCCAAGCGCAAGGCCTTCTACGAGTATTTCGCCGCCCTGATGGAACCGTGGGACGGCCCGGCGGCCATCGCCTTCACCGACGGCCGGCAGATCGGCGCCACACTGGATCGCAACGGCCTGCGCCCGGCCCGCTTCCTGGTGACCGACGACGACCATGTCATCATGGCCTCCGAATCCGGCGTGCTGCCGGTGGCGGAAGAGAACATCGTCCGCAAGTGGCGCCTGCAGCCGGGCAAGATGCTGCTGATCGACCTTGAGCAGGGTCGCATCATCGAGGACGAGGAAATCAAGGCCAGCCTCGCCGAAGCCGAGCCTTACGAGGAATGGCTGAAGGACACCCAGTACAAGCTGGAGGAACTGCCCGACTCGCTGGAATCCAGTGGCGCGCCGGGCGATGAGAGCGTGTCGCTGCTCGATCGCCAGCAGGCCTTCGGCTATTCGCAAGAGGACATTGAGCGCTTTCTGACCCCGATGGCCGAGCAGGCCGACGACCCGATCGGCTCCATGGGCACCGATACGCCGATCGCCGTGCTGTCGAAGCGTTCCAAGCTGCTGTACGACTATTTCAAGCAGAACTTCGCCCAGGTCACCAACCCGCCGATCGACCCGATCCGCGAGGAACTGGTGATGTCGCTGGTGTCGATGATCGGCCCGCGGCCGAACCTGCTCGGCCATCATGCCGGCACCCACAAGCGGCTGGAAGTCTCGCAGCCGATCCTCACCAATGCCGACCTGGAGAAGATCCGCTCGGTGTCCGAGTTGCTCGACGGCGCCTTCCGCACCGTCACCATCGACATCACCTGGCCGGCCGGCGAGGGCGCCGAAGGCCTGGAGCGCGCGGTCAGCCGCATCTGCCATGAAGCAACCGACGCCGTGCTGGCGGACAACAACATCCTCATCCTGTCCGACCGCGCGGTATCGGCCGAGCGCATCGCCATTCCGGCCGCGCTGGCAACGGCGGCGGTGCACCACCATCTGGTCCGCCAGGGCCTGCGCATGCAGACCGGCCTGGTCATCGAGACCGGCGAGGCGCGCGAAGTGCATCACTTCTGCGTGCTGGCGGGCTACGGCGCGGAAGCGGTGAACCCTTATCTGGCGTTCGAGACCCTGGAGCAGATCCGTGTCCGCCAGAACCTGCCGCTCAAGCCCTATGAGGTGCAGAAAAACTACATCAAGGCGGTGGGCAAGGGCATCCTGAAGGTGATGTCCAAGATGGGCATCTCCACCTACCAGTCCTACTGCGGGGCGCAGATCTTCGACGCGGTTGGCCTGTCGTCGGCCTTCGTCCAGGCCTATTTCACCGGCACGGCGACCACTGTCGAGGGCATCGGCCTGCGCGAGGTGGCCGAAGAAACCGTGCGGCGGCACCGCGACGCCTTCGGCGACAACCCGATCTACCGCAACATGCTGGATGTCGGCGGTACCTACGCCTATCGCCTGCGCGGCGAGGACCATGCCTGGACGCCACAGACCATCGGCAAGCTGCAGCATGCGGTGCGCGGCAATGTCGCCAGCGACTACGCCGAGTTCGCTGCCGCCATCAACGAGCAGAGTGAGCGGCTGCTGACGCTGCGCGGTCTGATGACCTTCCGGTTCGCCGACACCCCGCTGCCGATCGAGGAGGTCGAGCCGGCCTCGGAAATCGTCAAGCGTTTTGCCACCGGCGCCATGAGCTTCGGCTCGATCAGCCGCGAGGCCCACACCACGCTGGCCATCGCCATGAACCGCATCGGCGGCCGGTCCAACACCGGCGAGGGCGGCGAGGAACCGGATCGCTTCAAGCCACTGCCCAACGGCGACTCGATGCGCTCGGCGATCAAGCAGGTCGCCTCGGGCCGCTTCGGCGTGACCGCGGAATATCTGGTCAACGCCGATGACATCCAGATCAAGATGGCCCAAGGCGCCAAGCCCGGCGAGGGCGGCCAGCTACCCGGTCACAAGGTGGACAAGAACATCGCCAAGGTCCGCCACTCGACGCCGGGCGTCGGCCTGATCTCGCCGCCGCCGCACCACGACATCTATTCGATCGAGGATCTGGCCCAGCTGATCCACGACCTGAAGAACGTCAACACCGGCGCCCGCATTTCGGTGAAACTGGTGTCGGAGGTCGGTGTCGGCACCGTCGCCGCCGGCGTCTCCAAGGCGCGTGCCGACCATGTGACCATCTCGGGCTTCGAGGGCGGCACCGGCGCCTCGCCGCTGACCTCGCTGACGCACGCCGGCAGCCCGTGGGAAATCGGTCTGGCAGAAACCCAGCAGACGCTGCTGCTCAACGGCCTGCGCGACCGCATCGCGGTGCAGGTGGACGGCGGCCTGCGCACCGGCCGCGACGTCGCCATCGGCGCGCTGCTGGGCGCCGACGAGTTCGGCTTCGCGACGGCGCCGCTGATCGCCGCCGGCTGCATCATGATGCGCAAGTGCCACCTCAACACCTGCCCGGTGGGCGTGGCGACGCAGGATCCGGTGCTGCGCAAACGCTTCACCGGTCAGCCCGAGCACGTCATCAACTATTTCTTCTTCGTCGCCGAGGAGCTGCGCCAGATCATGGCCAGGCTTGGCTTCCGCACGCTGAACGAGATGATCGGCCGGGTCGACAAGCTCGACATGCGCCAGGCGCTGGATCACTGGAAGGCGCGCGGCGTCGACCTGTCGAAGATCCTGCACCAGGTGCCGGTGGCGCCGGGCGGCAGCCTGCGCAACACCGCGACCCAGGACCACGGCCTCGACGCCGCCCTCGATCACGTGCTGATCGCGGCGGCCCGGCCGGCGCTGGAAGCCGGTACGCCGGTGCGCATCGAACAGCCGATCCGCAACATCAACCGCACCGCCGGCGCCATGCTGTCGGGCAAGGTCGCCCGTCGCCATGGCCATGCCGGCCTGCCCGACGGCACCATCTCGGTCCAGCTGACCGGCGTCGCCGGCCAGAGCTTCGGCGCCTTCCTCGCCCACGGCGTGACGCTGGATCTGGTGGGTGACGGCAACGACTATGTCGGCAAGGGCCTGTCGGGGGGGCGGGTGATTGTCCGGCCGCCGTCCAATGTCGACCGTGACCCGGCGGCCAACATCATTGTCGGCAATACCGTGCTCTACGGCGCCATCGCCGGCGAGGCCTATTTCGTCGGCGTGGCGGGCGAGCGCTTCGCCGTGCGCAACTCCGGCGCCATCGCGGTCGTCGAGGGCGTCGGCGACCATGGCTGCGAATACATGACCGGCGGCGTGGTCGTCGTACTGGGGATGACCGGGCGCAACTTCGCGGCCGGCATGTCGGGCGGCGTGGCCTACGTCTACGACGTCGACGGCCACTTCCGCGATCGCTGCAACATGGCGATGGTCGACATCGAGCCGCTCGCCGTCAGCGAGGCCGATGCCGACGCGCCGAACCGGCCGCAGCAGCGCGCCATCGACGTCCATGACTATGGCATGGGCGACATGCTGCGCCATGATGCCGAACGCCTGCGCATCCTGCTGGAACGCCACCACCTGTACAGCGGCAGTGCGCGCGCCAGGGCCCTGCTCGACGACTGGTCAGCCTCGCTGGGCAAGTTCGTCAAGGTGATGCCGAAGGACTATCGCCGCGCCCTGCGCGACCTCGAAGCGGAACGGCTGGCAGCTGCCGCCGTTGCCGCCGAATAACGACTTTAAAGGCTGGAGAAGCACCATGGGCAAGCCCACCGGCTTCCTTGAGATCGAGCGTCATGACCGCGGCTATGACAAGCCGGAAGAGCGGCTGAAGCACTATCGCGAGTTCATCAAGCCGCTGCCCGCAGCGGAACTGCGCGACCAGGCCGCGCGCTGCATGAAATGCGGCATCCCTTTCGGCCACAACGGTTGTCCGGTCAACAAACTGAACACGGACTGGAATCAACTGGTATATGCCGACGACTGGCGCACCGCGCTGGACACACGGCATTCGACCAACACCTTCCCCGCGT
>CAUJIW010000061.1 GCA_963205175.1 Pseudomonadota bacterium
GCAACCGCGCCGATCGATCCGATCGCCAGGCAATGATCGCCGCCGAGCAAGATCGGCAGGCGGCCGTCGTCGAGTTCATCGCTGACCGCCTCGAACACATGGCGGTTCCACTCGGTGACTTCGTCCAGGTGGCGGTAGCCGCTTTCGGGCGGCTGCATCGGGTTGATCGGCCCCTGCAGGTTGCCGCGGTCGTGCACCTTGAGCCCGCGCGCCATCAGCGCTTCGCGCAGGCCGGCGACGCGCAGTGCTTCCGGCCCCATCGAGGCGCCGCGGTCGGCGGCGCCGACATCGGTGGGGGCGCCAATCAGCGTGATCGAACGCGGCGTCATGAGTATTCACCCGGTATGCAAAAGTGGGCGCAGCCTAAACGCAGGCGGAATCCGCGACAAGCGCGGCTGGCTCATGCGGGCGTGGTCGTTCAGAATCCGGCCGCGGCGGATTGGGTTGCCGCGGCCGCTGGATCCGGTTGTCGGTTGCTGGTTGTCGGTTGTCGGCAGCAGGAGCCGGCGAGCCGATGGCCTGTGGGAGCGGCTTCAGCCGCGATCTGTCTGCTGGCGGCCGCGGGAAAGATCGCCGACAGAGTCGGCTCCCAGTGCGCCCGCGAGCGCACACACACAGTGCGGTGGAAGTCCGCGCCGGGGTATGCCATGGCCCCGAAGTCGAAGGTAACTGCGTCGCAGCGATGCGGGGTGGGGAGCAACCGGAGACGAACAGGCGGTCTGCAGCGATGCGAACTCGATTCGGCGGGATACGGCGACGAGCTGGCTGGGAGAAGGCGAAGTCTGGAAGTGATCGGTCACGCGAAGTGGCGGCAGGAGCGATGGCCGGGCCGACCCCGTGGTTGGAGGTGGAACGTCTGGAAGGGTGTGTGGGTGAAGCGGGGAGACCTGCGGCCGAGGTGACGGCGGCAGGAGTCAGAGTCCTGGTAGTACCGTGACGGCATCGTGGGGGTATCGGGCGCGCTGGTCGGGAGACGGCGCATGACTGGGGGGCTGACCCTGCCCAAGTCCTTCTGGGATGTGCGCGAGAGCCGTGGATAGCAAAGCCACGGGTAGGGAAGCGGGACAGGAAGGTGGATGCGGGAGGTTTGGATGAGCGAGAGCGCAAGCGAAGCGGCGGCAGTGGCCGGAGGGTCTAAGCAAGCGGCGTCGAGTGGTCCCGAGGGTTGGGACTGGGTAGACCGCGACATCTGGACGGAGCGCATGTTGGCGGCGCTGGGTAACGGCGTCCGAGGAGGCAAGTGGTTCAGTCTGATCGACAAGGTGTACCGGCCGAGCACGCTGCGATCGGCGTGGCAGGACGTGCTGCGCAATCGCGGTGCGGCCGGGGTCGATCGGGTGAGCGTGGAGCGGTTTGCGGGTCAGCTGGAACGCTATCTGGCCGAGCTGTCGACGGAGCTGGAGGCGGGGAGTTATCGGCCTTCGGCGGTGCGCCGGGTGGAGATACCGAAGGGAGACGGGAAGGTGCGTCCCTTGGGGATACCGACGGTTCGGGACCGGGTGGTGCAGGCGGCGGTGAAGCGAGTGATCGAGCCGATATTCGAGCGGCTGTTTGCGGCCGAGAGCTATGGGTTCCGCCCGGGCCGCGGGTGCAAGGATGCGTTGCGGCGGGTGGATGCGGGCCTGAAGGCTGGGTACACGCATGTGGTGGACGCGGACCTGAAGGGCTATTTCGACAGCATTCCGCACGCGCGGCTGAAGGCGCGGTTGCGGGAGACGCTGAGCGATAGCCGGTTACTGGCCTTGCTGGATGGCTGGATCGACCAGGACGTGGTGCATGACCTGAAGCGCTGGTCCCCGACGAGCGGGACGCCGCAGGGCGCGGTGATCAGCCCGTTGCTGGCGAACCTTTACCTGCACGATCTGGACGAGACACTGGCGGCCCGGGGCTTGTCGATGGTGCGCTACGCGGACGACTTTGTGGTTCTGTGCCGCAGCGCGGCGGAGGCGGCCGAGGCGTTGGAGGTGGTGCGCGGTTGGGTTCAGTCTGCGGGGTTGGAGCTGCATCCGGACAAGACCCACGTGGGGGACTGTCGCGTACCTGGCCAGGGCTTCGAGTTTCTGGGCTACCGCTTCGAGGGCGGGCGTCGCTGGGTGCGGGACAAGAGCCTGAAGGCGCTGAAGGCGAAGATCCGCGGCCAGACCCGGCGTACCGAGGGGCGCAGCCTGAGGCAGATCGTGGCCAAGTTGAATCCGCTGTTGCGGGGTTGGTTCGGCTACTTCAAGCACGCCCACCGCAACGTGTTCGCGTCGCTCGACGGGTTCCTCCGGCGACGGCTGCGGGCGCTGTTACGGAAACAAGCCAAACGCCCGAGCGCCGGCCGCTGCCGAGCCGACCATAGACGCTGGCCCAATGCCTACTTCGCTGCCGCCGGGCTGTTCACGCTGGCCACGGCCCGGCAGCTGGCGAGCCAATCCCGATGAGGAAACCACCGACTGGAGAGCCGTATGCGGGAGAACCGCCCGTACGGTTCGGAGGGCGGGGAGGCTCCGGCCGTCCCGACCCCTATCAGGCTCGCGACAACCGACCACCGACCTCGCCTCACCTGGTCGACTCGTCGCGATACCGCCGCAGCCACACGGCGCCGGCGAGGAAGGCCACGCCGATGGCGACGCCGATCCACAGGTCCGCGGTCCCGAGGCGACCCATGACATCGCCGAAGTTCGCGGCGAAGCGGGTGCCGGCGTATCCGGCCTGCATCGAACCTTCACCCATTTCGGCGCTGAAGGTGATCGGCGCGGTGCCTGCCGCCAGGCGACGCAGGATGAACTCCCAGATCACCTTGCTCAGCGAGAAATGCGTGGTGAAGCCGACGAACGATTCCATGATCGCGAAGATCACCGGCGGCAGCACCGCCCACAGGAAAGGTTTGCCGCGGGCGAAGCTGCCGGCGAGCATCAGCCAGCCGTAGAGCGGCAGCAGGTACAGCGCCTGCACGCCCTGCACCGCGATCAGCTGGCCCCACACCGGGAATGGGTTGGTGTGCGCCCAGATCAGCTTCCAGGCGCTGGCGCCCTTGAGC
>CAUJIW010000062.1 GCA_963205175.1 Pseudomonadota bacterium
ACGGCAACGGCACCGAGGCCGCCTTCTGGCGCGAGCCGCGCGCGCTGACCATCTCGATCCACCAGGACCGCTGCTTCCCGCCCGATACCGGCGGCATGGAGCAGATCGGCGAAGGCGCCGGCGAGGGCTACAACATCAACATCCCGCTGCCCCCCGGCTCGGGCTATGGCGCCTACGAGGCCACCTTCGACCGCGTGGTGCTGCCGGCGCTGCGGGCCTACAAGCCGGACATGATCTTCGTGCCGTCGGGCTTCGATGCGGGCGGCCACGATCCGCTGGGCCGGCAGATGATGCACAGCCGCGGCTATCGTGAACTCACCGCCAAGCTGATGGCGGTCGCCGACGAGCTGTGCGGCGGCCGGCTGGTGATGAGCCACGAGGGCGGCTACAACGCGCCGACGGTGCCCTATTACGGCCTGGCGGTGGTGGAACAGCTCTCCGGTATCAAAACCGCCATCGAGGATCCGTTCGGCCCGATGCTGGAGGCGCTGGGTGGCCAGGAACTGCAACCGCACCAGGACGCGCTGATCGCGCGGGCGGAAAAGCTGGTCGACCGCCTGGGATGAGGCGCCTGCCCTGAACGTCCCGGCGGGCACGCTCCGCTCCACACACGCATCACGCACACAAAAAAGCGGCGGGAACCGAAGTTCCCGCCGTCTTTTTTGCTGGCGTCGGTTGCGCTACGCTTAGAAGCGCACGCGCAGACCGCCGATCACCGCATGGGCGGTCTCGCCCTTGCGCAGCTGGGCATCGTAGTCGACGTAGAGGTCCACGTTCTCCGTCGTGTCGATGCTCAGGCCGGCGCCGAGGCTGGCCGCGTCACGCCCCGGATTGGCGCTGACCACGCCGAGGCTGGCGCCGGCAAGCACCGGGGTCAGCATGTCGTTGGCCTTGTTGAAGTCGTGCAGCCAGAAGGCGCGCGCCTCCGCCGTGATCGCCACCGACTTCAGCGCATAGACATGCTGGGCGCGCACGCCCGCCTTGCCCTGCAGCGCGGTGAGCGTCTCCTTGTCGAAGGTGAGGCCGGTGACGGCCGAACCGCCCTCGGTCAGTGCCTTACGGTTGCCGCGGTCCCAGCGCAGGCCGGCCGTCGGCTCGACGGTCAGGCTGCCCAGCGACAGGCGGGCACCGGCCGACAGGTCGGCCGCCCAGCTGTGACCCTTGGCGCTGCTGTCGTTGGCGACGGCGCCATCCGCCAGCACCACGGAACGGCTGGTGGTATAGCGGTCCGAACCGTAGGCGACCACGGCGTCGACGAAGTAGCCCGACTGCGCCCAGCTGGCGTAGGCGAAGAGCTGCGTGCTCTTGGCGTTGCCATGGCCGAGGTCCATCGAGCGGGCATCAACGTCGCCGCTGATCGCCGCCAGACCGGCGCCCAGGCGCCAGCCGCCGCCGAGGGCGACATCGAGACCGGCGGCCACGCCGGCGACGTCGTACTTGTAGCCGAACGCCATCGCGTCGCCGCTGACATGGCCGGTGCGGCCGATGCCCTGCACCCACAGCACTTCACCCGGCTCGACGTTCTCCACCATCGCGGCGGCGTCGCCGGCCTTGCGGCTGCCGGTCGCCTCGCGGGTGGCATCCGAGATCGGCGTCACCGACTTGCGGCCCGAACGCAGGTTGGCCAGATGCTGACCGACGGCGCCACGGGCAAGACGACGACCCTCCAGGCCCGCCGCCAGCAGGTCGGCGTGGATTTCGCCGCCCAGCTGCTGCATCGAGGTGCGCAGTCCGCCCGTGTCAAGGCCGGCGAGGTTGAAACGCAGGCTGGCGCCGGCGTCATCGTCGCGCAGACCGTCGATGGTGGTGGCGACGGCCCCGGCGTTGCCCTTCAGGCCAGCGACATTGGCGAAGGACTCCGGAGTGATCGCCAGCACGATGGTGTTGGCGTTGTAGAAGATGTCGAAGCGGGTGCCATCAGCCAGACCCTCGTCCGGCTGCACCAGCGTATCGAAGCTGCCCTCGACGCCACCATCGGCGGCGACGACGATAAAGGTGTCGCCCACTTCCGGCGTGAAGTCGTTGTTGGCGTCCCCGGTGATGCCGCGCAGCAGCGGTTCGATGCTGCCATCGGCGGTGAAGGTGCCGGAGGCGAGCACGCGGGAATAATTGCCCGCGCCGGTGCCGGTGCCCAGGCCGTCGATGTCGATCTGCAGCGTACCGCTGGCCAGCATGGCGACGTCGCCATCGACCGTCATGGTGCCCGGCGAATTACCCGGCGCGAACCTGCCGGCGACCTCGACGTTGCCGCCGATGAGGCCGGTGCCCCGCAGGGTGCCTGGCTCATAGACCCAGACATTGCCGGTGAACACGGCGTTCTGCGACAGCGTGCCTTCCTCGACACAGGCGCCGATGTCGTTGCTGGCGTCCGCTGCCAGCACCAGGCGGCCGCTGCCCTGCTTGAGCAGGCAGGACGGGCCGGAGGCGCCGCCGGTCAGCGTGACCGTGCTGGCGCCGGTGTCGATGGCGCCGCCGTTGAAGGTCAGCGCGCCGGTGAAGGTGTAGTCACCGTCGGTGGTCAGGGTGCCGCCGCTCAGGCCGATCGGGCCGGTGGCGTCGCCGCCAGCCTCGGTGACAATGGTCAGCGTGCCAGCGGTCAGGTTGATGGCGCCCGTCGCCACGCTGGTCAGCGCAACGTCGTTGCCGCCAACGATGGAGAGGATGCCAGTGCCGCCGAGGCCACCGCCCAGCGTCAGGTTGCCGCCCGAGGTGTCGAGCGTGCCGCTGGTGACGTTCAGCGCGCCGGTGAAGGTGTAGTCGCCGTCGGTGGTCAGGGTGCCGCCGCTCAGGCCGATCGGGCCGGTGGCGTCGCCGCCAGCTTCGGTGACAATGGTCAGCGTGCCAGCGGTCAGGTTGATGGCGCCCGTCGCCACGCTGGTCAGCGCAACGTCGTTGCCGCCAACGATGGAGAGGATGCCAGTGCCGCCGAGGCCGCCACCGATGGTGACGTCGCCACCCGAGGTGTCGAGCGTGCCGTTGGTCGCTTCGACCACCAGACCCTGGTTCAGCGTCACGCCATCGCCGGCGCCCTGGCCGAGCGTCAGGGTGCCGCCGGCAAAGGTGATGTCACCACTGCCCAGCGACGACGCATCGTCGATCTCGATGTCGCCTTCCTCGATGCGGGTGCCGCCCGAGTAGGTGTTGGCCCCCGTGAGGACCAGCGTGCCCGCACCGGTTTTGGTGAACTGGCCGCCGCCGTCGATCACGCCGGTCAGCGTCAGGTCAAAGCCATCCGTGTCGACAGTGCCGCCCGCGCCACCCACGGTGAAGCCGTTGCCGATTTCCTGCGAGGAGGTCACCAGCAGCGTACCGCCGGCGAATGTCGGGTTGACCTCCGAGTTGGCAAGCTCGTCGGTGGTGTAGGCTTCCTGGTCGGTGTCGATGTCCGGCGTCGTGTCGCCGACAGTAACCACGGAAAGGCCCGCCGGCACGCTGTTGAGCTGCACCGTGGAGAAGGTCAGGTAAGCGCCGGCGCCAAAATACTCGCCACGACCATTGGCGATCAGCGTCACCGAGCTGAAGGAGTTGCGGTCGTCGATCGCCGCGACGAAGTGCTCCTCGCCCGCAATCGAGGTGCTGATGCCGCCCACCAGCAGCGGCGTGCCGCCGTTGAACAGCATATAGACTTCCGAGGCGTTGACGGTGCCGCCGTCAGGCGTCGGATTGTTCAGCGTGCAGCAGGTGCCCCAGTTGGTGACGTAGAGGCCGACCGCATTCATCAGATAGGGCGTGGTGTAGCCCGCGTCGGCGAAGAATTCGACGGTGTAACCCAACGCCACCGCGCCGGCCCAGGTGCCGTCGTGGGAGTTGCCCCAGCCGGTGAAGCCGTCGCTCTGTTCGTCGCCGTCGACCGAGTTCATGAACCCGGCGTTCTGCGACTGGCTGGTGCGCACATAGACCGTCTCGGCGCCGCTGGTGACCGTGAAGCTGGCACCGGTATTGTTCATGATGTCGTAGGTGAAGATATTCGACGTCTGGGTGTCGTTGTTCGCCAGATTATAGGCCGCGTCGGCGGCAGTAATGGCGTTGACGAAGGTCGTCTCGCCCGCCACCAGGTCTTCGTTGAAGAAGACAGTGGGAACGGCCTGCGCCGTACCGGCGAGGCTCGCCAGGCCGGCGGCGAGGGCAACGACCGAGGCCGAGCGGTTCAGTGTGGCAAGGGCGGGAAACTTCCGCATGATAGTGCTCCTGTTGCTTGAGCGGGATTCGAGTGATCGCGGATAAACCGATGGCACAGCACTCCGTCTGGCCTCGGGGAACTGCCCGGGCGCCAGCGTGAGAAATGTGTTCGGAGGAGAAGCGGCCTAGCCGGTCGGCGGGTGTCGATGACCGGACGCGGTGCCGACGCACCTTGGCGTCGATACGGGATCGGCGTGGCGTGATGTACTCATGGCTACCTGCGACAATGACGATGCGTCCGGTATGACGAACCAGCCATTAAGCATCCGTTACTGCGGAGGAATATCTCGCGGCGACGGCGAAATTACCCGCAACTTTTCACATTCTGGCGGCCATGATGTGCCATATCCGCCTCGACACCGGGCCGAATCGTCCGATTTGGCGGCAGGATCGCCGCGCGGACGCAAATCAGAAGCGGACACGAATCAGACGCGGGCACGAATTGGACAAGGCTGCGGCATCGGCGCTTGCGGGCCGAGCCCCGCGCCACCACGATCAGATGTAAAGCTGGACGCTCTCGTGCATGGCGTCGCAGTTGACCAGATCGACGCGCTTCTGGCGGATCTTGAACATCGCGCCGTCCCACAGCAGATCGTGGCTGACCTTGCCGCCGAACACGGTCTGCTGGTCGCGGCGATAATAGAGCATCAGCAACCGCGAACTGACGGTGAGCGCGCCGCTGCTGGCGTCCCACGCCCGCAGCATCACGTTGGAGACCAGATGCGAGCTGCGCGGCGGCGGCTGCAACGAGTAGGCCTCCGGGTTGGTGAAGCGGGCGATGCGCACCGCCCGCAGCAGCCGGTTCTCGTGGATGTGCGAGATGTGGTTGACCGCGTCCGGCTGATTGACCGCCGCCGGCAGCCAGTAGACGCCATCGTCGGTGAACAGCGCGTCCCACGCCGCCCATTGCTGGGCATCGAGCAGTTCGGCCTCGTGGTAGAGGAAAGCCTCCAGCTGGTGCTGGGTCGGCGCGTCAAAAGTGGTGGTGTTCACGCTCAATCCTCCGCGCTCATATACTGCGCCCACGCCGCGTACTGGTTGCGGAAGGCAAGGTCGCTCGACCCGATGGCGGTCCGGCCGCCGTGATCCGCCGGCGTCTCCTGCCCCAGGTAGCGGTGCATGCTCACCCAGTCGTTGGCCTCGGTCATCAGGCCGAGCTGCTGCCGGCGATAGGCCTCGGCATCGTCCGGCCCCACCAGGTTGAACGAGGAATTGATCAGGTTGCAGTAGAGGATCGAGCGCTGCAGCAGTTCCTCCGGCGCGCCTTTCAGCCGCAGCACCCAGGATTCCACCAGCGTCTTGTCGACCGCGATCGGCCGCACCACCCGGATGGTCTGGATCGCGCCTTTGAGCGTCAGGCTGGGATAGACCACCGTGTTGTGGCGGTTGACCGAATAAATCTCCTTCATCCGCTCCTCGCCGTAGGCCTCGGTCATCAGCGCGTCGTAGGCGGGGATGCCGGAATAGGCGGAGTGGATGCTCACCTGGCCGCCGGAATAACCGTGACCATAGGGATAGGCATGCAGGCCCATCTCGTCGAAGAAGGAATAGCTGTTGGTGAACGGCGACAGGATTTCGATGGCGGACGGCATCCTGGCATCCTTGCCCAGCGCCTTGTCGGCAACGCGGCGCGCGGTCAGGCTGGAGGAATTATGCGTCACCATCGGGTGCATCATGTCGTTGAGGTTCTCGACGAAGAATTTCCAGTTGGAGTCGTGCAGATAGCGGAACACGCCGCCGGTGACTTCCAGCGCGCCCTCGGGTGAGCGGTCGACCATGTTGTCGATCGACGAGGCGACGCCGCCCAGCCACGCCTCCAGCGCCGGGCCATCCTTGGCCAGGCTGGCGAACACGAAGCCGCGGTAATTGCCCACCCGCGCCACCGCGTCCATGTCGGCACACGGCTTGCCCTTGCCGATGGGCGAGCCGTCATAGCCCTTTTCCAGCGGAATGACCTTGTTGCGCCCTTCGGTGTCGAACACCCAGCCGTGATAGAGGCAGCGGAAGTGGCGGGCGTTGCCGCTGGTGTCGCCCACCAGCTGCGCGCCCTTGTGCGGGCAGCGGTTGTACAGCACCCGCACCTGGCCGTCGGCGCCGCGCACCATGATCACCGACTGCCGGCCGATCGTGGTGTGATAATAATCCCCCGCTTCCGGCACCTGGCTGTCATGGCCGACAAAGATCCAGGCGCGCTCGAAGATGCGCTGCATTTCCAGATCAAAGATCGCCGGATCGGTGTATAGGCGACGGTGCACGCTGTCAGGGCGCACCAAGCTGGCGACGTCGAGGGGTTCGGTCATGACGGGCCTTTCACTGTGTGGCGTCGAGCATAGCGCTATTATTTGAAGTTTCAAGTATTGGATTGGGGAGAGCGGATGGCAAAATCGGGCAAGTCGACCGCCTACCGGGCGCTCAGCGACCCGGCCAGCAGCGCCTTCCGGCTGGCCGACTACCCCTTCTACCTGCTCTACCGGGTGGCCGAGGTGTACAGCGACGTGCTGGAGCGGCTGCTCAAGCCCATCGGCATGGACCGGCCGCGCTGGCGGGTGCTGATGTCGCTGGCCGAGCATAATCCGGCCTCGCTCAGCCTGATCGCCGACATGGCGGCGATGAAGCTGCCCACCTTGCAGAAGGTGGTGCAGCGTATGGCCGCCGACGGGCTGGTGGCGACGGCGCCGCGCGCCACCGATGCCCGGGTGACCGAAGTGACGATGACCGCCGCCGGCCGCCGGGCGCTGGCGGAAATCCGCCAGCAGGCCTCGCGCGCCTTCGCGCTGGGCACCGGCAACCTGTCGGACGCCGAGCTGATGCAGTTCAACGTGCTGCTGCGGCGGATCGAGGCCGATCTGGTGGAGGCCTACAGCGCCAGGGAACCGACGCTGGTGCCGCCGCAGACGAACAAGGTCTGCCCGGTGACGAAGCCGGCGTCGGCGCCAAGGAAGAAGCGCACCGCGCGCGCCACGTCGTCGGGCTGACCCAGCCGGCCGACGGGAATGGATTTGGCCAGCTGATCCTTCTTCGGGCTGTCGGCCGGCACGATCTCGTGGAACATGTCGGAGACGATCGGGCCCGGCGCCACGCAGTTGACGGTGATGCCCAGCGGCCCCAGCTCCAATGCCCAGGTGCGGGTCATGCCCATCATGCCGGCCTTGGTGGCCGAGTAGGCGGTGCGGGTGGCCAGCCCGAGTGCCGCGCGCGAGGCGATCAGCACGATGCGGCCGAAGCCCGCGTCCTTCATCGTCGGCAGCGCCGCCTGCGCCAGCGTGATCGCCGCCGCCAGATGCAGGTTGGCAAGATAGTCGAGGTCGGCCAGCTGCACATCGGGCAGCAGCGCCGGGCGAATGACGCCGGCGTTATGGACGATGCCGGTGACCTGGTGGCGGGCGGTGACATCGCGGGCGGCCTCGGCGGTCGCCGCACGGTCGGCGAGATCGACCTCCACCGTCTCGAAGCACGGATGCGAGATGGCGCCCGACCGGCGGGCCAGCGACACCACCCGGTGGCCGGTCGCCAGCAGGTCGCGGCAGATCGCTTCACCAATGCCGGTGCTGCCGCCGGTGACAACGATGGTTCCGTGGGTCATGGCTGTTCCTGTCCTGTCTGGGCCTGCATCAGGCTGTCGAGATGGGCATCCGCCGGCAGCGCCGCGCCCGGCGTCCAGGCCAGCAGCACGCGCCGGCCGCTGGCGTCGGCCACGGCATGGACGTCAACCGCAGCCCCGGTCGCGCACAGCCGCGCGGGCAGGTGCACCAGCGCGCGCGGTCCGGCGTCGAGCTGCACCATGCCCACCGTCCACGGCAGGCGGCTGTGGAAATAACCCAGCGCGGACGCATGACCGCGCGTCCAGCTCAGCACCCGCCCGCCGGTCGCTACCGGCTGCCAGGCAAGGTCACCGCCGAGGCAAGACGAACAGACCTCGCGCGGCGGATATTGGGTGGCGCCACAGGATGCGCACACCTGCAGGCGCAGCCGGCCATCGGCGCACGCCTCGCTCATCGCCGCACCGGGGCCGGAGCGGGCAAAGGGGGGAAGCTCACTCATCGCCAGCCGGCCTCCAGAATGGTCGCCGCCGTGCACAGGCAGCGGTCGTGGATCACCATGCCGTAACCCGACACCAGCGCCCGGCGTGCGCCCGCCACCGGATTGCCCAGCGCCTGGCCGGTGAGCTGGCGCCGCGCCTCCACCAGCCCGAGGTAGCCGCCGGCGGCACCGGCCAGACCGGCGGACAACTGCCCGCCGCTGGTGTTGTGCGGCAGGCCGCCGCCATCCCAGGTGGTCGGCCGCTCGGCGATCAGCCGCGCCGCCTCGCCCTTGGCGCAGAAGCCGAGGTCCTCCAGCTGCAGGAAGGCAATTACCGGATAGTCGTCATAGGTCTCGACGAGATCGACATCCGCCGGGCCGACGCCGGCCTGGGCATAGAGCTGATCGGCATCCATCGCCCAGCCGCCGCGCCAGGCGACCGGATCGTCGGCGTAGGCGTTGTGGCGCTCGATGGCGCCGGCGACCGTTGCATAGGGCAGGCCGAGGTGGCGGGCGCGGTCCTCGCTCATCACCAGAAAAGCGTCGGCGCCGGCGCACGGCATCACGCAGTCGAACAGGTGGATCGGCTCGGCGACCGGGCGGGCGGCGAGATAATCCTCCAGGTTCAGCGGCTTTTTCAGCAAGGCGTGCGCGAAGTTGCTGGCGTTGTGGCGCTGGGCGACGCACAGGCGGCCGAAATCCGCCCGCGTGGCGCCGAAGCGTTCCATATAGTGGCGGGTAATCATGGCGAACACGCCATTGGGGCCGAGTCCGCCATAGGGATAGACCGCGTCCATCGAGGCGTTGCTGAACCGCTCGATCAGCGCCGTGAAGGCGCCCGGCTGGTTGGTGTCACCGGCGATGCAGGCGATAACTTCGGCATCGCCGCACTGGATGGCGCGTGCCGCCCGGCGCAGCGCCATCACGCCGCTGGCGCCACCGGTGGGCAGCCACTCCAGCCAGCGCGGGCTCATCCCGAACTGTTCGGTCAGCGCGACGCTGGTATCCGGCGCCAGCGTGAAACTGGAAACGGCCAGCCCGTCGATGTCCGCCTTGGCGATGCCGGCGCCCTCGATCAGCCGGGCCAGCGCCTGACCGATGAACCAGGCCGCCCCGTGCGGGCTGGTCTTCTGGTAGGGCACTGTCACCGGCACGGCGACGGCAACGCCCTCATAGCCGCGCGGCAACCCGGCAGCAGGGGTGCTCAATGCCCGGCTCCCGGCGTTTTCGGCCGCTTTTTCAGCGCGCACAGATCGATCATGTCGCGGGCCTCCAGCCGGTCGAGCGCCAGCTTCTTGATGGCGCCGCGCGCCAGCTTCTGCGAGGCGGTCTGCGGCAGGGTCTCGACAAAGGCGATATAGCCCGGCGCCTTGAAGTAGACGAGCTTTTCCATCGCCGCGTCGAAGATCGCCCGCGCCGTCGCCGCGTCCGCCGCGTGGTCCGGCCTGACCACGACGCAGGCGAACACCTCCTCGCCGCGGATTTCGTCGGGCACCGGCACCACCGCGCACGCCGCCACCGCCGGGTGCTGCATCAGGATGCTCTCCACCTCCACCGCGGCGATGTTCTCGCCGCTGCGCCGCACCACGTTCTTCAGCCGGTCAACGAAGTAGAAGCTGCCCGCGTCGTCCACCTTCACCACGTCGCCGGTGTGGAACCAGCCGCCCTCCCAGGCGGTCGCGGTGGCCTCGGGGTCCTTGTAGTAGGCGGTGAAGAAGCCGGCGCGCGGGTCGCCCTCGGCGCGGCGCACCAGCAGCTCGCCCGGCGTGCCCACCGGCGCGTCGGCGCCAGCCTCGTCGACGATGCGCCAGGCCAGCCCCGCCGGCGCCTTGCCGAAGCAGCGCTGGCCGCGATGGCGCGGCTCGACGTTGGCGGTGATCCAGGCGGCACCGCCGGTTTCGGTCATCGCCCAGGCCTCGACCAGCGGGAAGCCGAAGCGATCCTCGAAGCGGACATGGTGGCGCGGGTCGACGCCGGCGCCGAAGCCGAAGCGGATCTGACCGCTCATGTCGTCCTCCGGGCTTTCCGGCGCGCCCAGCAGCATCGCCGGCATGACGCCGAGATAGTGCAGGCAGGTCGCCCGGCTCTCGCGCACCGAGCGCCACCAGGACGAGGGGTGGAAGCGGTCAAGCTGGATGACGCAGCCGCCGACCATCATCATCGCCATGAACGAGCAGGCCAGCGCGTTCATGTGCGTTACCGGCAGCGGCGTGATCAGCCGCTCGACGCCGGGGCGGAAAGCGCAGTAGCCGCCGAGGCTGACATACAGTCCGCCGGCGGCGAGGAAATAGGCGTTGGAGAGAATGCAGCCCTTGGGGCTGCCGGTGGTGCCCGAGGTGTAGAGCAGTGCGGCCTCGCGCGCCGGCGCGTCGTCGGTCAGCGCCGCCGCCGGTGCACGGGCCGGCGTGGCGACAGCCGCCCCGACGGCGCAGACCGGCAGCGCAAGGCCCACCGCGTCGCGGGCGGCCTCCACCTTGCCGACATGGTCCGCCAGACAGACTGCGGCCGCGGCATCGGAGTGCTTGAGGATATAGCCCAGTTCGGCGGCGGCCATTTCAGCGTTGAGCGGCACGACGCTCGCGCCAAGCCCGTTGAGCGCCAGCACATGCAGGAAGAAATCCGCCCGGTTGTCCATCGCCAGCGCCACCCGGTGGCCGGCGACGAAGCCCGCCGCGCGGTAAGCCCCCGCCAGTGCCGCCACCGCCGCGTCCGCTTGCGTGTAGGTCCAGTCGACCGGCCCCTCGGCATAGCGCGCCGTTGCCTCGGGCGGGATATGGATGAAAGCGTGG